>JBCQTX010000029.1:0-26889 GCA_047174605.1 Rikenellaceae bacterium | reverse complement strand
AGTCAAACTTTTCTTCTAAGATACTGAAAATTAGGGACTTTTGCAAATATTCACAGGCGTTTATTTGTTGATTATCAACCTGTTATGCTGCATTCATCTTTTTTGTCGGGTAGTTAGGTCTGACGCTTAGAAAAGAGAGTCCATATAATTGGAAGATAGATCGGTACACCTGTGAGTGCCGCAACGCTGATCACAACATTTACAATACCACCCATAAATGGAATTAACGAAGCAACAACGATCGCTAAAAGACCAAAACCAAGCGTCGAATATCTAGCAATTTTCATCAACAATTCGTTCGACGCATCTGGTTTAAATCTCTTAAAGATATCATTTGTAAAGACACCAGCAGAGATATTCAATGCACCATTCAGAGAGCTTGCTGTTGCGAAGATCATACCTCCCAACATCAACCCCAAAAGCCCTTGTGGCAACGCCTCTTTACACATCAAAAGATATGCACCCTCATTAGCTAGTCCATCCAAACCGCCCGAATTAAAGACCCTATAAATCATTGGTGGCGCCATCCAAAGGATTGGGCTTATGAGATATAACCCACCAAATAGCAATCCAACTTTGCGAGCTTCACCCGGGGTTTTAACAGAGGTATATCGCTGAACATAAGACCAGTTACCACCCAAGAAAAAGAGGTTGTAGATACAAAATGCAACCAAAAACCAAGGGGTGTACTCATCACTAAATAAGTTGAAGAATCCTTCAGGTGTACCATCCATAAAGCCACCTACACCATCAACTTTCATTAGTGCCAATGGAACTACGATAATCACAGCAGCAGTCAAGATAACAAACTGCAATACATCGGTCACAACCACAGCCCAAAGACCACCGATTGCAACATATAGGATTGAAATAACACCCAGCAACAGAATAGCATAGTAGAGTGGCAACCCCGTAGATACCTCTACGATTTTCGCTACAGGATACAAGAATGATCCAGTTGTAAAAAGTGAAATCAACAAAAAAATGTAGGTGTATACCTTTTGTGTTCCGACTCCAAAACGAGTCGAGATATACTCAGCAGCGGTCAATACATTTGTCTCTTTCCACTTCGGGGCAATCATGAATCCAACAATAAAACCTGCGATGCACATACACATCTGAATAGTGATTGCGACCAACCCTTGAGAGTAAGCGATAGAGCCCCAAACGACAAACGTACCTGCCGAGAAAAATCCCATAAAAAGTGACAATCCACTTATCCACCAAGGAACTTCACCTCCTGCTGCGAAGAAACTCTTCATGTTTTTTCCACTCTTCGAGAAGGAAAGTCCTGCCATAATGATTCCGAGTGCGAAACCGATTATAGTGACAAAATCTAAGATGCTCATTTTTATATGTTTTAGTAGTTATCCAAAATTAACAAAAAAATAGATATAAATATCAGCATACCAATAAAAAACATTTTCGGAAACGTTTGCAAGCTCCGCAAACGTTTCCGAAAATGTCAAATATCAGAATAAATGTAACTGTTATCTAAAGGTATATACTAATGTCGCCATTACATAGCCCTCCAACACATTACTATCAACATAGTCATAGTAGTTACTTCCTACAGATCTCTTAAATGAACGATTCTGATTCAAAAGATCTGTTGCCTCAATCTTAGCCTCGAGGCTTCGCTTCTTAAGGAATTTTTTTCCAATAGAAGCTCCTAACAAATAGTAATTAGGATCATCCATCTCGATTCCCGCGTAACAGATATAGTTGAATGTACTACGCAAAGTGAATCCTTTCCAGAACTCCCAACCCAACTTAACGGTAGTGGTATGTGTTTGATAATCACTGCTATTCGAATCCTCTTCGGTGCTAAGTGCATAGTTAAGAGCAGACGAGTATGATATTGTGAAATCCACAGTCTCGCTGATATTACTACCAATCACCACTTTAGGAACTAAGCTCAATTCACGAGTATTACTTTGCACTCCATTCAAGATTGTCGGGACATTCGCATAGCTTGATGATAAGCTAATATTTACATTACTATAAATTAAATCAAATGGGAAACCGTATGTCAACATCGCCTGCAAACTATAATATCCATCCAAGTTGACAGGCTTTGTCAATTGCGAACCCTCGGTAAGTGTAATAGTCTCGGAAAGGGCAACATCAGTCGTGGCAACCATTGTGCTATCAGCGATATAATCATTGCGCAGTGTACCGCCCAGCATCGCGATGAAACTTGTACCAAAGATAGATGTGTGGATATATCGTAAACTAGCCGTATGGTTAACCTGCTGATCTAGCTCCGGATTACCTACCGACATGAAGAGAGGGTTTGAGTTATCAATAACATCCTGCAGATCGCTCACCGATGGTGACGATGTATTACTTCTATATCTGAACATAAATGAGTTGTGGCTATCCAGCTCGTAGCGTCCAAAGAATGATGGCAGAATTGAGACATAATTCTTATCTATATCACCACTATATGGATATGTCGTAACTCCATTGAGTGTCGCATATTGCGCATCTGCACTAAGTGTTGCTGAGAGTGACCCACCATAATATCTCAAGCCCAAACCTCCAGATTGAGTAAAGTAATCCGACTCATAAATACTAGATAGTGACTCATCAAGTTGATCATATAGATCATATGTGGCATCCGACTTTGTAAATACCTGCTTGTCAATGTCCGAGTTAGAGAGCGAAGCGCTATATGTTGCAGATAATTGGAGTTTATCCGCTAGCTTTTCAGTATAGACCAAATTAGCACGCAACGAGTACTTCTCTGTATCTGATATCTGGAATTGATCATCATTCTCAGGCTCAGAACCAGAGATTGATGTTAGATAGTCCGTATAACTCTCACCTTCGTTATTGGAAAGTGTTCCATTCAGCATTAACGAAAGTGTACGTCCAACTTTGTTGAAACGATGACGGAATACGATCTCTGCACCCATATTATAAGCATCAGTATGTGAATCACTATCTGTAATTACATTCTCAGTCACCTCACCATACGAAAGGTTAGTTCCATCCACTAAGCTCCATTTATCATTGCTCTGGAAGCTCAAACTCGGTGTTATTATCAACGAGTTGTTCTCATTAATCGTATAATCAATTTTGGCGTTGAATCGGTGATTCCAGTTGTCCATCGTCGATTCACTATACTCCTCATATGTCATGCCGGGAAGAGATGACTCGAAATATTCGCGAAGAGTAGACTCCTCTTGCTCATTATCAGATTGATTAAAGAAGTAGCTACCAGTGAACTTCACCTTTTCACCCCACGTGTCAACGAAGTTTAATCCCGCTGCATTACTCGATGTCACACCATCCAAATTACTAACCATACTTGATGAGCTGCCGCTACTTCCGCGACGACCAGATGACGATGCTGACATAACACCGGCAAGGTCATTTTGAGAAAAATTCTGTTGGTTGATATTATTACTCATTCCAAGGATCGATATTCGGGTATCATCCTTAAAGAGATTTACATTACCACCAACTTTATATCGGTCATCAGTACCGTATCCTGCGTAGAGCTCTCCGAACTTGCCCTGAGTATAACCACTTTTGGTCGTGAAATTGATGGTTTTAATTTGATTTCCATCATCAAACCCAGTAAACTCAGCCTGATCACTCATCTTATCAAAGACCTCGACGCTCTCAATGATATCTGCTGGCAATGATTTAATTGCAAGGTTAACATCTCCTTCGAAGAACTCTTTTCCATCGACCATGACCTTACCTACACTCTCACCTTGAGCTTGAACCTCACCTCCCTCGACAACAATACCGGGCATCTTCGAGAGTAGATCCTCTGCTGAACTTCCATCCAACACCTTAAATGCCGATGCATTATATATCAAGCTATCACCTTTTTGAGTGGCACGTGTATCACGCCCCTTAACCACAACCTTCTCAAAAAGTGTTGAGAAGGTCTCAGGATCATATATTGCAAGGCTATCCATCGCCCGTTTCTTTGCCTCTTCTGAGGAGATAGTGACAGTCTTTGCTTGTTGGCCCGTATAGTCCGATGTTGCGCTAGAGGTTGTCGTCGTAGTTGTCTGTGCAAATGATACCACTGATAATAGGGGTAACATAAGTAATGCTAGTCTTGCCTTCTTCATATTCTATTATTATTGTTTTCAGTCTAATTATAGTGCAAAGATACTACCTTGAATCGATATATTTGTAACGACTATATACTGTAGTGGTCAACGGTAAAAATGTGATGGCAAACGGATCTCTCATAATTTTTTTATTCCAATAAAAGCTAATATCTTTGTATTATACCAAAAAATAATGAATATGGCACCAAAAAACATATCGAGACAGATAGATCTCGTCTTCTGTCTGTTACTTATTCCCGCTTTGATGTTGCTACTTCCTCTCGACAGATGGTGGGAAAGTAGCTCAATATTTGTTGTAATACTCCTCGCATGGCTCTATATGACCTATTGGTTGCATCGTACGGTCACCGTACCACTTATGTATGGTGAAAAACGACGCCCAACATTGGCCCTTATCATATTTATAATATCACTCATCCTAACTTATTATGTTAGTCAATACCCAATGGATTTTGGGCATAGAATGATGCCCGAAGGGGCTAGACGAGCTATGGACTTAGCTAACGACGTTGTTAGAGAAAGGCCACAAAGACCAACCTCACCACCATCTAGCAAAATGTTAGAACAAGCCGTATGGTTTTTATATGTTGTGGTAACTACATTTAGTATTGTCGTTGCGCTGCTATCCGAACTTAACCAACAAATTATCGCGCGACAAAGTATAGAGTTTGAGAAGAAGAAGGCGGAATTAGCACTTTACAAAGCTCAAATCAACCCCCATTTCCTATTTAATACACTCAATACGCTACTGGGTTTGATAATCACGAAGTCGGAGGAGGCTGAAGAGGCATTTATGCAATTTTCAAACCTCATGCGATATATGTGCAATAACTCGACTCAAGATATGGTTGGCATACAAACCGAAATAGATTATATTGAACAATACATTGAGATTCAGAAATATCGGCTCAACGAACATACTGACATTGAGTTCCTACATAGTGGCGACAGCTCTAGTTATGAGTGTATGATAGCCCCAATGTTATTAATCACTTTTGTGGAAAATGCAATCAAATATGGGTCATCATCGCATCAGAGGAGTAAAATATCTATCAATATAAAGATTGAGAACAGCATACTTTTACTTACTGCATCAAACCCAATTTTACCACAAACAGATAGTAATAAAGGGGCTGGAATAGGAATTGCAAACTGTCGCAAACGTTTGGAATTGTTGTACCCTCACAAACACACTCTACTGATCGGAGAGAATAGTGGTGTGTATGATGTTTCATTAACCATTAAACTTAGCTAATTTATGAGATGCATTGCTATAGATGACGAGCCAATGGCTCTCAAAATAATTTCGCAATATTGTAGCCGATTTGGTGATATAGAACTTACCACCTATTCAGACCCTATTGTTGGCATGGAGCAGGTGAGAGCCACATTGCCAGATTTACTATTCCTTGATATTGAGATGGGCGGTGTAAATGGCGTGGAGATTGCTCGCACACTACCCAAATCCACAAATTTAATATTCACTACCGCATACGCTCAATTTGCAATTGATGGCTTTGAGCTAAATGCCGTTGATTTCCTTCATAAGCCATTTGCATACTCACGCTTTGAACGAGCAGTGAAAAAAGTGCAAGACGTAATAGTGAAAAGAGAACCTGAACCAGCAGGTGAAGAGATTGTCGTAAAGGTAGAGTACCAGAATGTGAAAATATCCATCGCCTCAATACGATATATTGAAGCGATGGATAACTATGTCCGTATCTATATAGATGGAGCTCGACCTATCCTTTCACAAATGAGTATGCGAAATATCGAAACTCTACTACCCAATGATAGATTTATGCGAATTCACAAATCCTACATTATCTCTCGTAGCTCAATAGCGTCCTACACACGTAAACTCATTGCAATAAAACATGATGATCAACAACTCCCAATTGGTAGAACATACCAAGCTGAATTTCAAAATTGGATTGTAGGGTAATCACTACCCTACTTTACCATATTCCAAATCAATGCCGACGCACCAATGATTGCAATATTGCGATCTTGGATTCCACTTGGTAGCAACTTAACCTTATCACGATAGACAAAGAGCATATTCTCCTCCATATATCGTTTTGTTGGTTCGAAGATTAAATCTCCAGACTTTGCCAATCCTCCAAATAGAATGATCGCCTCTGGAGATGTGATAGTCACAACATCTGCCAACGCACGTCCGAGCATCTCGCCCGTAAAACGGAATGCTTCTAATGCTATTGGATCGCCATTTTGAGCCGCTTTGAACACCTTATATGAATCCATCTCAGAGAATGGTATGGAACGTAATTCGCTCGCCTCACGCATCTGTGCCATCAAATCAAATGCAGTTCGTTTGATACCCGTAGCAGAGACATAAGTCTCAAGGCATCCTCTACGACCACAACCACAAGCACGTCCTCCGCGCTCAACAATTACATGGCCTAACTCACCAGCGAACCCATCATGACCATAGATCAAATCACCATTAGCAACAAATCCAGAACCTAAACCAGTTCCTAAGGTAACCATGATGAAATCTCTCATGCCACGAGCGTTACCAAACATCATCTCACCGATGGTTGCTACATTTGCATCATTTGTGATAGCTATATGTTTAACATCCGGGAACTCTTTTTTTAGATCCGCCACAAATGGGAAAAGACGATCATCTTCACTAAGGCCAGCGTTACTCTCATTATACTTCCAGAGATTTGCCGGTTGCTCAATCATTCCACTTTGGAAACTTGAATTTGGAGCACCCACTCCAATTCCTATCAATTCATACTCAAACTCTACCTCAGACAAGAGTTTGCGCATTGCTTGAGTCAGATCCTTAATATATGATGGGTAATCATTAAAATTAGGGTATGCTGCAGTTGATATTCCACCCTCACCATACGTTTTACCAAGTTCATCAACAAGCCCAAATGCAGAGTTGATTCCACCGATATCAATTCCAAACGTTAATCGCTTCGCCATAATTATATAATATATTTGTAATTTATCTATGTCAAAGATATTACATTTTTCGTTTTATTACAAATAAACAGCAGGATATTCACCACAAAAAATAGAGCCATCACGAAAGTTTTACGTTTCGAAATGGCTCATATATAAATTGAATTGTAAAATTAGGGCTACATATCCCAATTCTCGTCAATCACCTTCTGAATCTCTGGATAGTTGACATCGGTCTCATTAAGCTCCTCGCGAAGCTCCTTGAGCTCAACCTTCAACTGCTTTGTAATCTCAGCATACTCAGGTTTGCCATACACATTGTGCATCTCATTTGGATCACTCTTCAAATCATACAACTCCCAAGCTACAGGTGTCTCAACTCCAACGCACTTATTGTATGGAGCCCACTTACGATCAGGGCGGAAATCTACAGCATAGAAAAAGATCAACTTATAATCTTTTGTACGAATGCCAAAGTGTGCTGGGTTGTTGTGATTGTGTCCCATATGCATCCAATAGCGATAATATGTCGCCTGCTTCCAACCCTCCGGTTCTTTACCAGTGTATAGAATCTCCTTGAATGACTCTCCTTGAATATGCTCCGGAACAACACCTCCTGCCATATCGATCATCGTACTAGCATAATCAACATTATTAACGATAGCATCACTTGTCGAACCAGCCTTGATCTTCTTAGGGTAGCGAACCATAAATGGCATACGTTGAGTCTCATCATACATCCATCTCTTATCAATATAATCATGCTCACCGAGGAAGAATCCTTGATCTCCGGTGTAGATAATAATAGTATTATCCATCAAACCCTCAGCCTCCAAATACTCAAATAGGCGACCGACATTATCATCCACACCCTTCACACAACGGAAGTAACGCTTCATATACTCTTGATAAGCCATTCGCTTGTAATCATCATCCGAAACATCATCCGAGATATTCATCTTAAGATCTGTTCCCATATTACGAACGATATTACGACGTCCGATTGACGAACCTATTGTATCGCGCATTGAATCATTGTAACCACGTGATGCAACTGAACCGTGAGTACCCTCATCCCACAAAGACTCAGGCTCTGGCATATATATATCCTCTAAATAATCTGCATATTTAGGGTTAAATTCGAACATATCATGCGGGGCTTTATCCTGATAGCAGAACAAAAATGGTTTATCCTTATCACGTTTATTCTTGAACCAATCCAGAGCTATATCACAAACGATATCGGAGCAATGCCCCTCATATTGGTGACCCTTGACCATTCTACCACCCAATCTAGTCTCCTCGTCAGATCCTTTCTCGCACAACACAGGATTGAAATACTCACCCTGACCATAGAATACATTATAATAGTCAAACATCTCTGGCTGGTTACCCAAATGCCATTTACCGACAACAGCAGTTTGATAACCCAATTTCTTCATCTCGATTGGCAAGTGTTGTCTCTCAATAGCCATTGGCTCTTCAAAGTCCATGATGCCAGTTGTCTGGCTATATTGTCCTGATATGATACAAGCACGTGATGGCGTACTGATACCATTCGTACAGAACGCATTCTGCATAATAATACCCTCCTTACCGATACGATCGATATTTGGTGTTGGATTTAGCGATGCAAAACGGCCACCATATGCACCAATACCATTTGCAGTATGGTCATCTGACATGATGTAGATGATGTTTGGTTGCTCCGTAGAGCCTTGATCTCCAGCGCAACTTCCCATTGTAGGAAGCGTTGCCAAAATCATAAGTGGATAAAGTTCTCTATTACTCCTCATTGTTTTTAGGTTTTTATGATTGACAAAGTTACTATTATTTATATATTTGCACAATAAAAATAGATAATTTTTCAATAACATAATCATGGCACAAGATAAATACTACTGGTTTATAATCTGCAAAGGAGCGGTGTTGCTCGACCCTACAGATAACAAATTAACAATTCCTATAGGTGTAGTACCACCTATTAAGCCACCAAAAGAGACAACGATTCACACTTTTAGTACCTTGAACTCCATTGAGTGTAAGACATTTGAGATCGAAGAGCCTATTGCGGATTACAAAATGGTTGATATCAGATCAACGTTCGACCTACTCACATGGGATGAATACTACACAGCTGGCAAGGCGTCTCAGATTCTGCATTGGGATAAGAATAGTCAATTTTGCCCAAAATGTGGCGTACAAACACCTCAAATCGCACCAATAGCTAAAAAATGCCCTCAATGTAATCAGGAATTCTACCCACGTATCTCCCCTGCCGCAATAGTCCTTGTGAAAAAAGAGGACTCAATCCTACTTGTTCACGCTCGAAGTTATAGAGGAACACAAAATGGATTAGTCGCTGGATTCTTGGAGGTCGGTGAGACTCTCGAGGCGTGTGTTCATCGTGAAGTATTTGAGGAGACTGGACTTCGCGTAGATAATTTGCGATACTTCGGAAATCAGCCTTGGCCATACCCTAGTGGTTTGATGGTTGGTTTTGTGGCTGATTATGTAAGTGGTGAGATCAAGCTACAGGACGATGAACTAACATCTGGTGCATTCTATACCCGTGAGAATATGCCAGAGATCCCACCTAAATTGAGCATTGCTCGTCAGATGATAGATGCATGGTATGAGGGGTCAATATAACCCCTCATCCTTATCTTATTTTGTTCTAATCTTGTAACCTGCAAAACCATAAAAGAATATAATTGCAAAACACGGCACTGCTAGCCAATACGCTTGTTGAGCTCCAACTACATCTTTCAAGAATCCGAATATTGTAGGGATTACCGCACCTCCTGCTATTGCCATAGTCAACAACCCACTACCCGATTTTGTGAATTGTCCTAGATCAGCAATCGCTAATGGCCATAAAGCTGGCCACAAAATTGAACACCCCAAAGACATCACAAACAGCGCCCATATTGAGAGAGTGATAGGTAAAAGAACCATTGCAACAGCACCCGACAATCCAATAACAGCACATATTCTCATAGCCGCCTCTTGACTAAGAAGGCGAGGAATAAATAGTATTCCAAATATATAACCAACAACCATTCCTACACTAGGTACCCAGGCATATAAATCCGGATCTTTCAAGCCGATAGTAGTAGCATAATCTACCGCTGTCCCCAACGAAAGAGTCTCGACTCCCACATAAACAAATAGTGTGATCGCCCCCAAAATTAGGTGAGGGAACTGCCATATAGAACTTTTATTCTCAGCATATTTACACTCCGTAACACTTTCGTTATCATCATCACTATCCTCACCAACCGCTTTAACCTCTGGCAGAGGAGCTAGCATTGATACAACACTGAGAGCGATAAATATCACTATAATAATTGAGAATGGAATATAAAGATCCGATACTGATACATTGGCAGAATCTGGTACTAACAGTGCAAAAAAGAGTGGGGATACCGGCCATGCCAATTTATTACACACCCCCATTATACTCATTCTTTTTGCAGCACTCTCAATAGGGCCCAGAATTGTGATATAAGGGTTGATAGCAGCTTGCAAAAAGGCATTTCCTGCACCACTTATGAGCGATGCCAATAAGAAAAGGTAGAAGTTTTGAAGATATGCAGAGAGTATAAAACCTCCAAATCCTAGTGCAAATATCCAGAACGACAGCGCCATCGTTCTTCTATATCCGATCTTAGTAATGCATGACGCTGCAGGTAGTCCAAAGATTAAAAAAGGCAAGAAGGTTGCTGCAATTAACAAGTATGTTACACCAGCAGGAAGGTTCATGCTAGATTGTAATACCGGCACTAAAAAAGAGTTAATTCCCAATGCAAAACCTATTGAAAAGAACATCAAACCAATGAACGATAGCGGAAGAATTATATTTTTTGAATTGGTCATAATTAATTGTTATTAGTGGGTTTAGCTTAGATGGAGGCAGTTATATAAAGTGGGTAAGTTTGCAGAGTCTATTTCAACTCTGCAAACATCTTAGTCATTCCAATGCTCATCAATAATTTCCTGAATATGAGGATACTTCTCATCCCCCTCATTCAACTCTTTTCGTTGTCGCAAGATCTCCTCTTTAAGATCCGCAATGATCTGCTTATACTTCGGATTTTGGTACTCATTGCTCATCTCGTTTGGATCACTCTCCAAATCATAGAACTCCCATGCTGCAGGAGTAATAAGGCCATTTCGACCTCCCCAAAGATTACGACCTCCCGGAACATAATCAACACCATAATAGAATATCAACTTATACTTTTTTGTTCGTACTCCAAAGTGTGCCGGGTTACAGTGCATAGATGCCATATGCATCCAATAACGATAGTAAGTTGCCTCGCGCAACTCCTCATCCGAGAGACCTTGTAGCTGTTTTGCAAAACTCTTTCCTTGCATATACTCAGGAGCTTCGCCGCCTGCCATCTCAATAAGAGTTGGTGCAAAATCAGTATTGTTAATCATTAGGTCACTTCGCCCAGCCTTCACTGACTCTGGATAACGCACAATAAATGGCATACGCATTGATGGATCATACATCCAACGCTTGTCTGTGTAATCGTGCTCTCCAAGGAACATTCCTTGATCTCCCGTATAGACAATTATTGTGTTGTCATAGATACCCTCATCCTTTAGGTATTGAATAATACGAGCCATATTATCATCCACTCCCTTCACGCATCGTAGATAATACTTGAGGTATGTTTGGTAACTTTCGTGTGTATATTCATCGCCCTCCAAATTCTGATCAACACCTAATGCACGACCTTGATCACGGTCATGATTTCTTTTGGAAATAGATGATCCAATTAGATGAATTAGAGAGTCATTGCGTCCTCGTGTCGCCTCAGATCCAAATCCGGGCGCAGGTTGTCCATATAAATTACTTGGCTCCGGAATCTCAATATCTTCCAGATAATCTGCATATCGAGGAGCAAATTCAAAGTTATCATGTGGCGCCTTAAAATGATGCATCAAGAAAAATGGCTTCGTCTTGTCTCTATTCTTCAACCAATTAAGAGATATATCAGTGACAATATCGGTAACATGGCCCTCATAGTGAGTCTCATTCTCCTCCCATGCACCCTCTCCCCGAACTCTAAATGTCGGGTTGAAGTATTTTCCTTGAAGTGGTAACACTTCGTAATAATCGAATGCAACTGGCTCACTCTTCAAGTGCCATTTACCGATCATTGCAGTTTGATAACCTAGCGCTTTGAGCTCCTTTGGTAGATACTGTTTCTCAACATTTAGTGTATCATAAAGATCTAGAGCTCCGTTAGTTTGAGAGTATTGACCCGAAATAATACAAGCGCGACTTGGTGTTGATATACCGTTGGTGCAAAAACAGTTATCAAACACAACACCATCTCTTGCCATCTTGTCGATGTTTGGAGTAGGATTGAGAGGGGTAAGGATACTCTCATAAACTCCAATTGCCTGAGATGTGTGGTCATCAGCCATCACATAAAGGATGTTTGGTTGTACTTTTGGTGCTTCTGAACACGCTGCGCCTAGCAGCGAAATTGAGGCTACACCGAGCCTTAAATAGTTGTTATTCATTATTATGTTGTTTAGTCGTTTTAGGCGGAGTTCACCTCCGTATTACAAAAGTAGAAATTATTATTGTATTTTGATTTATTAATATACATTTTTTTATCATTAGCACATCAATAGTGTCACGCGTTTTGCATATTACGATTTATTTGATAACTTTGTGGATAACTAACCAAAACAACAACCATATGCAAAGAGGGTATATCACTATAAGGTGTAGAGTACTTAAGAAAATAACATTACTAGCAACTCTACTTTCATTGAGTTGTATGGCATACTCTATTGAAAATGGAGCAGATAGAATCGATCAATACATTAATCAATTAGAGGGCAAAAGAGTCGGGTTGATAGTAAATCAGACCTCATGCATCGGTGGTGACAAAACCCACCTATTGGATACTCTCATCGCGTTGGATGTTGATGTTCGCAAAATATTCACACCCGAACATGGTTTTCGCGGTGATGCTGATGCCGGTGAGCACGTTGATGATGGGCGTGACTCAAAAAGCGGATTACCCATAGTCTCTCTATATGGATCTAATAGGAGGCCAGCAGCCGAACAGCTCAAAGATATTGATCTTCTAATATTTGACATACAAGATGTAGGTGCTAGATTTTACACCTATATAAGTACACTCTACTATATTATGCAGAGTTGCTCTACGGAGAGTATTCAACTAATGGTATTAGATCGCCCCAATCCAAATGACTACATTGATGGCCCAATTATAACCCCTGAGAACATCTCATTTGTGGGTGCGCTACCTATCCCTATTCTACATGGTCTTACGATCGGTGAATTAGCACTTATGATAAATGGTGAAGGATGGTCTGGTAATAATGTTGTTGACCTAACAGTCATCCCAATTGATGGATGGAGTCACGGAGACCACTACTCTCTTCCGATAAAACCATCCCCAAACCTCCCAAATGATCAAGCAATTGCACTATACCCTTCGCTGTGTCTATTTGAAGCGACAAAAATAAGTGTTGGACGAGGCACATACGAACCTTTTCAAATAATTGGTTATCCAGATCCAAAGTTTGGAGACTATACATTCACCCCTAAACCATTAGCCGGTTTTGAGAAGAATCCGCTACAAAACGGGGTGAAATGTTATGGCTTAAATCTACGCGAGGTGACTCCACCTAAAGGCTTATCACTTAGTTACTTTATAGATTACATGAAGCTATCAGGCAAAAGTGCTGGATTTATCTCTAGTGTAAGCCTATTCGATCGACTCGTAGGGGATAGCAACGTTAGGAAAATGCTTATAGATGGTAAGAGCGAGGAGGAGATCAAAGCTACTTGGGCAGATGATCTCAATGAGTACAGAAATATGCGAAAGAAATATATAATTTATGACGATTACAAAAGATGAGATTACTTACAACAATTTTAATATTAACACTCGTTAACTCTGCATTATTTGCGCAGCCACTCAAAAAGGTACTACCTGAAAGTGTGGGTATGTCGAGCGTCCACCTAGAGTATGCCGATTCAGCAATTGAGAAAGAGATATCGAGTGGACATATCCCCGGAGCTGTTCTCGCTGTGGTGAAAGATGGAGCAATAGCATATATAAAAGCATATGGCAAGAAGAGTTTAACGCCCTCAATCGAGCCGATGGATGAGAACACGATATTTGACCTTGCATCGTGTACTAAATCAGTATCTACTGCGATTTCGGCAATGATACTTGTTGAGCGAGGAAAACTCTCGTTGAGGGACAATCTAGATCTATACATACCGGACTTTAATAAGACAAAGAGTTATAATGGCCGTCGATGTACGATTAAGATTGGCGATCTGATGACCCATACATCGGGTATAACATCGTATGTATCACCGAAAACACTTCAGAGTAAATATGGTAAGTCCGATGCAAAAGCACTTATCGAATATACCAAAAGTGCAAATCTAGAGTACGAGACGGGCAAAGATTTCAAATATAGCTGTATAAACTACATTCTACTTCAATACATTATCGAACAGATCACAAAACAGAGCCTGCAAGAATTCGCAAATGAGAATATATTCGATAAGTTGCAGATGAATAATACGGATTATCTACCTTTGGAATGGGCAGACAAGAGCGATATTGCACCAACTGAGGTAGTTAGCCGCGATAGTGTTATTAGAGGTGTTGTGCATGACCCATTGGCATATCATGTTAACAATGGAGTCTCGGGAAATTCTGGGCTATTCTCCACTGCATCTGACTTAGCGATTTTAGCCACGACAATATTAAGTGGCGGAATCTACAACGGGAAACGCATACTAAGCCCCATAACGGTGGATGCTATGTGTAGAGTCCCAAATAAAGTTGCGTCGTTCGGTCGTGCATTAGGGTGGGATGTTAGCTCAGCATACTCATCGAACATAGGAGATCTATTTGGGGATGGGTCATTTGGCCACACCGGATTTACGGGTTGCTCGATAACATTAGACAAAGAGCATAATGTAGCTGTAATACTATTAACTAATGGTATTCATGCTAAAGAGTACGAATCAAAATATATGGTTCGACTACGCGCCTTGGTTGCAAATTGCGTTGCTGCCTCAATATATAATTAACACAGATATAAAAAAATGAAAAGAGTTATAACCACAATATTTTCTATGGCCGTGTGCACAATGGCTATAGCACAAAACGCTCCATCACTTGAACATCAAGCGGCAAAGCTACTCATGATTGGGGTGAAAGGAACGTCTCTCTCTGATAATAACCCGGTTATCGAAGATGTCGTTGATCGGGGAGTTTCGGGGATCATTCTCTTTGAGCATAATATCGAACCAGTTGAGACCGGAATAGATTCTAGGGCTCATTTCGAGGGGTTTATAACTGATTTGAAGACTCTACGACAAGAGCCTATTCTTATCGCGATTGACCAAGAGGGCGGATTGGTAAATCGTATGAAGAGTAAATATGGGTTCGTAAATATGCTATCACACAAAGAGGTCGGAGAGGCTGACGGGAATTCTTTAGCTCGCAAAAATGGAGCTGTAATCGCCTCGGAGGTTGCATCCGTGGGAATAAATGTAAATTTTGCCCCCGTAGTAGATGTAGATATAAACCCGAAATGCCCCGTTATCGGAGGTGTAAAACGCTCATTCTCTGCAGATGCAAATCGAGTTGCAGAGTTAGCATATATATACGTCGAGGAGCATCACAAACACGGTGTTCTAACATCTATAAAGCATTTTCCGGGACATGGTAACTCAATTATGGATAGCCACCTTGGCTTTACAGATATCTCTGACACATGGAAAAAGGAAGAATTAATACCATATAAAGAGTTAATAAACAACAAGTTGTGTGATATGGTTATGGTAAGTCACCTCTACAATTCAAAATTCGACACGGAGTATCCCGCTACCCTATCCAAACCAACCATTGACTCCCTTCTTCGAGGTGTACTAGGTTGGCAGGGAGTTGTGGTTTCGGATGATATGCAGATGAAAGCCATCACAGATCATTATGGATTTGAACAGGGCGTAATCCTTGCACTCAATGCTGGGGTCGACCTATTCATTATTAGTAGCAACATTCGTGATGAGGAGTTTAGCATTACAGATCGATTCATCAAGACAGTTGTTGATGGTGTTGAGAGTGGCATAATAGAGCGAGCAAGAGTTGACGAGGCCGCTGCAAGGGTTGAGGCGTTACTGGAACGCGTTAAATAGGGTATGATTTTTCATTAAAAATCTAATATAAAGTAGATCGTTAACAATTAATGATTATATTTGCGGCTGAAAAAATTAGAGAGAATGGAGATCAAAGAGAGACTTTTCAATCGCAATTTCATAATAATGTCTATTGCGAGCCTATTTATGTTTGTGGCATTTTATCTGCTTATGCCTATTATTGCAATGTATGTTGTTGACCATTTCAAAGCAGATGCCTCTATCGCTGGAATCGTTGCAGCTTCATATATCATTACAGCATTGCTTACACGACCTTTTTCTGGATATATGGTGGATAAGTTTGATCGTCGAAAACTCTACCTATTTGTCTTTACGCTCTTCGCCATATTCTTTATTGGATATGTTATATCAAGCTCAATCATAGAGCTTATTATAACTCGCGTATTGCTCGGGGCAACGTTTGCTATGGTTACAACAGCATCAAACACCTTGGCCATTGATGTTATTCCATCATCTCGTCGTGCCGAGGGAATTGGTTACTACGGGGCTATTATAGTCTTGGCAATGGCTATTGGCCCAATGCTTGGTCTCTATATGATTGAATACTTTTCATATAAAGAACTCTTTATATTTGCAACAGTTTGCGCATGGGTAGGTGTAGGTATCGCGACATTTGTTCGAACAAAACCTCGAGAGCCCAAAGAGCATGAGCCACTATCGCTAGATCGTTTCATACTTCGAGAGGGGCTCTCTGTAGCAACTATCATAGCCCTACTCTACTTTTTATATGGAACATTAATGGTCTATGTATCATTGTATGTTCGTAGTTGTGGGATCAATACGAATCCTGCGAACTTCTTTATGTTCTTCGCATTGGGTATCATTATCGCACGAGTATCAGCAGCGAAGTTTCTTCGAAAGGGATTGCACTCTGAGATACTACAAGCTGGAACAATTATTATTATTGCTGCAGGTTTGTTATTCGTGAGTTATCTCACATCTATTACCTTCCCAATTGTATCTATGTGTTTGGGGCTTGGATTTGGCCTAGTAGCGCCATCAATACAAGCTATGATGATCGACCTCGTACCTGCATCTCGTCGTGGTACAGCAAACTCTACATATTTCATCGCTCTTGATTTGGGTTCGGGGATTGGAATGTTGATCGGTGGTACTATTGCACATATATGGAGTTATAAGGCTATTTACATCATTGGTATCTCAATCGCTTTTTTTGCATTTTTGCTATATTATTTTGTTGCAAAGAGAGAGTACGCCAAACAATTAGCGATTGCAAATAAGGGTATCTAGTTATGAGCAAGGAGCTTAAAGGCATAACAATAATCGTAATTATATATCTACTCGGCGAAGTGTTGAGTCGTATAATCGGCGGATTTATACCGGGTAATGTATTGGGGATGTTGATTCTCTTCGGTTTGCTTCAGCATGGGGCGGTCAAAGAGGAGGATATTAAGGGGATGTGCAACTTTGTGTTGAGTAACATGATGTTGCTGTTTATCCCTGTCACAGCCGGAATCGTGATCAGCTATAAAATGATTGCCCACGATTGGATTGCCGTAATCGCCACACTTCTCATATCAACCATACTTGTTTTAATAGTCGTGGGTTACGTTCAACAATATTTAGGTAAAAAATGGAAGCGATAATCAATTCACAGATGTTTTTATTGGCACTCACCATTTGTATCTACTATGGTGCACAGCTGCTTTATAAACGTTTCCCAATAATGATCTTTACGCCCATTATCGTATCAACTGCAGCTGTGATATGTTTTTTGAAACTGACGGGAGTCGAATATTCACACTACTATGCATCGAATGGATTCATCAACTTTACACTTAGCATCTCAGTTGTATGTTTGAGCTACTTGATGCACAAGAATATAAATCGAATAAAAGAGTATAAGTTATCTATCGTTGTCTCGACGTTTGTTGGCAGTCTCGTTGGTGTGACAAGCATTATCGGATTATCATACATATTTGGATTTGAAGAGATTGTAATGATATCGCTTGAGCCAAAATCTGTCACCACGCCAATAGCATTGAGCCTATCGGAGAGCATGGGTGGAATTCCTGCACTAACATCACTAGCTGTTGTAGTAGCTGGTTTGTTTGGAAATGTTGTTGGAGTCAAAGTTTTCGAGATTTGTCGTATAACAGACTCTGTCGCACGTGGCCTAGGATTAGGCTCTGCATCCCATGCTGTTGGAACAGCACGTGCGATTGAGCTTGGTGCTTTGGAGGGAGCTGTAGGTGGCGCTGCTATTGGACTTATGGGTCTCTTCACGTCATTTATTATTCCAATCATAAAGAGCCTACTTTAATGTGAATATAATCAACATTAAAGTAGGCTCTTTTCAATAGTTCCAACTCCTACTCCCTATTAGGATTTTTAGGGAACCACCCCTTCTTCACACGCTCTCGTTGTTCGAAAATTTCGAGAATGCTCCAAAGTAGCGTTACTCCTAAAACTCCGAGAATCATAGAGGCTATAAAATTAGTTATAAATAGTGATGCGGTTAGTGCTGCTATACCTAGCAGCAAAAACACCCACCAACACTTAACGCCCCAATAGTACTCCGACTTAATCACAATTGGGTGAAAAAGCCCAATTATCAAAAATGTAGCTACTGCAACTATTACTCCTGTGAAATTCGCCGTCATATACTTACTTTACACTAACTGGCACATTGTAGTTGGTCATAGTATTATCCTTAGGCCAAACAACATCAATTGACTCTACATCTACCCCATCTTCAACAATAAAACGAACTCTCGTTGGCAGGCCATACTCTGGTTTAGGAACTTTTACAGCTTGAGTCGCCTCTCCTGCCTTCTCGAAGAACGTCTCCTTGATTACAATAACTCCATCATACTCAACAGCAACCTTTGTATTTGCCTTTTCTGATTTGTAGTTAACATTAATTGTCCACTCACTAACATAGAATCCCGGATCAACAAAATTAACCATATACTCCGACCAATGAGGACCTCCTACCGTTTTAACAGCTGGTTTCTCTACTTCAACCTCAGGTGCGATAATCTTGCCCCCGAAATAGTGAGATCTGTAACGTGGATCTGCATCATAGTCATCATGATCTACAGTGTACAACGTATGCTCTGGGATAACGCCACCTGCAACATCAACACTAAGAATTAGGGGAGTGTTAACAGATGAATTTCCAACCATAATATCATAAGCGCCCTCAGAGACTACAAAATCATTTTTCTCGTCACTCCAATGACTAAAGTTATCATGTGTTAATTTTAGGGTCACGCTCTTTTTCTCACCACTTTGAAGTGTTACTCTCTCAAATCCGCGTAACATCTTTTTCGCCTCTACTGACTCAGATACATTGTCCTTGATATATAGCTGAACAACCTCATCACCAGCTACTTTCCCCGTATTTTTAACATCAACAGTAACGCTTATCTCTCCACCCGCATTTAACTTATTGCTGCTCAACTTAATATTTGAGATTTCAAATGTTGTATAACTAAGTCCAAAGCCAAATGGATATAAAGCCTCCCCATTGAAATACATATACGTTCTATTATTACGAACATTATAATCGTGAAGATCTGGCAAATCTGAGTCAGATGCAAACCATGTCGTAGAGACCTTTCCTCCCGGATTAGTATCGCCAAATAAGACATTCGCAATTGCCGTACCCTGCTCTTGACCATTTGCCCATCCGCAAATCACACCATCTGCATTTTGTTGCGCATCACCAATTGTTGTTGGTCCACTCGGAACAAGCACGACAACCACATTATCATTAGTTTCACACAACTTATCTAATAGCTCTTGCTGTCTGCCGGGCAATGCAAGAGTCTCACGATCATTATTCTCTGTAGAGGTTGTATCATCATTTCCTACAAATGCAATAACAACATCTGCCTTGCCTGCAATATCAATAGCCTTAGACATATCAACATGATCCTCAATCTCCGTAACAGCACATCCCTCTGCGTACATTACCTCACCATTGAATCTATCCCTAATACCTTGAAGTGGCGAAACTTTATTTGTTGGAGAGCCTGAGTAGATTCCCAACCAACATCTATCTGCAAATGGTCCAACCACAGCAATGCTCTTGATATCAGAACTTAATGGAAGAATCTCATTCTCATTCTTCAACAAAACGATACTCTTCTCAGCAGCCTTGAGTGCAAGTGCTCTATGCTCGTCTGACTCTACCAACGACATTGGAGTGTTGTTATATGGACACTCATCATCTAACCAGAATCCATTAACCATGAAACGTAGCTTCAGAAGGCGACGAAGTGGCAAATCTAAATCGGACTCTGTGATCAATCCATTTTTATACGCCTCAGTAAGCCCTTTAACCATCGGCGACTCACGTGGGCGGAAACACTCTTGATCACAACCTGCTCGAAGTGCTCGTACAGCCGCCTCTTCCAAAGAGTTAGCATCCTTACGATAGGTACAGATTGCACCGACACCACCCCAATCTGCTACAAGATAACCCTCGAATCCCCACTCATCACGAAGAACTGTTGATAACAACCATCTATCCTCGCTACACGCTGTTCCATTCAAACCATTTAATGCGCTCATAACACCTGCCGCACGCTCATCGACGATACAAGCCTTGTATGCAGGAAGATAGTATTCACGAAGATCACGCTCATTTATCATTGAATGAATCTGCTCACGCTTATTCTCCACATTATTCGCAACATAATGCTTTACTGTACATACAGTTTTAAGATATTTAGGGTGTGTTCCCTGCATACCTCGAATATACATCCTCGCCATCTCTGACATTTGATATGGATCCTCACTATAACACTCCTCGTTACGTCCCCAACGCGGATCACGTGACATATTTACAGTAGGTGAATAGATCATCACTTGACTACGACCTGCACTATGCAGCGCGCGCACCTCATCAGATATCGCCGACGCAACGTCAAAGAGTAACTCTCGATCCCATGTACTTCCCATAGCATTATTCTGAGGGAAAGAGGTACATCCGAATGAAAGAACTCCGTGAAGTGCCTCAGCATACCACATGAAAGAGGGAATACCTAGATTCTCACTTGCAGGTATATCTGAACTGAAATATCGGAGCTTCTCCTCGATTGTTAATCTAGGCAAAAGATCCTCGACTCTCTCATCAAAAGATTTGGAGCTGTCTTTCCAAATTGGTAGTTCATCGGCCGATGCCAATGTTACTGAAAATAGTAGTGCTAAACAGGTTAAAAGTCTCATTTATTATAAAGTTTATTTACGTTTCCAAACACGAATATAGTCGACAAGATACTCCTCATCTACGCCCAAATCTCCATCTGGTAGAGCTTTGAACCACTTATTCGATTCATTATTTACATTGATACGGAGCTCCTGATGCCAATATTCATTCTCTATTTCGCGATACAACACCCCATCCAAATAGAGCCTAATATACTCCTCCGTCCAATCCATTCCCCAAACATGGAAATCATCACTAAGGTTAAATGGAACGTGATATTTCTTACTAATCGAGAAATGTTTCTTTACATCACCCTTATCTTCTGGGGCAAAAAAGACGTGAAAATTAGAGTTCAAATCATTTTCGTTACCAGTAATTCCCGGGGCATTTTCACACATGTCAATCTCTGTTCGCCACTCTGTATCATACGGATTTGACATCCAATACCCTGTGATCCAAGGTGATTTATTTGGTTTTAGCCTAGCTTCGTAGTATCCATATTGGAACATATTTTTACTCACAATAAATCCGGCCGAGTGAGTAAAACCCTCGGGAAGCTCCTCATCACCATGTTGGTTGATCTTAAAGACTGCATAGCCATCTCGCAATGAGACATTAGAGGTGTGGAAACAGGTCGGTTCACGTCCTATCCAATTTGGATTATTCGGGTACCATTTATTACTATCTAGCTGCTTGCCATCAAACTCTTCACAATATTTTTTCTGCAGTTTCCATCCTCCAACATTCTCTTGGTCAGAAAGTGGATATTTATCTGTCTGTCGCACGGGAGCATCATCAAAATTCACATATGCTTCATAGTTCTTGTTTGGTACTGTTAGCCCCGACGTCGCATTATCCTCAGCCGACACTGTTACTACAGCGCAAATTGCGCACAATAATGTAATTACTCTTTTCATATTTTGGTTATTTTAGGTTAGTCGTTTGATCCTTGAAATGTATTATTGGGAAGTAATCATCCATAAAGTTCACTAGTCCCATTTGAGATATACCACTTGGGTATGTCATTACCTTAAGCGAAACTCTCTCTTCATCAACGACATTTCGTGCAACTTCCAACATTTATTGAAGAGATCACGATTGTCTATATTTATATTATTTAGATCCATGTGTTAAGTATGTATATTTTACAAAAATAGGCAAAAAAAATCAATATACATAATATTGTTGATAATAAATAACCGGGTGAAAAACTTGCAAAAACAACAAATATTTACTATAATTGCATACAACAAACTAGTAAACATTATCTTACACATAATTATGAAACCAACAAAAACAACCAAAGAACCTCAAATAGGCAAAAGATGTGTATTATCACTCTTTGCTCTAATGTTCACATGCAACATAGCCTCAGCCGAGACTATCACAGTTAGTGGAAAAGTAACCTCATCACTGTACGGTAATCTGCCAATCGCAGGTGCAACAGTTGTGGTTGAGGGAACCAATATTATGACATTAACAAATAATAAGGGTGATTTCACTCTCGATGGAGTGCCAATTAAAGGTAACCTTGTATTTGGGTTTGACGAACTTAAACCTACAAAAAAGAAGATTAAGCCGGGTAAGAATTATAATGTATCACTTGAGGTTTATAGCTATTATGATGGTGATGAACTGGTTAATATCGGATACAAAAGCGAAAAAAAGAGCAACGTAACAGGAGCGATAACAACCCTAAGCAGAGAGGATATGACACAAGGGTCAACGTCAGATTTCAACTCTACGCTACAAGGAAAAGTCGCTGGAGTAACAGTGGCAAACTCTGTTAGCAATCCGGGAGATACATATAGCGTTGCTATTCGTGGCCTAAACTCTATCCTAGCTGGGAATTCGCCACTATATGTGGTTGATGGTGTAGTGTATGATTCTGACCCGGGAATTAATCCTAATGAAGTTTACGCTGTAGATGTACTTAAGGATGCAGCATCAACAGCAGTTTATGGTACTCGTGGCGCCGGAGGAGTTATATTGATCACGACAATCGGAGCACAAGCTGCCAAAGAAGCGCAAGATGAGGCTGATAATGCTGCAAAAGAGCAAAAGAAAGCTGAAAAAGCTGCTAAGAAAGCCGCTAAGAAAAATTAATTCTGAGACAAATTATATCACAAATAAAAACTCCCCGAAATTCGTATGATTCGGGGAGTTTTTATTTGTGATTTAAACTACAATCTGTAGATAGATTTATTTACCATCTTCATAAGTTCGCTATAATTCTCCTCCTGCATCAAAGCGAGGATTTGCTCATGATTCAGTGACTTTGCCAACTCATAAACACCGCTTGTCACGTGAGAGTGAGCATTAAAAAAGTCAAGAATATTGAAAATGCGTGGCGAAGCATCTGTTGTGAAATATTTATCATAGCCATACTCCTGAGCCCAAAACATAGTCTCTACATATTGCAAGAAGTGGTGGCTCGCTCCAATTAGATCCCAATCAGCCTTAGTATCATTATCATTGGTGTGGATATAAGCATCAAAGCCATTCTCATAGATCAACGAAAGCGCCTGAGCTGGATTCTCCTGACTCTGCAATGAATGTCCCATATCGAGCGTGATACCTACATTTTTACACGCGATATCCTTCAACAAGAGCACACCCTTAGCAGTAGAGTCAATTTGACAATGCACTCGTGTCTCCGAATATTTAGGCTCAATAAAGAGCGGAATTTCAGGTAGATAATCAGCTGCTTCAGCCACTGCATCAACCATATTATTCCACGCCTTTTTATAATCAATTTGAAAGATAAGATCATAACCATCATTCAATGGGCAGCAAGTGACGTGAGGAGCTCCCACAGCCTTTGCAAAATCCTTCGCCTTTTTGATCATATCGACAGCACGTGCTCTAACGCCATCATCTCTACGTGTGAGCGCACCTCCAACCCATTCTGCCTCTTTCTTGATATTTACATTGATCGCCGCAAACTCTAAGTTGTATTTGTTCATCAACGCAACTGTCTCACTTGGCTCTAAAGCCTCGTATGGATAGACCATCTCAACACCCGTAAAGCCATCTATCTTATCTACATATTGTAGCTTCTGCTCCAAATCTAGAGCCACTTGATACTCCGAAAAACGATCTTGAGTTTTACTTAAAAATCCTATGATAACTCCTTGTTTAATATTTGCCATTTTTATTACTCTTTATTTAATTTAACAATACTCGACAGCTCTCAACCAACGAACTAAGCAGCAGACAGCATGATGTAGCACCAGCATCCATAACACCTCTAGATCGCTCACCAAGTCTACTCGCGCGACCCAACATCGCAACCATATCTTTGGTTGAGTCACGTCCCTGCTCAGCTGCAATCTTCATTGCATCAAGAGCCTCGATGAAATCTTTACTCTCCTCTATAGCACCATTGTATGCCGCTATAGCCGGAGTTAGCGTATCAAGGAGTGTCTTATCACCGGGTTTCGCTGGAGATATACTTTGAATTGAGGTTAACATTGCACCAAGAGCCACCTGCATATCCTCTTTAGTAATCTGCTCCTTACCCTCCAACGCCTTTGCAAAACCACCATATAGCTTGCCATATAGAGGCCCCATAGATCCTCCGATCTTCATCATAAGGATCTTAGATAAAGTCTTTGCAGAGTAGGCCAAATCCCCCGGTTGAGTCGCTAGCTTATCCTTACAAAGTTGAAACCCTTTATTCATATTGATGCCATGATCTCCATCTCCAATAAGACCATCAATATCACTTAAATATTGTTTATTCTCCTGTATAACATCAATCATATCTAATATGATCTTTGCACCCTCCAAATTCGAAAATGAACTCTTCATACTCTTAACGCTGAAATTGTGTTAAACCTACCGACTCACACTCATAATCCATACACTCCTTCAACTCATCATCTAGCTTCATGATCGTGCATGTGACTCCAACCATCTCTAGCGATGTGAAGTAGTCACCAACATATGAAATATGAATTTTAATACCCTTCTCAGTGAGGATTTTCTCGACATCATTAAACATTATGTATAGCTCCATAACTGGTGTCGCACCTAAACCTGATATCAATACCGCAACCTCATCACCACTCGAAAGCGGC
This sequence comes from Rikenellaceae bacterium, assembly GCA_047174605.1. Classification (GTDB taxonomy): domain Bacteria; phylum Bacteroidota; class Bacteroidia; order Bacteroidales; family Rikenellaceae; genus Alistipes. The sequence continues at coordinate 1,341 of JBCQTX010000029.1, read as the reverse complement.
AAATCAGGAAGGATCATATCACAAAAACGTGCTGCCATCTGCGCCGATGTCTCCAAAGGACAAACCTCGACACCCGGCTCACCATGATGACCGATTCCAACCTCCATAGTACCATCTGCGATCTCAAAATTGGCGTGTCCAACCTCAGGGATCGAACATGGCTTTAATCCAATACCCATGCTTCGTGTATTGTCAATCGCCTTTTGTGCCACCGCTACGACCTCATCTAAAGATCCGCCCATAGCAGCTTTCGCGCCCGCTGTTTTCCACATAAAGATCTCACCTGCTACACCACGTCGTTTGGCGATATCCTCCTTCGATGCCGAAGCAACATCATCATTAGCAACAACCTTTTTCACTACGATACCTTCGTCTTCAGCCTCCTCGATCGCCATCGCAACATTCATGTTGTCACCTGCATAATTACCATAGAGTACCGCGACACCTTTTCCACCATCAGCCTCCTTGATAGCATCATAGAACATCATTGCCGGAGGCGATGAGAAGATCTCACCACACGCTACAGCGTCGACCATATTGCGTCCTACATAGCCCACAAATGCTGGTTTATGGCCTGATCCACCACCCGTAACAATACCGACCTTACCATCAATAGGGGCATCCTTATACTTTATAACTCGCTCATTTTCAGTTGTTGCAACAATATTTGAGTGCACCTTAACGAACGACTCCAACGCCTCGTCAACAACCATAGATGGGTCATTTATTATCTTTTGCATTACTTCTAAATTCTTTATCCGTGAAACGATTTTTTCTCTAACTCTCGCATTTGATCAACTTTAGGTGCAGATCCGCCACCAGCAAACTCCGATTTCAACCATGCATCGATAATTGTCTTTGCTAACTCTGGTCCAATCACCCTCTCGCCCATAGTAATCACCTGAGCATCGTTGCTCTTGCATAGCCTCTCAGCTGAGAATACATCATGACAAGTACCAGCATAGACACCCTCTACTTTGTTGATAATCATGGCCATTCCTAACCCTGTACCACATATGCAGACTCCTCTATCATACTCGCCCGACTGAATACTCTTTCCTAAATTATAACCAATTTCCGGGTATAGTGCATCACTCTTTTTCCCAGCATAATCTAAATCTACAATCTCTATTTCCTTAGCCTTGATATGGTCGAAAAGGATCTTCTTTAATGCAACTGCCGCGTCGTCGCAATCAATACAAATTTTCATATATTATCTTCTATCCTGAATTCAACTTGTAAATGCAACTGAGGAATTGGGAAGTTGCAGAGAATGAGATAAAATATTTTTTCAGAGAGGGAAGAGAGGTAAAACTCTCCTTCGCTCCGCTGAATGGAATA
>JBCQTX010000028.1:0-26944 GCA_047174605.1 Rikenellaceae bacterium | reverse complement strand
GATATTTGGCTAAGTCGTTTGTGAAATATGGGCTTGAGGCATTGGTCGCTGCGCTCTACAATTATGGACGGTTATGCAATGGGCGTGGGGTGTTTGATTTTTTGTCGGGTAGTTAGGGGTAGCCCTAAAAAGTTCTCGAACGATGGATTCTGGCGCACGATATTTAGTGCCGACACAACTAATATAAATAGCTATGTGATCTATGATAACAATAGCTACTCACTAACCCAAGAGCCGAATCGAGTCCAACCAAACCCATTCGGATTGAAGAATATGTTGGGTAATGTGATGGAGTATTGTGCCGATAAATATGACCCAGAGGCCTACTCAAAGATGGCGGATGGGGTAAAAGACCCAGCACCAAGCACTGTGGGTACGGAGTATGTCGTTCGCGGAGGAGCATTCTTCGATGATGCCTCTCAAGTTCGCTCAGCAGCACGTCGAGCGACAGATCACAAGGAGTGGATAAAGACCGATCCTCAGGAGCCTCAAAGTATCTGGTGGTACACCGATATGAATGCGATTGGCTTTAGAGTCGTCTGTGAGTATGATCCCGAAACTATGAATTAACCAAAATACTATTAACCAAAACTTTAAAACTCAAACAAAATGGAAAAGAAGGGAATTTCGAGAAGAGATTTTATCTCTCATTGCGCAATTATCGGAGCAGCTACAACCGCAGCTGGTAACCTATTGACTTCATGCTCATCTGATTCATCATCATCATCATCATCTGACACGGGCTATGTACCGTTGGTATCGGACCACCCAGTATATATCCCAGAGGTTGGGGATAAGGCGATTGATGGAAAGCCTATTCGTGCCGGTCTAATCGGTTGTGGAGGACGTGGAACGGGTGCTGCATTGAACTATTTGGAGTCTGGTGACAACCTATCTATCGTAGCGATGGCAGATATCTTTGAGGATCGCCAACAGAATTCGAAGGCGAAGATCGAGGAGGCTCAGAATGCAAAGATCGATGATAGCAAGGTTTACCTTGGTTTTGAGGCGTATAAGAAGGTTTGCGAAGATCCAGATATCGACTATATCATCGTTGGATCACCATCTATCTTCCACTCAACACACGCTAAATATGCTTTGGAGCAGGGCAAACACGTATTCTGCGAGAAGCCAGCGGGAATCGATCCAGTATCGTGTCGTTTGATGATGTCGGCTATCACTATCGCTAAGGCTCGCAACTTGTGCCTTCAGATGGGAACACAGCGCCATCACGGACGTAACTACAATGAGGGTTATCGTCGTGTACGTGAGGGATATATCGGACGTATCACAAGTGCTGTATTGAAGTGGAATCAGGGTAGCTTCTTCTTCCAGACTCGTCAGCCGGGTTGGACTGATATGGAGTATATGTTGCGTGATTTCTTTAGCTGGAATTGGTTGTGTGGTGACCACGTGATCGATCAGTTGGTGCATCAGTTGGATGTGTTCCAGTGGTTTGCACACCTCAAACCGATCTCGGTTGTGGGTATGGGATCGCAGCTGCAACGCCAAACAGGAGATATCTTCGATAACTTCGCGATGGATATCGTCTATGAGGGTGGTGTTCGAGTGAATGCACAGGCTCGTCAGATCAATGGATGTGCTAATGATGTTAGCGAGACTATCTATGGTACGAAGGGTGTTTGGTCAAGCAAAGGACACACGATTCACGATTTGGATGGCAACCTAATCTGGAAGTATGATGCTGAGGCAGAGACTCATACGCAGAATAACCCTTATGTCTTGGAGCATATGGATGTTGTGAACCATATCCGCTCGAACAAGGTTCGCAATAGCGAGGCTGAGACTTGTGTTGTTGCAGCGATGGTTGGAGCGATGTCTCGTGAGTCAGCATATACGGGTAAGGAGTTGAAGTATGATGAGTTCGCAGTATCGAACCTATCGTTGATGCCCGAAAAGTTGCACCTAGGTAATATTCCGAATTTCGAGAAGAGCTATGTAGCTCCGAAGATGGGAGAGCCAGCAAAGAATAAATAGTGATGAGAAAGCTAAGGATGGGAATGGTCGGAGGCGGTAGTAATGGTTTCATTGGAGCCATTCACCGCATCGCGGCCTTTGCCGATAATCAGATTGATTTGGTGTGTGGATGTTTCAGCACCAACCCCGATGTGTCTGCTGCCTCAGGAGCTTCGTACTATCTACAAAAGGATAGAGTCTATAGCACGTGTGATGAGATGTTCGATCGCGAGATGGCACTGCCCGAGGAGCAGAGGATGGAGGTCATATCGATCGTAACCCCAAACATAGCGCACTTCGAAGCGGCTAAACGAGCGTTGCAAAGTGGTATGGATGTGGTGATCGAAAAGCCGATAACCTTTACGCTCGATGAGGCGAAAGAGCTCAAACAGATCGTGGAGTCGACGGGGCGCACATTGGCTTTGACCCACACCTATAGTGGCTATCCGATGGTCAAGGAGGCGAAATACCGAGTTGCGAGAGGTGATTTCGGACGAGTTCGAAAGATATACGTTGAGTATCCGCAAGGGTGGCTCTCAACGCTTTTAGAGGCTGAGAGTGGCAATAATGCAGGGTGGAGAACCGATCCTAAACGCTCCGGAAAGGCGGGTTGCATGGGGGATATTGGAACTCATGCGATGCACTTGGCGGAGTATATCTCGGGGCTCAAATGCAGCTCAATGTGTGCAGATCTCACAACTTTTGTCGATGGTCGCGCTTTGGATGATGATGGTGCGGCGTTGCTCCGTTTCGAGGGTGGTGCACGTGGTGTTTTGATGGCATCACAGATCGCGTGTGGCGAGGAGAATGCTCTCAAAATACGTCTCTATGGCGAAAAAGGTGGCATCGAGTGGAGTCAGCAAGAGCCAAATACGTTGCTTGTCAAGTGGGGCGATCGTCCGATGGAGGTTGTTCGCGCTGGAAGTGGCTATTTGAGTGATATCGCGAAGTTTAACACTCGTACTCCGGGTGGCCATCCGGAGGGGTATATCGAGGCTTTTGCAAATATATATCGAAACTTCGCACTTACAGTTCAGGCTAAGAGACGAGGCGAGGCGATCCAGCCGGAGTGGTTAGATTTCCCTACGGTCGATGATGGCGTTCGAGGAATGCAGTTTATCGAGACGGTTGTTGAGTCGGGCTATGACGAGCAGCGTAAGTGGGTTGATTGGATTGAATAACATTTTAGGGGAGTTCTAATTTCCCCCAAAAATACTTTTAAGCTACTAACCACCCCTTTCTGATTTTCCAAAATCGGTAGTAGAGCCACTACAGCCCACTTTTGCAAAATCAAAAATGGGCAATTATTAATTAAAAATTGGGAGAAAATAGAACTCCCTTTGAATTAGAGAAAATGGGACAGAGAAAGGTAACGTTATTTACGGCGCAATGGGGTGATCTACCTCTCGACACAGTGTGTCGCTATGCGCAGCGATTTGGATATGATGGGGTTGAGATCGGATGTGGAGATAACCACCTCGATGTCGCTTCATATAGCAAGGAGTATTGCCAAGAGATCAAAAATACATTGGCAAAATATAATATGGAGTTGTACGCTATCTCGGCTCACACGCTGGGGCAGTGTGTTTGTGACCGTATAGATCAGCGACATAAATCTATCCTGCCAGATTATATATGGGGGGATGGTGATCCGGAGGGGGTGCGTCAGCGCGCTACGGAGGCGATGATTAAGTATGGAGAGATTGCAGTTGAGTTGGGGGTAAAGACGGTTGTTGGTTTTACGGGCAGCCCAATTTGGCACCTTATCTACTCCTTCCCTCCGGTGAGCGACGATATGATTGGGGAGGATTCAAGGAGTTTGCAGAGCGCTTCAAACCAATTTTGGATGCATATGAGCGTATGGGGATAAGGTTCGCTTTGGAGGTACACCCGACCGAGATTGCATTTGATATTGCATCGGCCGAGCGTGCTTTGGAGGCGGTGGATTATCACCCGGCATTTGGATTCAACTACGACCCTAGCCACTTCGGATATCAGTGTGTGGACTATATCGAGTTTATCGATAAATTTGCAGACCGCATCTTCCACGTCCATATGAAGGATGTGTGGTGGTCGGAAAAAGGCACTCAGGCGGGAGTCTTTGGAGGCCATGTTAATTTTGGAGATAAGCGTAGATGTTGGGACTTTAGGAGCGTAGGACGTGGAAAGATCGATTTCGATCAGATCATACGTTCACTGAATAGAATCAACTATGATGGTCCACTATCTGTCGAGTGGGAGGATAGCGGAATGGATAGATTGTATGGAGCTAAGGAGTCTTGCGAATTTGTTAAACGAGTAGATTTCATGCCATCAGCAATAGCGTTTGACGCTGCATTTGAACGAAAACAAGAGTAAAGATGAAAAAAATTATATTACCTATATTGATATTTGCTGCAGTGGGTGTCACCGCGCAGCAGACTTACAAATTAGATCGCGCAACCATGATCCACATGACTGAGGATTGGGAGCCACAGCCAGCTGTAGTGACGGCAGGAGTTGACGCTAATATGGTTGCACCACCATCGGATGCGATTGTGCTATTTGATGGAGAGGATCTCGCAGAATGGCAGATGAAGGATGGACGTGCTGCAACGTGGGATATCGAGGATGGTGTGATGTGCACTGTCCCAAAGAGCGGATTGATTATCTCGAAGAGGGAGTTTTCAGATTGTCAGCTCCACGTTGAGTGGATGATCCCCGAAGGGACAACTGGCGAATCGCAAGGGCGAGGAAATAGTGGAGTCTTTTTGGCGGAGCGCTATGAGGTGCAGGTGCTCGATAACTACAATAGTCAAACCTATGTGAAGGGTCAAGCTGGTAGTATCTACAAGCAACACGCACCGCTTGTCAACGCATGTAAACCTCAAGGTGAGTGGAATACATATGACATCATCTACACAGCTCCGACATTCAAAAAGGATGGAACTCTACGAAGCTATGCAAAGTTGACCGTACTTCATAATGGGGTGTTGGTACAGAATAACGTCACTGTGTTTGGTGCTACGTCATACACTGATCTTCCTGTGTATGATGAGCATGGAGCAGCTCCGATCTCGATACAAGACCACAATAACAAGGTATGTTTTAGAAATATCTGGGTTCGCGAGTTGTAACACAAATCACAGAGAATGAGCAGAGGCTGTCCAAAACGAAAGTTTGGACAGCCTCTGCTGTAGAAGTTACCTAAAAAATGCCTTTCTAGGCAGCTTCGTATTTTTTACACCAATCCCGAGAAGCCCATAAAGGCCATCGCTAGTATTCCTGCGGTGATTAGTGCGATTGGAATTCCCTTGAATGCCTCTGGTACATCGTCCAGATCCAACTGCTCGCGAAGTCCTGCAAAGAGCACCATCGCCAACCAGAATCCTAGTGCCGATGCAACTGCATATACGATGCTCTCCAACAACGAGAACTCCTTCTGAATCATGAGAATAGCGACTCCCAACACCGCGCAGTTTGTTGTGATGAGCGGCAAGAAGATACCCAATGCCTGATACAAAACCGGAGAGACCTTCTTCATGATGATCTCCACCATCTGCACCAACGCCGCGATCACCAAGATAAAGACGATCGTCTGCATATAGACAATGTCGAGGGGTACAAGAATGTAGCTCTGAATCAACCACGCAACGGCCGATGCGATCGCCATAACGAATGTCACGGCAGCACCCATACCCATCGAGGTCTCGACCTTCGACGACACTCCGAGGAATGGGCAGATACCCAAGAATTGCGATAGAATAACGTTATTTACGAATATCGCACCAATTATAATTGTGAAGTATGTTAGCATATCCCTCTCTATTTTAAGAACTTATTAAACAATACCATCAAATATCCAAGCACAAAAAACGCACCCGGAGCCAAGATGAAGATCAACGGAGCATACTCCCCAAAGCCCAAGTCAAAGCCGAAGATCGCACCACTTCCCAAGATCTCGCGAACCGAACCAATAGCGGTAAGACCCAACGTAAATCCAAGACCTACGCCCAATCCATCGAGCGCCGAGTCAAACGAATTATTCTTCGATGCGAACGACTCCGCACGTCCCAAGATCACGCAATTCACAACGATCAGCGGAATAAATACTCCAAGACTTGCGAACAACGCTGGCAAATAAGCCTGCATCAACATACCGATGATAGTCACAAACGAAGCGATCACAACGATGAATGCTGGGATACGAACCTTATCCGGTATCAAACTCTTAATCAACGAGATAGCGATATTTGACATAATAAGAACCGCCATCGTAGCAGCGCCCATACCGAGTCCGTTCGATGCCGAGGTGGTAGTTCCCAACGTCGGGCACATACCCAACACCAAGACAAAGATCGGGTTATTTTTGATGATTCCACTAAGAACCAATTGTAATTTATTCATCCTCGCGCCCTCCTACTTTAATTTAGATTTAACCGCCTCATAAGCTCGCCCAATAGCATCGCCATAGGCGCGTGACGAGATAGTAGCTCCCGACAATGCGTCGACATCTCCGCCATCCTTCTTCACCCTAAGGTCAACATCTGCCAAGTTCTTGCCCTTGATGCTCGTCAATACGACATTCTCCGGATCGGTCAAATTAGAACCCAATCCCGGGGTCTCGCTATGTGCCAACACATTGACATTCAGCAACTCACCCTCTGGCGAGATTCCCACCATCACCGTGATCGTTCCTGCATATCCCTGCTTTGTCATGCTCTTTACGGCATATCCTACAACCTCTCCTCCACTCTTCGCGGTATAGATATCAATGGGTAACTCATCGATCGTTGTGCTCTCCATATCATTCTCTTCGAATGGTGGAAGAACCATCGTAAGAGCCGCCTCTGTAGCTGCTCGATTAGCTGCTGCAATTGGCTCAGCTGTAACCTTTTGCACCATCGCCACACAAGCCGAAGCTACGAATGTAACCCCCAATAGCGACAGCACCATATTTTTCAAACTGTTCTCCATTCTCCTAAATTATTTTGTGCCGAAGCGCTTTGGTTTGACATATTTATTGATTAGTGGCACGCAACTATTCATGATCAAAATCGCGAATGAAACACCCTCCGGATATGCTCCCCAAAGGCGAATCAACATCGTGATAACTCCGATTCCAACTCCAAAGATCACCATTCCCTTGTGTGTCATCGGCGAGGTCGTATAGTCTGTTGCCATGAATACCGCTCCCAAAATTGCACCTCCTGCCAAGATATGGAAGAGCGTGAATTGTAGTGCCCCAAAAGCATCATATCCCGTTGCAAATGAATATATTAGAGCAAAGAGCGCCATCGAGCCCAACATCGCCATTGGGATATGCCATGTGATGACATGGCGGAACAATAGGTAGACTCCACCCAATAGCAAAACCAACGATGCAACCTCTCCAAATGATCCCGGAATTGATCCGAACAACATATCTTGATAGTTGACCTCTGCCGTTGAGAAACCAGCTTTTACAGCCGTTAGAGGAGTCGCTCCTGAGAAGATATCAACCGCCCCATCGACCTTAACGGCTGGGAACGTAGTCATCTGAACCGGATAGGCGATCAATAAGAATACACGACCCACAAGTGCCGGATTAAATGGATTTTTACCCAATCCGCCAAAGCTCATCTTCGCAATGGCGATAGCAACCAACGAACCTATAACCACGATCCACAACGGAATAGAGGCTGGAAGGTTAAACGCCAGAAGAAGTCCCGTTACGATAGGGGATAGATCTCCGCCCATCGTCTCATTCATCAAATAGCGACGAATAACAAACTCAAAAAACACTGCCGACGCGACAGCTATTGCACTCACTAAAAGCACATTAACACCGAAGTAGAGAGTCGAAACAGCGAGTGCCGGAAGAAGTGCGATGATCACATCACGCATTATCGTCTGGCTCGACTGATCACCCTTAACGTGTGGCGATGGCGATACAAATAGATTATTTGACATTATATTATACTCTTTTTTGTTTACACTTTTTTTACTTCGCCATCGCGCGAGCTCTAATAATTCCCATCACTCGTTGCTTGCCCAAACGGATATAGTCCAGAAGTGGCAACTGCGCTGGACATGTGAATTGGCAACTTCCGCACTCAATGCAATCCGTCACGTTGTGCGCCTCCAAAGTATCCATCGCCGAACGCTTCATCAACTTCGAAAGCAGATATGGCTCTAGTGCCATCGGACACGCTGCAACACACTTTCCACACTTGATACAAGCGCTCTCCGCTGCTCGTGCACCCTCCTTCGAGTTGATAATTGTGATTCCCGAACTACCCTTTGTGATTGGTGCTGAGAGGTTTACATAAGCACGTCCCATCATCGGGCCTCCTCCGATCACCTTCATTGTATCCTCTGGCAGACCTCCAGCGAGTGCTATAACATCCTCAGTAGCAACACCAAAGCGTGTCATTACGTTGATAGGTTTCGCAACCGACTTTCCACTGATAGTCACCACGCGCTCCACAACTGGCTTGTTTTTCTGAACCGCCTCATAGATCGCGAGTGCCGTAAAGACATTCACCACGACAGCACCTACATCAATCGGCAACGCTGGTGGCGGTGGAACTTGACGACCCGTAACAGCCTCAATCAACTGTTTCTCACCTCCTTGCGGATATTTAACCTTTAGTGGGACAATCTCCACACCTTTATAGTTAGCCGCGATCTTCTGCATCAACTCGATGGCATCGCGCTTATTATTCTCAATTCCGATATACGCCTTATCAACACCAATCGCCTTCATCACGATAGATACTCCAATGATGATCTCCTCCGTGCGTTGCAACATCGCCCTATGGTCCGAAGTCAAGTATGGCTCACACTCTACACCGTTGATAACCAGCACATCAGCCTTTTTATTAGGCGGAATGCTCAACTTCACCTGCGTAGGGAATGTCGCACCTCCCATACCCACGATTCCAGCCGCTTTGATCTTCTCGATGATCTGCGCTGGCTCTAACGCACACTCCTTCACAAGCTCTGGCGAGAGATCAACCCCCTCTGCCCACTCCTCCGGATCCTCTGCCTTACGCTCGATAGTAATCATCGGAGTCATAAGACCTTGCGCATTTGGTTGTGGCGCTACCGCCTTCACCGTTCCCGTGATCGACGAGTGGATATTTGCCGACATGAAGCCCGTTGCCTCTGCGATCAACTGCCCCGTCACAACCTTGTCACCCTTCGCCACGATAGCTGTTGCCGGTGCTCCGATATGTTGTCCAAGGGGGATATTTACCACGAGTGGCAACTCAGCCGTTGTGATTGCTACACTGTGGCTCAACTTATTCTCTGGTGGGTGAATTCCACCCAATGAAAAACTCTTCATATATTATGCCTCCGTTGTTTTAGGTTCAACAATAACCTTTAGTGGCTCCATATTTACTAGCTTGATCGCCTTTGTCGGACACACATTGTAGCACTTACGACACAATTTGCACTTCAATGGATCGATATAAGCCAAATTATTTTTGATCTCGATAGCGTCGAACTTACACTCCTTCACACACTTACCACATCCGATACAGCCCGATTTACAAGCCTTCATTACCTGCGCACCCTTCTGCGTCGACGAACACGCAACATAGATCGCACGATCCTTTGGCCAACGCTTCCTTAGCTCAATCAGCGATCGTGGGCACGCCTTGGTACACGCTCCACATGAGGTACACTTCTCTGGATCGATCTCCACAAGACCAGTCTCCTCGTTGATCTTCATAGCTCCGAACTTACAGACCGCAACGCAATCGCCATAGCCCAAACATCCCGAAGGGCATCCGCTCTCACCTATATATAATGATGATGCCACAGCACATGACTTTGCACCATCGTAGGTGTTAGTGCGAGGACGAACCGCCTTACATCCGCCACACTTCAACGTAGCAGTCGTAGGCATCTTCTCAGCCGCTGCCTTGCCGATATGCGCCGCTGCCGCCTTCATAACATCGCCTCCTCCCACAGGGCAGAACAACTCCGAGATATCATCTCGCTCAACAAAAGCCGCAGCAAAACCACGACATCCTGCAAATCCGCAACCTCCGCAATTCGCACCCGGCAACATCTTCTCTACTTCGTCAATGCGCGGATCTTCATCGACCCTAAAGCTCTGAACCACATAGTACAAGATTACAGCTGCCACAACTCCCAAGGTACTCAACGTACCTATCGTAAACAGTAAACTATCCATTATATTTTTTTGTGTGTTATTCCAATTTTATCACCTCGAAGTGAACAACTCGCTCGAAATTCTCCCTCAATAGGTAGACAACGCCATAATATATGGCCGTAATTGCAAATGTTACTAGAGCCGCAACGCCCTCCTCCAATCCGACCGAGACGCCCACAGCAAGCGACCCTACAAAAACAATAAGAGGGATGATATAAGCCACAATAACGGCCATCATCCCAATTTTATATGTTATACTAACATCCACCATATCTCCCACTTTAAGCGAACTAGCACAGCTACTTACAACCCTCATGACACGAGTCGATCCGCTCTCATCTTTGCCATTTGATGCCGAGCAGACGCTCTTAGCTCTACATCCATCACAAGCCTCAATAGCGCGCAACGAAATATTGATAACATCTCCCTGCTCGAGCGATATTACCTCACCATTGTGACGAAAACCTTGTTGATTCATAAATTATGGGCTAATTTTCTGCTAAATTACATATTTTTTATGTAATTACCAAAAATTAATCGCCATATTTATGTGTTAGTGGCATAACACGTTCATGTCTAAATGTGCAGTTTGAGAGTCGCAAAACCGGTGGGTATTGAAACCTCTTCTTCTCACTTTGCATGAGCATTTTATGGATAAGCTGAACATCATCGTAGTCGAACCCTGCGTTGATAATCTCTTCGCGGTGCTCTCCCTTCTCGAGCATACGATAGACGATTGCATCAACCAACTCATATGGAGGTAGCTGCTGTGCATCCTTACGATCTGGTCGTAGCTCCGATGATGGTGCTTTATTTAGGATACTCTCCGGAATTGGAGCATCCATTATCTTATTAATGTGTTTTGCTATTGAGTAGATCTCACCTTTGTAGAGATCTCCCGTGACACTCAATGCACCAGCCGTATCACCGTATAGTGTGCAGAGTCCTAGCGCGTTTTCACTCTTGTTTGATGAGTTCAACAACACATAACCTCGTTTGTTCTGCAGCGCCATCAAGATGATTGTGCGGATACGAGAGAGGATATTCTCCTCCGTCGCATCGAACTCAGTGCCTCCGATGATTTTGGACATCGAGTTAATCATGGTTTTGTAGCTCTCCTCGATCGGAATAACCTCATATTCGATCCCCAAGTTCTTCGCCAATGCAACTGCATCATCTGCCGCCTTTGGGTTTGTGAACTCCGATGGCATGATCACCCCCATCACATTCTCTGCGCCCAATGCCGATACTGCTATCGATGCTACAACCGATGAGTCGATTCCGCCCGACAATCCGAGGCAGGCCTTTTCGTAGCCACTCTTATGGAAGAAATCCTTAAGACCCAAACTTGCTGCGTTGAATAGGAATCGAGTGCGATCTGTATTTGTTTCGAGAGGTGTACATGGCATACCATATGCATCAGAGTCAAGGTCATATATCTCGAAATCCTCCTCGAAGCTCTTCATTCGTAGGGTCAACTCACCACGTTTGTTGAATACTGATGATGTACCATCATATATAATGTCCGAAGAGCCACCGATCTGGTTAATCAAAACGATGTTTTTGCTCTCGACAAATGCTATATTGCGAAGTGCCTCGAATCGCGAAACGAAGGCTCCACTTCCATATTTTCTTGCGTTGATTGAGATGATCGTCTCGACCGAATTGTCGAAGTCGCGAAGGCGGCTGATGTCGTCCCCCACGACAATTGCACATTTGTGACCCGCTATTGTGGCATATTCATAGCCCGAAGCTGGGGTCAAGAATCCCATCTCGCGACGAGCTGTGATCTCTCTCTTTCCGATATATCTAAGTACTTTGCGATCTTGAATTAGTGCTGCTGCAGATATTGTTCCGTTGTGAGTCAAGACAGGAAGTCCAACGATTGCAGCTATGCCGTCGCATTGGAATGTGATATGCATGAGCGCATCTTCACATAGTTCTAGGAATGTATTCTTGCGTAGTAGGTCATAGGCAGGGAGTCCGCTGATGCTCTGTTCAGCGAATAGAACAAGGTCAGCCCCCTCTCTCTTGGCGCGTTGTATCGCGTCGATGATTTTGAAGGTGTTTCCTTCAATATCACCTACCGTATAGTTGATCTGTGCAAGAGCAATCTTCATAAACTATTTTTTTATACTTAGTGTATTTATTATCTACTATTTTTGACTCTTTTGTGCAATTACCGAATCGATATACGAACGAATTTTCGGAGCTGGATCTTCCCACCCTTCAGGTTTGATCACTTTACCATCTTTGGGATTATAGTGTGGTTTGCCATCTGGGAATAGTTTCGCCATATTTGCACTCTGCACTATATCAAAGAGTTCGTCCGCTTCGAGCCCCATCTCGACCATAGTACCTAGAGCGAAGTATATCACATCTATCATGGCATCTGCCTGCTCGTAGATATCTTTGGCAACAAGGAACTCAGCCACCTCTTCATTCATCCACTTGCCACGACTCAATGCTCGTTTGGTGTCGATCATAACTGGGGCGTCGGGACATGGATGTCCAAACTTTTCATGAAATTCTCGTACTCCGTTCCACTCCTTTTTCATCGTCGATTCGTTGTTATAAATATTAAGTAACAGTATATTTTGGTGCAAAGATAGTAAAAAATAATTCTCATATACAATATAATAGTGATTTTTATTTTTCTAAAAAATATTATTATCTCGCAAATAAACTGTTTGTTGTTGGTATATCGGATAAATTTAGCTATATTTGCGCCATATAATCTCATGATACCGATGCAGATAAACAAAGCAGAATTTAAATGTAGCTCCGAGAGAGTTTCGCAAATCCCCAAAGATGACTTGCGAGATTTCGCATTTATCGGACGAAGCAACGTCGGAAAGTCGTCTCTGATCAATATGCTTACTGGCCATTCGGGGCTTGCAAAGGTCTCAGGTACGCCGGGTAAAACACGTCTAATCAACCACTTTACTATCAACCGAGAGTGGTACTTGGTGGATCTTCCGGGCTATGGCTATGCACGCGCTTCGAAGAGTGTGAGAGGAGCTTTCTCAAAAATCATAACAGCCTATGTGACGCGAGCTCGTAAGATGCACTACCTTTTTGTGTTGATCGATTCGAGGTTAGAGCCGCAGAAGATTGATATGGAGTTTATCGAGATGTTGGGTGAGAAGGGAATTCCATTTGGAATAATTTTTACAAAATGTGACAAACTCTCAAAGTTGCAGCTGCAACGCTCTGTGGAGCGCTTCAAAAATAATATGTTGGAGCAGTGGGAGGAGTTGCCACCTATGTTTATCACATCGAGCGAGAAGAAGATCGGGCGCGATGATGTTTTGAATTTTATAGGTGAGTGTTTGGAGCAGATCCGAAGTGGCGAATTTGTTGAGCCGGTATATGAGGCTGAGGAGTCGAATGAGGATTATATGGAGCAGAGTGAGGAGTCTGAGCATCTGTTGGAGCTAGAGGAGAGTGAGCCGGTGGAAGAGGAGGAGTATGACGAAGAGGCTGAGCAGCAGAGGTATATAGATAGGTATAATAGGAGATAATTTTAAAAAATATATTAAAAATGGCTAATCATCAGATTAAATTCTTCGCAGGACGCGGTTCGGAGTATCTTGCAAAGAAGATTGCAGAGAGCTATGGTACAACACTTGGAAGTTGCGAGGTGTTACCTTTTAGCGATGGCGAGTTCCAAACTTGTTACAAGGAGTCGATACGTGGATGCACTGTATTTATCATTCAATCCACATTTCCACCAGCAGAGAATTTGATGGAGTTGCTTATGATGATCGATGGAGCACGTCGTGCTTCGGCTCATCAGGTTGTTGCGGTGATCCCATACTTCGGATGGGCTCGTCAGGATCGTAAGGATCGTCCACGTGTGCCGATCGGGGCTAAGTTGGTTGCAAATATGTTGTCGGCAGCGGGAGCTAATCGTGTGATGACGATGGATCTTCACGCTGATCAGATTCAAGGTTTTTTTGAGTTCCCAGTAGATGCACTATACGCGTCGGGTATCTTTATACCTTATATTAATAGACTAGGTATGAAGGATCTATCTATCGCTGCTCCAGATATGGGTGGTGCAAAGCGTGCTAACACATATGCAAAGCACTTGGGAGCTCCAATCATCATCTCGCACAAGGAGCGCGCAAAGGCGAATGTCGTAGGTAGCATGACTGCTATTGGTGAGGTTGAGGGACGTAACATTATCATTGTTGACGATATGATCGATACGGCTGGAACAATCTGCATGGCTGCTAATATGTTGATGGAGAGAGGTGCGGCGAGTGTACGTGCCGTGATCACACACCCTGTATTATCGGGCAAGGCGTATGACAGAATCAACGCTAGTGCACTTCAAGAGGTGATTGTGACAGATACTATCCCTTTGCGTGAGGATGTTGACACAAGCAAATTCACGGTGCTTTCAGTGGCTGATATGTTCTCTGATGTTATTGACAGAGTTTACAACTACAAATCTATTTCTCCGATCTTCTTCTAAAAGTAAAAGTAGAGAAATATATCGTATAAAATGGGGCTGTCCAAAACGAAAGTTTGGGCAGCCCCTATTGTGTTGAACTATGCGTTATCATTGAATTTCGCCACCTTGCAACGCTCTCTATTCTCGCGTAGCAGTAACTTTACCCCAATAGATATATGCTGGATCTAAACGATCATTAACACTATCGATGATGTTTTGCTCCTCTCTTGTGACCATCCCATTGAATACCTCTTGATCATTGAGCATAATGACAACTGGTTCATCTAGATTAGCTATATAATCGTCGAGCCAGATGGTGACCTCGTCATAATCCTCTGTATATATGTAGATGGTATTGCTCTGAAAATCAATATACTCCTCTACTCGGTCCCCTTGCTTAGGAGCTTCCACTTCGAGGTTATGTTTATGGGTGTGAAGCACATCATCTTGAATCCAAACTACTCTATTTGAAGTTGCGATTCTAACATGTTGAGACAACCACCCAATAGCCTCGCGATCATAACCATTCATCCAGTGACCAGTATCGGGATATATATTTATGTAATACTCAAACCCATACGGATCTTCTTCATGCAACTTCTCGTATGCCATAGCCCACTCATACGCTAGCCCAGCTCTGTTATAGGCGGTATCATTCTCGCCGACGTAGATCGCAAAGGGGAGATTTCGCAGATTCTCGATCTCCGCATCTCCGGGATGACCTGCCATCATTGCCGCAGCGCCAAATCGATCACTCATGCGAGACGCAAGGTTGTAGAACCCATCACCACCAGCTGAATAACCTAAGAGATATACTCGCGAAGGGTTGGCATTCAATCGCGCAACCGAATAGGTGACAATTTGGAATAAAAAGTCCTCCATATACTCCTGATGCCACATATTCCATGTATCGGTCGGTGAGCGCGGAACGAAATAGATCCCATCGACTGTCCCATACAATGTTTTCTGATTCTCCCACTGCTCATCGTTGATTTCAGCTGACGTCTCACCACCTCCGTGCAGAGAGATGTATAATGGATATCCACCATCTGGAAGATCTCCATTAATAAAGTATTCGAATGGCATTTCATAGCCATCGTTTTTTAGTCGATTAGAGTTCCAATCATCCTCAATTTGCGCTACGTAACTTTGAATCGCCTGCGTATAGTAGAGCTGCGCAAGGCTATCTGCTTGGAATGCAGACATCATGGCCTCTTCCTCCAGTTGCTCGACAGGCTCTATTATCAATTGGTCAAGGTTATCATCCTCTGCATTTGCACCTGAGACCGTACATGAAGTAGAAAAGAGAGCTAGTAAAAGGAGAATCTTCTTCATAATTTATAACTTTTAATTTGACAATATATCGTAAACAAAAATAGACACCCCATAAAAGAGATGCCTAATAGATAATTAAAATAGAGTTTAAACTACTCTAACTCGATACCAAACTCAGCAAGTTTCGCCGCAGCAGCCTCCTGATATTTTGCCAAAGCCTCATCTACACTCTTACCAAAAGTGAGCTTATCACCAGCCTCAGCTGTAATCTTGTCCATCTCAGCCTGCAATTCAGCTGCAATCTTAGCAACCTCCTGCGAAGATGTCGCAGCCTTTGTCTGCTCAGTAGCCTCAACTACCAACTGGTTGATCTTGTCAACCTCCGCATTTCCACCACATGAAACCATGAATGATGCACAAAATAGAGCTAATGAAAGGAAAATCTCCTTCATATCTATGATATTTAAATTTTGTAATATATGCAAATGTTGTGAAATATATTGCTTTTTGCGCCTATTTTAGTGATTTAACACAAAAATAATATTCAGATACGACAAAAACGTCGATTATTTCGTCTTATAATGGCAGCTATATTTACCTTTGATAAAGTTCTGGAACTTTCCTTTGAGCATATTTCGCTTCAATGGAGAGAGGTGGTCCGTGAATACATCACCCTCCAAATGGTCATACTCATGCTGGATTACACGCGCTGGCAACCCCTCAAAGAGTTCATCATGCTCCACGAAGTTCTCATCCATATATCGCATACGAATAGCTACTGGGCGACGCACCTTCTCATGCAGTCCCGGGAGTGACAAGCATCCCTCCTCAAAGAGATCATCCTCCTCCGACTCCTCATAGATCTCAGCGTTGATAAATACCTTTTTATACTCCGCAAGCTCCGGATGATCCTCACCCCAAGGGGTGCAATCAACGATGAAGAGACGAATATTTTTACCGATCTGAGGAGCTGCAAGTCCCACACCCTCGCAAGTGTCGAGCGTGAGGTACATATCCTCGATTAGTTTTTCAAGTCCCGGATACTCTGGTGTGATATCCTCAGATACCTTACGCAAAATCTCCGATCCATATATTACAATTGGATAGATCATAACAATTTTTGTTTATTTTATTAATGAGAAACGAAGTTTCTCTCCCCACATTTGTGGGTGCCTGCCCGGCATGAGGGCAGTCGCTGCTACCCCAAATAATCCCGGCTCTCCATATAACTCTGCAAGATAATCGTTGCCGAGACCTTATCAACCAACGCTTTATCTCGTCGAGCCATCTTACCAATTCCACTCTCCAAAATCGTGCGTTGCGCAAGTACCGAGGTAAACCTCTCATCATGCAACACCACCTCCTTTGCAGGGTATAACTTTCTAAGTTTCGCGACCAACGGCTCAATCTTAGCCCATGTCTGCGACGGCTCACCACTCATCTGTGTAGGTTTGCCCACAACAATTGTCGAGACATCACTCTTCTGGAAATAGGTAGCCAACCACTTCAAAAGCTCATGGGTTGGAACAGTCTCCAACCCACCAGCGATAATTCGTAGGGGATCACTCACCGCAATCCCCGTACGCTTAGTTCCATAATCGATGGCTAAAATTCGCCCCATCTTATCTTATTGACCCACCTTCTTGAAGAGCGAGCTCAACGATACTCCACTGCGGATGATCGAATACAAATCCTCGATCTTCACGCGCTCCTGCTCCATAGTGTCGCGGTGACGCAATGTAACTGTGCGATCCTCAGCACTTTGGTGGTCTACTGTGATACAATATGGTGTTCCCACTGCATCCTGACGACGATATCTCTTACCAATTGAGTCCTTCTCATCATAAGCCACATTGAAGTCATACTTCAAATCCATCATGATCTCGCGAGCCAACTCAGGAAGTCCATCCTTCTTGACAAGTGGCATGATAGCCGCCTTGATTGGAGCGAGTGATGGTGGCAACGAAAGGACTACACGAGTCTCGCCATTCTCCAATTTCTCCTCCTTATATGATGCCGACATCACCTGCAAGAACATACGATCCACTCCGATCGAAGTCTCCACAACGTATGGCACATAGCTCTGGTTTGTCTCCGGATCGAAGTACTGAATCTTCTTACCCGAGAACTCTTGGTGGTTGCCCAAATCGAAATCTGTACGAGAGTGAATACCCTCTACCTCCTTGAATCCAAATGGGAAGTTATACTCGATATCTGCCGCTGCATTAGCGTAGTGAGCCAACTTATCATGGTCATGGAAGCGGTAATTCTCATCACCAAAACCAAGTGCACGGTGCCACTTCATACGGCTCTCCTTCCACTCGTTCCACCACTTCATCTCCTCGCCCGGACGCACGAAGAACTGCATCTCCATCTGCTCAAACTCCCTCATACGGAAGATGAACTGACGAGCAACGATCTCATTACGGAACGCCTTACCAATCTGTGCGATACCAAATGGCAGCTTCATACGACCACTCTTCTGCACATTCAAATAGTTCACAAAGATACCCTGCGCAGTCTCTGGACGAAGGTAGATCTTATTTGCGCTATCCGCTGTTGATCCCATTGAAGTTGAGAACATCAAATTGAACTGACGAACATCTGTCCAGTTGCGAGTTCCCGAGATAGGGCAAACGATCTCGCAATCAACGATGATATCGCGCAACTCATCAAGATTTGAGTCGTTAAGTGCATCTGCAAAACGCTTGTGAACCGCTGCACGCTTTTGAGCTGTCTCCAACACACGTGGATTTGTCTCGCGGAACTGCGCCTCATCAAAGCTCTCGCCAAAACGCTTCTTCGCCTTGTCGACCTCCTTCTGCATCTTGTCATCTAACTTCGCCAAATAATCCTCGATCAAGACATCTGCACGATAGCGCTTCTTTGAATCCTTATTATCAATCAATGGATCGTTGAAAGCCCCTACGTGACCCGATGCCTCCCATGTACGTGGGTGCATGAAGATCGCCGCATCAAGACCCACGATATTCTCGTGTAGCTTCACCATCGAATCCCACCAATATGCCTTGATGTTATTCTTTAGCTCTACTCCATTCTGACCGTAATCATATACAGCTCCAATACCGTCATAGATCTCGCTCGACGGAAATACAAATCCATACTCCTTGCAGTGTGCAATGAGTTTTTTGAACAACTCCTCTTGTGTCATAACTTTATATCTCTTTTATTTTACTTTTTCTTCTTACAAATGCGTCAGCTAATGACCCCACATTTGTGGGTTACTTTTTCTTCTTACAAATGCGCCAGCTAATGACCCCGCATTTGTGAGTTACTTTTTCTTCTTTGTTTCAGCCTCTTGCTGTGCCTGTTGCTGCGCTAGCGCCTCCTCATAACGAAGCTGGAACTTCGACTTCTTCTTATCCTTATTCTTCGTTGCGTTGGCACTAATAATCTGGTGGATCTTCTCATCATCCACAAATCTGCGGATCAAAACTGTCTGACCAATGGTAAACAAATTCGACAAGAAGTAGTAGTAGCACAATCCACTCGAATAGCTATTGAACCACAACAACATCATCACCGGCATCATATATACCATCATAAACTTCATACCCGCCATCTGAGGTTGACTCGAAGATGATTGGTTGTAGTTCATCAACGAATAGAAGAACAACACAACCGCCATCAAAAGTGCGAACAGACTCACGTGATCTCCATAGAATGGGATCTCAAAAGGCAACGTCAAGACACTATCATAAGATGAGAGGTCATGCGCCCACAAGAACGACTCCCCACGAAGCTCAATAGAGGCTGGGAAGAAGCGGAACATCGCAATGATAATCGGCATCTGGATCAACATCGGAATACATCCACCCATTGGATTGATACCAGTCTTGCTATATAGATCCATCGTCGCCTTCTGCTTCTTCGCTGCATCCTCCTGCTTTGGATAGCGCGCTGCAATCTCATCTACCTGAGGCTTGATAACTCGCATCTTTGCCATCGAGATATAGCTACTATAGGTCATTGGCGAGATGATCAACTTGATTAAGATAGTAAGGATCAGGATGATAACTCCAAAGCTCGCGATCTTATCTCTCAAGAAATCAAACACCGGAATCACAAACCATCTGTTGACCCATCCGAAAATTCCCCATCCTAGAGGAACAAGCTCCTCCATCGTGAGCTCACCATAGCCCAGATCATTCACAGCATTAAGCGTTGAATATTTGTTTGGACCGAAGTAGAGTGCCATATTATGCTCATCGCTATCAGCCTTGATAGGGAGCGTCATAGATGCTGTGAACGCCTTGATATTACCTGAGTTTTGTGCCGCTGTAACATACTTAAGATCTGCTGTCGCGATCTGCGACTCTGGCGAGATAAGGGCCGAAGTGAAGAATTGCTGTTTGAAAGCCACCCACTCTAACGGAGTGCTGATCTGCTCACTCTTTGTCTCCTCGCTTATTCCAAGCTCCTCAACTGACTCACCTGCAAAGTGATACGAGACAGTTGTGTATGTGTTCTCATTCTTAAATCCGCGCTCATTCTGATATGACAACGCCTCCCACTTCAAGTTCAATGCCGACTGATTCGCCATGATCGGAGTCATGTTGTGAAGGCGGATCTTGAAATCTAGCATATAGTCACGAGCATCATCCTGCGTATTGTATAGCGTATATACATATTGCAACTCAGCCCCTGACTCAAACTTCAAGCTCATCGCCAACTCCTGACCTCCCTCGACACTAACTACTGGCAACGCCTCGAAAGTGTAATCTACCGTGTTGATCTTCACGTTGTTAAGGCCACTGCGAACATAGAACGAGAGATCCATATTCGAATTCTCCGAGTCGAACATCTCAACTAGCTCCGTACGCTCGTCTTTGGGTGCATACTTCGTATAATCCTTCAACTGGACAGAGTGAACCTGCGCTCCACGAGTCGAGAACGCGATATTCATCACATCATTCTCCAACTTAATAACCTCACCCGTCGCCATCGATGCCGAAGTCAAGCTCTCCCCAATCTGCTCCACGCTCTGCGCCACCTTCTGCTCCTGAGCAATTGGCTCAATGCTCTTTAGCTCCTCCGCTTTTACAACTTCGTTAGCTGCCTTCTCCGCCTCTACCGCCTCATACTCTGCCAACTTTGCATTGTACTCCGACTGCTCTTTTGTATTGAAATACGAGAACGCAAAGAAGAGTACGCTCATCAGCGCTAAACCTATAATCTTGTTTTTATCCATCTTTTATTTATATACCTATATATATTAATAGAGACTCACTATCCTTATTTTCCTACATGAGTCAATGCCGCACGAACAAACGCCACAAAGAGCGGATGTGGTGTCAAAACCGTACTCTTATACTCCGGATGGTATTGCGTACCAACAAACCAAGGGTGGTCAGCAACCTCAACAACCTCAACAAGACCTGTCTCTGGATTTACTCCCACAGCCATCATTCCTGCTGCCTCATACTCCTCCTTGTAGTTCGAGTTAAACTCATAACGATGGCGGTGGCGCTCCGAGATACTCTCCTTGCCATACGCCTGTGCAACCTTCGACCCCTTTGTCAACGAACATGGGTAAGCTCCAAGACGCATTGTACCGCCCTTAGCCGTAATTCCCTTCTGCTCCTCCATAATATCAATTACCGGATGTGCCGTGATAGGATCCATCTCTGAAGAGTGTGCATCGCTATATCCCAATACATTACGCGCGAACTCAATCACCGCACACTGCATACCTAGGCAGATTCCGAGGAATGGGATCTTATTCTCACGCGCGAATTTCACCGCCCTAATTTTACCCTCGATACCACGATTTCCGAAGCCCGGTGCTACAAGAATAGCCGCCTTGTCTCCCAATCTCTCAGCAATATTTTCGTCTGTAAGTTTCTCCGAGTTTACGTATGTCAACTTCACCTTGCACTTATTCACAGCTCCCGCGTGGATAAATGACTCACTGATAGACTTATACGCATCCGGAAGTTCTGTATATTTTCCGACCAACGCAATCTCGATATTTGTCTGAGGGTTCTTCACGCTCTCCACAAACTCTGTCCATTTTGCCATATCTGGCTCTGCCGTAGCATCAAGATCCAACTTCTCGCAAACCACCTTATCTAGATTCTGAGCGTGCATCTTCAACGGCACCTCATAGATCGTAGGTACATCTATCGACTCCATAACAGCTGCCGGATCGACATTGCAGAATAGGCCAACCTTACGTCTAAGATCCTGAGTTAGGGGGTGTTCCGAACGCAACACCAAAACATCTGGCTGCAATCCATTCTCCAAAAGCGCCTTTACCGAGTGCTGCGTAGGCTTTGTCTTTAACTCGCCCGATGCCGCCATATATGGGATTAAAGTCAAGTGAATCAACACCGAATTGTGGTATCCCAACGAATAACGCAACTGACGTACCGACTCGATAAATGGCTGACTCTCAATATCTCCAACTGTTCCTCCGATCTCCGTAATGATAACATCATACTTCTTCGATTGTCCCAACATTTGGATACGACGCTTGATCTCATCCGTAATGTGAGGAATAACCTGAACTGTCTTGCCCAAGAACTCACCCTTACGCTCCTTCTCAATTACACTCTGGTAGATCTTACCTGTAGTAACGTTATTCGCCTTCGATGTCGGCATATCGATAAAGCGCTCATAGTGCCCCAAATCGAGATCTGTCTCCGCACCATCCTCAGTCACATAACACTCTCCATGCTCATATGGGTTCAACGTTCCCGGATCCACATTAATATATGGGTCTAACTTCTGGATTGTTACTGAGTAACCGCGCGCCTGAAGCAGGCGAGCCAACGATGCTGAGATTATACCCTTTCCCAGCGATGAGGCAACTCCTCCCGTGACAAAGATATACTTCGATTTTTCTAATTTCATATTTCTCCTCCTAATTTTTCTATTCTCTGGCAGCTAGGTCGATCACCTTGATCTTCTCCTTTGTCTCAGCATACTCTCTACGAGCCTTCTCGATTTTCTTGTTTACATCGGCAATCATCGCCTCCGCACCCTTCGAACGTGAGAAGAACCCTATGTTATTCTCCAACTGGTTGATATCTACAGTGAGCTGCTTGAGTTTATTCGCCAACTTCTCACGCTCGTTTTTCATACGACCGTTTCCGCCCTCGCTCTTCATATTTCCTACTCGATTGCGGAAAGCACCCATATTACGCTCACGTTCCTCACCGCGCATTGTCGTAAACATCTTATCCACAACCTCTTTGTATTTGGTCTGAAGGGCATCCTTCTGCTTCATCGGTACAAAACCGATCTCACTCCAACGACGCTGGAAAGCCTTGATCGCCTCAACACCCTCGAATCCAGATGCTATAGCTGACTCCATCTCTGCCAAAAGCGCCTCCTTGAGCTTCAAATTCTCATTTTGATCATTATCCTGACCTGCGAAGTGTTGACTCTTACGCTCAAAGAACAAGT
Organism: Rikenellaceae bacterium; assembly: GCA_047174605.1. Classification (GTDB taxonomy): domain Bacteria; phylum Bacteroidota; class Bacteroidia; order Bacteroidales; family Rikenellaceae; genus Alistipes. Next base: position 3,653 of record JBCQTX010000028.1, on the reverse strand, counting down.
CACACGCTGCGCGGAAACGCTTCCAAATCTGATCTGAATGGCGACGTGAAACCGCCCCGATCGTCTTCCACTCAGCCTGCAAACTGATCAAATCAGCACTTGCGCTCTTCCAATCCTCGCTGCTGCTCAACGCCTCTGCCGCCTCACACAATGCTCGCTTGCGCTCCAAATTCTGCTCCATCTCGCTCTTTGCGCCAGAGTAGAAATCACGCTTTGCTGCGAAAAATGCATCACACGCCTCGCGAAGCTCATTATAAACTCGTGTATTATCCTTTTTCGGTGCGAAACCGATTGTCTTCCACTCCGCCTGAATTTGGAGTAGCGTCTCGCTTGCCGCTGTCCAATCTTTATGTGATGTTGGTAGCTCCGCTGTCAAAGCCACAACCTTTGCACACAAAGCCTCTTTGCGCTCCAGATTATTCGACTGCTCGCTCTTCAACGACTCGAAATAATCCAGATGGCGTTTGTTAATCACGCTCGACGCCTCTTTGAAACGCAACCAGATCGACTCCTTAAACTCCGCATCTACCGGACCTGTCTCACGCCACTGATCGTGGAGTGGCTGCAACTTCTGGAATGCATCAATTGGGTTCTCGATCGAAAGCAACGCCTCTGCCGCCTCACACAATTGGGTTTTAGCCTCCAGATTCTTCTTCAGATCCAAATCACGCAACTCGCGGTTGATCTTGATCACAGCGTAAAAGTTCTCCGTATAGAGGTGGTATCTCTCCCAAACATCCTTCATATTCTGGATCGGCACCTGCCCTGTCGCGCGCCATCTCTCTTGGAGCTCGCGGAATTTGGTGAATGTATGGTCCAGAGTCTCATCCGACTCAGTGAGCTCCTTAAGCTCCTCGATTATCTGAAGTTTGGTGCGTAGATTCAAATCGCGCAACTGATCCTGCTCCGCAAGGTGTGCGTCGCGACGGATTCGATAGTTGCGGATAAGCTCCTTGAGACGAATCTCCTCAACATCGAGACCTATCTCAGTAGTTGTAGACTCATCATTTGCCATCTCTGTTGATTCTCCCTCCATAGCGGCCTCCTCTGTGGGCTGCTCATCTGCACGTGGGATTTTATAAAATGCTACCTTGATAGCCTCTACTGTACGACGCAACGACTCGATAGGCTCCTTTTCAAGAAGTCTCTCAAGTAGTGCAACTAGCTCCGCGCGGCTCTTACCTGCAAAGCACTCTTCGCTACTGTTCTCTAGTCTCTCCATTATATATAATAATTTATAACTCGCAAATATAATCAATTTTCTGATCATATATAGTAATTTCAGATTATTTTATTGCGCTCGACAAAAAAATGGCTTTAATTTTCACTAAAACACGACAATATTCCACTTTTTTTCATATCTTTAAAGTCGATAATTCAAAACTACGTATGTTCCAACAACTTATTACACATAACATCTTCGAATTACCAGTGGTGAGTCCCGAGCTAAAATTCCTTATTATCTTGGGGATTACACTACTTGCACCCCTTGTGCTCGATAAGTTCAAGATCCCACACATACTCGGTCTAATACTAGCGGGCGCGGTGATTGGCGAACATGGGCTAAACATCTTGGAGCGTGACAGCGGAATCGTGATGTCGGGTACAGCTGGACTGCTCTACATTATGTTCCTAGCTGGTCTCGAAATAGATATAAATGAGTTCATCAAGAATCGCTGGCGAAGTATAGTATTTGGCCTCTTCACCTTCTCCATACCGATGGTTATGGGAACTTTGGCGGGGCTATACCTACTCCACTTTTCGATGATAACATCGATCCTTCTGGCTAGTATGTTCGCCTCCTACACCCTGATGGCCTACCCGATCATCTCGAAGATGGGACTCAAACGAAACCCAGCGGTGACGGTCACAATCGGAGGTACGGTGATCGCGGAGTCGGCAGCCCTGTTGGTTCTGGCCGTAATTGTCGGGATGACTGGTGGTGTGATCGATACCACTTTCTGGAGCACAATGGTTATCAAGATCATAATCTTTGTGGTGGTTATTTTTAGCGGCTTCCCTATCATAGCACGATATGTCTTGAAGCGTTGCCACAACGGCACCATGCAGTATATCTTCGTCCTATTCATGCTCTTCTTGGGCTCTATTGCGGCGATGATTGCAGGTGTTGAGGGGATCATTGGCGCATTGTTTACCGGATTGGCACTCAATAGGTTAATCCCTAGCTCATCAGCCTTGATGAATAGAATCGAGTTTGTCGGAAACGCCATCTTCATCCCGTTCTTCCTCATAAGCGTAGGAATGTTGATCGACTTTAGGGTCTTTATCTCCGACATCACCACACTCTACACAGCGCTCATAATGACTGTAATGGCGATCATCTCGAAATATGCAGCGGCCGAACTCACCCGATATTGCTTCAAATATTCGGCAGATGAGGGGCTTGTGATCTTTGGACTTAGTAGCGCCCATGCAGCAGCTACACTAGCCATCGTGCTGGTGGGATACAACACCATTTTGGGAGTCGACGATATTGGAGAGCCGATCCGTCTGCTCAACTCTAGCGTTCTGAATGGTAGCATCGTGATGATCTTCTTCACCTGCACCGTAGCGACAATAGCGGCACAAAGGGGGGCTAACAGATTGGCGATGAGAGAGGTTATTGATCTCGATGGAGGGGATGGCAACGACGACGATCCGCCAAAGATACTCCTCCCTCTAAATTCGCTCAATGGAGTGGGCGAGATGGTCTCATTTACCCATCTAATCGCACCAACAAACTCCGTTGTGATGGTGGCAAGCGTAGTCTCCGACGCTAAGGATGAGGGCAAGCAGGTGGCGAGATCCAAAAAGGTGTTTGACCAAGCGGTCCATAGTGCAGCGGCAATTGACCTCTCGTTGGAGACCATACTGCGCTACGACACAAGCTACACGAATGGAATATCGAACATAGTGCGCGAAAATAATATCGGGGATCTTATATTAAATATAGATACTGAAAAGAGATTTTCGGCTTCGGTAATAACCAAGATCATCGAGGTGTCGGACCATTGGTCGAGTGTCACAACCTATATGTATCGTGCCCACCAACCAGTCGCAACAATACGTCGCCATCTGATAATCGTGCCGGCCAATGCGGAGCATGAGATGGGCTTCAGGGCGTGGGTTATAAAGGTGTGGTCGCTACTTAGAGCTACGGGGGCTTCGGCCACAATATATGCAACGAAGGAGACAATAACGGTGCTTCAACAGATCAACCAAGCCATCCCTCTCTCAATCACATTTGTCCAGACGACAACCTACAGTGATCTGAGGATGGTATCGAGGAATTTGAGACGTGACGATGGTTTAATATTTATACTGAGCAAGCGACTTAGCCCATCCTACGACGTGCATATGGATAAGATTCCGGAGTATATAAACAACCACTTCACCAACCACAACTTCATCCTAGTCTACCCATACCAGACGGGATCGATAAAGGGTGATTTGGATGGATTGACAAATGTGGCATCACAAAATATCATCACGAAGATCGAGGATGTGATCGATAGCGTGATTGGTGTTATAAAGACCTGAATTCAACTTGTAAATGCAACTGAGGAATTGGGAAGTTGCAGAGAATGAGATAAAATATTTTTTCAGAGAGGGAAGAGAGGTAAAACTCTCCTTCGCTCCGCTGAATGGAATAA
>JBCQTX010000082.1:0-5066 GCA_047174605.1 Rikenellaceae bacterium | reverse complement strand
CGCTACATTATCCGCCAACTTCTGTCTGCGGTTAAATGCCATAGTGATTAAAATGAATTAGTATCGCACCAACAGCCTCTGTGTAGAATTGATCGTACTCGTCGCTGTCCTTAAAATCATCACCCAACTCATACTTATCCATAAGTGGAGAGACTATGGGAGCTACGTCCAAACATCATCATAGTGGATTCATTCACAAAAAGTTATGGCATACCTGGGATCAGATTAGGATATGTGATCGCCTCGGCAGAGATTATCGACCAACTCGCAGCAATACGTCCTCCTTGGAGTGTAAATTCACTCTCACTAAAGGCTGGCGAGTATATTCTGGAACGCCATAACGAGCTACAACCCAACATCATGGAGCTTGTCACGGAGTCGCGTTATCTACAAGATAAGATCGCTAAGATCAGTGGATTTCGTGTCACCCCATCCGACTGCAACTTCTTCCTCGTTGAGATATGCAATTCTACCTCTCAAGTCTCTGAACTCAAGAAGTTTTTAATAGACAAACATGGAATACTCATACGCGATGCCTCAAACTTCGTTGGTCTCACAAACAGCCATTTTCGCATAGCGGCACAAGAGCGCAAAGATGGAGTAAAACTAATAAACGCACTAAAGGAATGGATATCAACCCAGCACTACTAACAATAATAATCGGCGGAGCTCTCGACACAATAGTTGGCGATCCATACTGGCTACCACACCCAATTCGACTATTCGGAAGTATGATCTCTAGGTTTGAAGCGAAACTCAACAGAGGTGCGAATAGACGACTGAAGGGTGGTGTTATGTGGGTAACGCTATGCCTTGTTACGCTATTATTCTTCGGTGGCGTAGAGGTGCTTATAGCTGATTTTCAAATAGTCAACATTGCGTGGTGCTCAATATTTTTCTTCTATGGCCTAAGTAATAGATGCCTTATCGAAGAGGGCTTCAAAGTTGAGAAAATAGTTGCATCGGGTGATATAGATGGCGCTCGCAAACAGCTGAGTATGATAGTTGGACGAGATACCACACAACTCAATCCGACTCAGATCAGAAGTGCCATCATCGAGACGATGTCGGAGAATCTGAGCGATGGAGTGGTTGCCCCGCTCTTCTACTATGCAATTGGAGGCATACCGCTAATGATGCTCTACAAGATGATAAATACACTTGACTCGATGGTGGGATACAAGAGTGAACGATACAAAAATTTTGGGTATCTCTCAGCCAAGATGGACGATGTTGCAAACTTCATCCCTGCTCGTTTGACAGCACTTATGATGGTGGTTGTAACGATGTCATGGAGGGCCGTTCAACACGTAAAACGATATGCTAGATCACACACAAGCCCAAACTCTGGCTACCCTGAATCAGCACTTTCAGGTCTCTTGGATTGTCGTTTAGGAGGTGCTAACTATTACTTTGGCAAGGTTGTAAACAAACCATACATAGGTGAAAACCCACGAGATATAACCCATCTAGATGTCGTTAAAACTGCACTTGTCAACGCTAAGGTGGCTATGTTGAGTCTAATAATCCTTATAGTTGTGGCGAGCGTGACTAACCTCTAGTAACACTCCTTGATGAACCAAAGACTCTACATATGTACAATAGCCAACAGAGAGACCACAGAGATCACAGCCCACAAGCAAACACCCAGAGCGATTGGTTTTAACCCCGTAGTTTTGAGCGCTTTGAGAGATATTCCAGATCCAATCAAGAAGAGTGTAACAACGAGTGCGCTCTTTGAGAGGGCGTAGATTCCATGTGCCACAGCACCAAGCTCGAGGTAGCTATTGAGGATCATCGCACCAATGAAGAGCAGGATGAACCAAGGGATAGAGACCTTCTTGCTTTTAGAACGAAACAGAAATATTGAGAGCAGAGAGATCGGGATGATCCAGAGCGCACGAGTCAACTTCACCGTTGTAGCCACCTTAAGTGCCTCCTCACCATATGTGGCAGCTGCACCCACCACAGAGCTCGTATCGTGGATGGCGATAGCGCTCCATAATCCAAATTGATGCTGTGTCAAATCAAGGTAATGACCCATTATCGGAAAGATAATCAACGCCATAGAGTTCAATAAAAAGACAACGCCCAAAGAGATTGATATCTGATCCGTCTTAGCCTCAATAGCTGGCGCAACAGCTGCAATTGCACTTCCTCCACATATTGCAGTGCCACACGAGATGAGGTGAGCCATCTTACGATCAATACCTATCCAACGCCCTAGCAGATACCCCACGCTTAATACAATAGTGATTGAGCAGATGGTAAGTCCAACCCCTTCGCGACCTGCTGTCATAGCCTCCTGCACATTCATTCCAAAACCGATTCCCACAACTGATGCCTTTAGTAACCAAGATGTTGTCCTCGATGCAAACTTAGGAATAGGGTGTCCCACAACCAAGGTGAATAGAAAACCTGCAACGAGCGCCATAGGTGCAGAGATGTATGGCGTTGCGCATAATAATGCGAGCGCTAAGAATAGAAATTTGCGATACCTCCTGATCTGAATCTTGAGAGTTGGAGATTTACGTGTGGCGATTAATGTCTGCATGGTCGTAATGTTTTGTTCTTGTTTATGGTGCAAAGATATGGCATCTATACCTTTAAAACAAGATACAAAACATTATAGCTCATAACTATAAGTTATAATGATCGTTGCAAAACTCTCTAAATGTGTTGGCCAGACGTCCACTATGTCCATGCAAAGAGACATATCTAAACTCACGAGTAATACGAAGTCCATCTACTTCATTGAGAAATAGCTCCCCTCGTTTAATATGCTCCTCAGCAATACGAATAGAGACAAATGCGTAATCTTTGGAGGTGCGGATATAGCGTATAATTGCCTCACTACTTCCCAATTGCATCTTGACATTGAGCGCTTTACGAGATATACCTACCGCCCGAAGTGCCGAAAGAGTGACGGATAATGTGCCCGAGCCATCCTCGCGAATTATAAGCGGTAACTTCTGGATCTGCTCAATACTCAACCTCTGCTTGCGCTGCACCGACGAGACCAAAACGATCTCATCCGACAGAAATGGGGTGTAGTGCACTGAATTAGAGGTGTTGTCACCCTCGATGAGAGCCATCTCGATCTCTTTACGCTGTAACATCCTCACCACCTGATCGCTATTTGCGTTTATGAGCGAAAGTTGAATATGGGGGTATTTAGTGGAGAATTTGGCCAATACCTCAGGCAGTACATACTGCGCAATGGTGGTCGAAGCACCAATGTGCAGCACCCCCTCGAAGTGAAAATCGTCCCTATTTATTGTGTCACAAAGCTGAGTATAGCCATCTAAGATGCCCTCGACGAGAGGTATAATGGTGGTGCCTTTGGATGTGAGGGATATGGTGTTGCCCTTACGATTAAATAGCGCCTCCCCAAAATCAGCCTCTAGCTCCTTGATATGCTTGGATATAGCAGGTTGCGAGACATTAAGCAGAGCCGCTGCTCGAGTGAAGCTCAGCGTTCGCGCGACGGTGATAAACACTGCGAGTCTAAAATCTGTAATCATAAATTATCTAGTATTATCTGATGAGATAGTTGGTATCTTTGTCTCTCGCAAGTACATAGGCTATACCTAGAACAAAAATAGCATATTTTTATTATTAATTGCTATTTTTAATAGATAATTTACAACAAATATGTTAGACTAAGTAGTGTAAAATAATTATTGGTGTGTTTTTAAGAGTGCTATTGGAGATGAGATTTTTTGTTATTGAATTGAAAATATAGTGGTTCTACATTGAGATTTAATAGTGAAAAATATCGCGCCAAGAGTACTGTTAAAAATATGGCAATAATTGTTTTTTATACTTATTTTGCGCTACGACTAATGGCGATTTGGATTGCACACCAAAGGATGATATCAATAGCTACAATATAGGTGAAGTTGAGTATAAACGAGAGAGCAATATTGAGGATTACGAACACCATATTGAGTGAAATTATAGATAACAGAGCGCTATGTGGAGTGTAACCCAAAGCTATGAACTTATGGTGAATATGGTTTTTATCGGGTAAAAAAAGAGGTTTATGATCTAAGAATCTATGTATTATGATGCGGATAACATCGAAACATGGGATGAGCAACATAGTGAAAGCGAGGGTGTGATATATATCATCTATCGGAGCACTAGACGAAGTGTAGTAGCTGATATTCCACACCTTGACAGCCAAGAAACCCAAGATCGCACCAATGACTAACGCGCCAGTATCACCCATAAATATTTTGCTTCTTACACCTATACGAACCCCAAAGACATTGCCATACCAGAATGGTACAAGGGCACCTAATGCAGCGACTGCGAGCAGACAATCTGTCCCCACCTCATAACAATACAAAAGCAAACCATAGACCACCAACGCCATGATAGAGAGCATGGATGCTAGTCCGTCGATTCCATCAATGAGATTGATGGCATTTGTCACAAAGACGTAGAAGAGTATCGTAAAGGGTATTCCGACATAACGTGGTATCTCTTCAATACCACAAAATCCATGAAATGTCTTGAAATATGCGCCAGAGCCCACAACCAGAAGGGCTGCAAATATCTGCACAAGAAACTTCTTGCGATATACGACTCCGATGATATCATCATAAACACCTACCATATAGAGTGATAAAAGCGCTAGGCACACCAATATAAGATCTGCATCGACACTCATGCGGATACCCACAAATGGCATAAATACGTTCGTCATGGCGATAGATAGCCAGACCGAGAAGAGGATGGCTGGCAGAAAAGTAAGGCCACCCAATCGAGATGCAGGGACGCTATGTATCTTTCGAGGGTCGATGGGATCGAATAGTCGCTTTCGCAACGATAGGATTAGGATATGTGGCAGCACAAATGATACAATGATACCCGATATGGCAAAAGCAAATATGGTTATAATCATAGTTTGTATTGACTCTTATTTGAAATATCACTATCTCAAGTTTCGCAAGTACCTCAAGCAACTTTAGAATCGTAAGCGAGCAGCACATTTAGGTCGAATGATACAGTTGCCGATAATCCCTCAAATACCTCTTCGTCGGTCAGCCCGAACGTCT
>JBCQTX010000081.1:0-5120 GCA_047174605.1 Rikenellaceae bacterium | reverse complement strand
ATGTATCTTATGTGGTTACAGATAATGATTACAAATTGTCAAATCCAACGTTCGTAACACTATTGGGTAAAGACTATCTATGGGTAGCATATCCGGGACTATTCAACTCTAATAAAGTTACAGTTGAGTTTACAGCAACTGCTTCTGATGATGCAGGTAACATAATCAGTACTATCACTGCTACTAAGGTTATTACATTACAATAGCAGCAGAATAATCTAATTATAGGTAGTTTAACTATCTAAACCAAAGGCTACAAGGGTTTGATCGCCCTTGTAGCTGCAAACTAAAACCCAAGAGAGTCACTCAATTGTGAAGGGCTCTCTTTTATTGTATAACTTAATTTAACAATTTATGAACAAAACACCGTACATTCTATTAGCCATGCTCGTTGCAGCATGCTCTTCGAATGACTCGATTGATCTTGCAGAGGTCGAGAGCACGGGTAGTATTGCCCTCGCTACGCAGATCAGCAATGTGGTTCAGGCCGATATTACAACTCGCGCTAGTGGCGAAACCTACCAAATCGCAGATGAGTTAGTCCCATCAGTGGATGAACTCGCTCTGGCTATCTTCAAAAAATCTACTGACGACTCTTACGTTCTGTACAAAGAGTATGCGACTATCAACGACTACAACAACTACAATGGTGACGACACACCGCCTTCGCTTCCGATTGGCAACTACATGGCCGTAGCATCGAGTGGAGACATTGAGCTGGAGGGCGAGACTAGCGCTTACTTTGCCGACTCAGTGAATTTCACCATTATCCCTAGTGAAAATATCGGTACAGCTAGTCTCGATGTTAAGCTAGCCAACTCGATCGTTAGGCTCAATGTTACAGATGCATTCAATAACTACTTCGAAGGTGGTGCTTCATTGACCATTTCGACTGAGGATGGCGCTAGTTTATCACTCAATTTCCCTGCTTCGGAGGATGAGCAGATTATGTTCGTCGCTCCCGACACAAATATATATCTATGGGGAACAGCCGTAAAGCAGGATCCCGGTACGGGAACGGCCCCTACTGTGACATTCACCAAGAGCTTAATCGGTGTGGCTGAGGCTGGTATACTGAATAGCATTGTGTTAGATGCGTCGTCAACGGGTAGCAGCTCGATCACTGTTACTATTAACGACACTATCACCACAGTGGGCACGACAACTATTGATGTGAATAGTGGTAGTGTAACCACTGAGAATTAGAGGTATAATAAATAGCAAATAAGATAATGAGAATACAAATTCGAAAATTGATAGCTGCTGCCATGGTGGTAATAGCAGCTCTATCGGTGAGTTGCAGCATGGATGATGTTGATTTCTCACAGTCCGATAGTAGTGATATTTTGGGCGGTGATACATCTGAAGTTAATGTTGGTTATCTATCGATCAGCAATATGGCTCTCTATGTAGATTTTGAGAGTGAGACTATTGGCGACACCAAGGCTGTTGATAGCTCTTTTGATACAAGCAACTACTATATTGTAATCACAAGCGATGACAGTGATAGCGATTTTGAGACAATAGTGATGAAATATTCAGATATTGCTGATAGCAAACTCGAACTCCCTGTAGGTAACTATACACTCCAAGCCCGATCTTATGAGAGTATGATTGATGTCGTTGGTTGGGACAAACCAGAGTATGCCTCTATTATGTATCCATTCTCAATCAAAGCTAACGAGGTTACTGAACAGCAAGATGATGCGATATGTACATTGGCTAATATAATGGTTACGGTGGAGGTCTCAGATGAGCTCTTGGCTAAATTTGACGACGATGTAAAGGTGAGTGTCACTTATGGTGACTCAACAATATACTATTCACTTAATAACGATGGAGTCTTGGTCGGAAGTGATGGCGCAGTGGCTTATTTCGCTCTGCAGGATAGCATCACTTTGATGACGATGGTGCTTAGCGGAAGTTATAATACGGCAGCTGAGGGCGAGACTCCTGTCTATGAGTTTATAACATGGGAGCAGGAGATTGATGGCGTGAATAGTGGTCAACATCGCCAAATTACACTTACTGTGGCCGAAGATGCCGGTAGCACCTCTGTATCGGTGGGTGTCAGTTCATCTGTATATGAGGGTGAGGTAGATGTTGATATTATGAATGGTACATTTTTCAATAATGGCGAAGCTGTGATTCCTGATGGTGATACATCTTCTGAGTCTGACGAGCTTACTTGCGGCATCGTATGGCGAGCTGGATATAGCTTCTCGCTAAGACACACGATATCGACCTCTTCTACTTTGCCAGTTGTCTTTGATTTGACCTCTGGGACTGGTATAACATCTTTGACTATCGATATTACGAGTGATACTCTAACTGAGGAGTTGCTAAGTGAAATGTATCTATCCCAGAGCATGGATCTTATAAATCCTGCAACAGATGAAATGGCGGGTGCATTAGGTGAACTTGGATTCCCTACGGGAGCTGACATCGAGGGATTGACATATTTGGAGATTGACATCACCGATTTTATGCCTGCTCTTGCATTAATTGCAAACTCAGGAGATGAAACTGATTTTAAGATTACGTTGGGTGATGCTTCGGGAGAGTGTGATGTGACATTAATGGTAATAGCGGAGTAATTATGAAAAAGATAATAACATTTTTGTCGCTTGCACTCCTCGCTGTGGCGTGTAGTGATTCGTTAGTGGATAACCAAGTCTATAATAACTATTCAGATAATGAGGGCGGGGTCAGAATAGCTCTTGAGACTAAAGTGGAGACAAAGGCTGCTTCGACACTATCGGGAAATACAATGGAGCTGCTCGAAAATAGTGTGTTGAAGATTTATGATAGTAGCGACGAACTTATTCGTAAATATGAGCCAGCTACGGAGTCCCCTGAGACGCTCTATCTTGTGACGGGAGATTATAGTTTGTCGCTGAATCTCGGTGAAGGAATAACACCTACTAAGGATCTATCTGAGTTAACTTATTATGGTGAGAGTACCTTCAAGATTAAAGAAAATACAACAACATCTGTTGGTGTTATATGTTATATCAACAATAGTGTTGTGACGATTAATTTTGATGAGCAGACTCTTGACGAAAATCTTGAGGCTGGTTATAGGGTGACGTTGATCGCAGGTGATAATATTGATAGTACGGTGGAGACTCCTCTATATTTTACTGAGGATGGTTCGGGTTATTTCATTCTTCCCGAGGCTGCAAATAGCGTCTCATGGAGATTTGAGGGTGTGAAGAAGAGTGGTGATGCGATCTCTTTGGGTGGCGTTGTTAGCGATGCTAATGCTGGTGAGGAGAATATCCTTGTATTTAGATTTGATGAGAGCGAGCAATATCTGTTAGTTGGAAATATCGCAGTTGATACATCTGTCGAGGTGTTTAATGATGACTTCATATATAAATATGAGGCTGATGAAACGACTGACCCTACTGATCCGGACCCAACCGATCCGACCGATCCAGAGGAGATTATAGGAACAATCAACAATGTGGTAACTGACCTATGGAACAATACAGCAACAATCACAACTTCGTTGTCAAGCAGTAGCTTCACAAAAGCTACTATGCAGGTTCGTGAAAGCGGAGAGACAGCATGGCAGACAGTAGATCTAGTAGCGAGTGGAAATAGTTATGTAGCTAATGTTGCTCCAACATGGAGCTCAGAGACAAATGATACAGGACTTACATACTATTCACCATCGAATGGAATTTGGGCTGGTACTTCATATGAGTGTCAACTGGTAGTGGATGACGAGGTTATCGCCTCTACAACGTTCAATAGCGACCCTACACCTGCCACTGGTGATACATCTAATGGTGTGCAGACAATTCCAGATGGGGATTTGGATAGCTCATCTCTAGCATGCTACACCACAAGTAATGATGGCTCTTCATGGGATAGCGGAAACTTCAAATTCATTAGTACTTATTATCTATGTTATAATGATTCATCTACATTTAGCGGTGTAACTTGTGCTAAGTTAGTGACAAGCGAGGTTATGAGTGTGACAGCAGCAGGTAACATATTCTATGGAAGTTTTAAATATTCAAGTTTTACAGGTACTGTATCGTTCGGACGATCATTTACTTGGACAGCACGCCCACGTAGTTTAAAATTGAAATATGCGGCTTCGTTGGGAGCAGGTAGCATTACTGCACCTGATGGAACTGTAGATGCTGGAGAGACTTTTGCACAAGATCGTGGACGTATATTCTTGGCGATTGTTGATTGGAGTTCTCAGCATGCAGTTGCTGCTGGTACTAGTAGCACCCCTACAGGAGCTTGGGATCCAACACTTCAAACGAGTGTAACTGAGGGTAATAATATTATTGGTTATGCCTCTCTGTTTATCGACGAGTCAACAGATTTAACAAAACTATCAGATCTGGAGCTTCCAATTCAATACTATGACACGGAGACTAAGCCATCTAAAAGCTACACACTTGTTATCTCTTGTGCATCGAGTGCTTATGGAGACTACAAAGTGGGAATAACTGGTAGCACACTCTACGTAGATGATTTCGAATTTGGGTATTAGACTCAATATATTATAATCCTTGTGTATACAAAAAAAGTGCGTTAACTCTTTAGGGGGTTAACGTTTTTTTATACCTATCTGAGAACGATCAAGCGATGTTTGCAATAGGCTATAAGCATCAACAAGAGTACTTTGCTGATGAATCTTTTACGGCAAGGTTCCAGATTCAGAGCACAATGCAATCTATTGATATGAATATTATTAGCCATAAGGCATAAGGGTGTAATATTATGAAGAACTACGCAGCAGAGCCACTGTCGGAGTTTGAAAAGAAAAATAGCTACCATATACAACTTTAACGATGTATATGATAGCTATTTTCTTTTTAAAGTTTCATCCGTCTCGACTGAGTCACAGGCTCTTGCGAGGTATTCTCAGAGTGTGACGAGAGCGTTGCCACTTGAATGTTATCCGACTGTGGAATTGACTCACATAGGCGGTCTGTGAGGGATGGTTTGCTACTGATTTGCTCCATGTCCGTGGATGAATTGGGTGTTACGCTAGCCGACACTTCAGATGCCGTATTTACAACTGCTTTATCTTCTGCATTTGGGGTTGTATTTGTTGTTGATTGCAGATTATCCACCTTTGGCTCATACGG
>JBCQTX010000027.1:0-27472 GCA_047174605.1 Rikenellaceae bacterium | reverse complement strand
GCCTCGCGCACCCCTTCAAACACGTATATACGGGGGTTGCAAAGACAATCAAACGGGCTCTGCCCCTCAAAATAATTAAGGTAATAAAGAGCATCGATTTGAGAGACACCCCCAGAATAGATCTCGCTCGCGATATATTTATGTTTAGCTTCTACACTCGTGGAATGTCATTTGTCGATATGGCATATCTGCGAAAGGAGGATCTTAAAAATGGTGTACTCACATATTATCGGCGAAAGACAGGGCAGCTGCTCACCGTAAAATGGGAGACGTGTATGCAAAACATAGTCGACAAATATAAAAATGAGACGAGCAAATTCTTGCTGCCCATTATAACCAACATGGAGTGTGACGATCGAACTCAGTATCGCAATGGCTTGATGATGAATAACTATAATCTGAAAAGACTTGGCGAACAACTTGGGCTCGCCCTCCCTCTGACAATGTATGTCGCTAGGCACTCATGGGCATCGGTGGCGAAGTGCAATAAAGTCCCGATATCGGTGATCAGCGAGGGGATGGGGCATGGTAGCGAAATGACGACTCAGATATATCTCACGTCGCTGGATACCTCTGTTATAGACAAGGCTAATAGTATGATTATAAAGTTATTATAGTGCAAAAAAGAGAGTGATTAACAAGGCGATTTTCGGCACTTCCCTCGACTCTCAAATCCTCACGTACTAGAGTACGCTGCAGTTTGAGAGCCTTCACGAAGCCCCAAAACTCATCCTTGTTAGTCACTCTCTGTGTTGAGGAGACTTATTTAGTAATCCCCTCTAACGACTATTTATTCGTTACGTAGCGGCTCCAGAACTTCTCGTGGGTATCTGCCACCTCGCCGATATTGAGAATCCACCAATTCTCGCAGCAATCAGAGTAATCCACACCACCAAAATGGAGGTATGACCACTCGTGCTCGAAACCATCTGGGAAGTAGGCATCGATGATCTCATTTGCCAATGTCCACATCTTAGCAGCCTTCTTATTGCCTGACTCCATAGCTAGCTTGATCCACTTCGCATCCTTCGCGCGATATGCTGGTGTTGTGTATGGACCACGATCACCCCAATCCTCAGTAGGTAGTGCGTTACCATCATCCAACGCGAAGTAGTTAGTCATCTTCTTTACATATGCCAAATCTGCGTCATTACTCTGATTCTCGTTCCAATCGCTATGTTGCACAACGATCACATTACTCTTAACAGTTGACTCTGGGATGCTCTTCAAGATAACCTTCACCCAATCAGCCGTAATATCTGATTGACCAGCCTCTTGAACCCATACTTTTCCACCCTTCTTAAGGATCGGCAAGACAACATCCACGATATCCGCTACCGCCTGATCCCAATCCTCATTAGCTGCTGTCCAACGCTTACCAAAAACCATATCGAAGAGCTTGCTAGAGTCCAAAAACAACCCCTTTTGCTCGCCTATAGCTCCCGAGACAGCGTAGATATTTACCCCCTTCAAATCTGAGTGGAGCATCATAGATCCTAGTGCCGCCTGAGCGTGGATATCATCTGGGTCTGGCTTACTATCGAATTGCGCTAGTAGCAAATCTGTTTTGGTATTAAAACATGGGCGATCTGCCGCACACGCCTTATTTGGAGATTTTGCGAATGTTGCAACACTTAGTAGTAGTGCCAAAGAGAGAAGTAGTGTTCGTTTCATTGGTTAATAGTTAAATTTTAAGGTTAAATATAATTTATAAGTAGGGTAAAATAATTATTGGTGTGTTTTTAATAGTGATATTGGAGATGAGATTTTTTGCTATTGAATTGAAAATATAGTTATTCTACATTGAAATTTAATAGTAAAAAATATCGCCCCAAGAGTGCTGTTAAAAATATGGCAATAATTGTTTTACACTACTTAATCTTAAATCTCCGCCTTTGCGGCAGAGGGTTAGCATTGCAAATATATAAAATATAGTTGGATTTACAATGCCCTAAACAAACAAAAGGATCAAAATCGCGACGCAAAGAGCCGCCACACGTCCATTTATGTGGGCACACGATATCAAATCTTGGTGGGTGATATCTCGCGGATTTTCCCCGATATAGGGCTTCTCGACTACTCGTCCGAAGTAGTAGTTTGGCCCACCCAATCGACAATCTAGGATTCCCGATATGGCCGACTCCGGATAGCCCGAATTAGGGCTGATATGGGCTGAGGCGAAGCGTCTAATGTGGCGAACAGCTCGACCCGACATCGAGACTAGAACCATCATCAGAGCTGTCAAACGTGCCGGAATGTAGTTCGCGACATCATCCATCTTGGCTGAGAAAAAGCCGAAATCTTTGAATCTATCATTTTTGTAGCCCACCATCGAATCGAAGGTGTTTATCAGCTTGTAGAGCATCATCAGCGGGACTCCGCCTAGCGCAAAGAAAAAGAGTGGCGCTACTATTCCATCGCTCAAATTTTCCGACATAGTCTCTATCACCGCGCGGCGAATTTGGGTTGCATCGAGGTGTGTGGTGTCTCGTCCTACTATCATGCTTAACTCCCTGCGTGCGCCCTCCAGATCACCCTTTTGGAGTATCTTTTCGATATTTAAGCCTGCCTCGATGAGGGATCTATTACTCACTCCATAGAAGAAAAATAGAGCTCCCCATGCAATTGAGACCATCGCATAATCCACAATCAACATCTCGATAATTGAGAAAAACGCATAGACCACACCGCAAAGCATGACCCACATGAGCGCCCCCTTTAATTTGCGATTTTCACCTCTGTTCAACCGCTCCTCAGACCATGCGATCATATTTCCAAAGACCCTAATTGGGTGGGGCATCCACTGCGGATCACCGACCAAAGTATCTAATAATGAGCCGATTACCACAACCCACAGCATACTATTTATCTCCATTCTCCTAACGCTTTTATCAATTTATCACACGCCGCTCGCTCTTGGGCAGCCACGCGAAAATGACGTGGGGTGAGCCCCCTGAAATTTGAGCAATCTCGTATCAAAATCTTATGCTCCTCGATCAGGTATCGTTGCAACTCAGCAGCATCCTCCCCACCCAATATCTCGACTAAAAAGAAGTTGCAATCCGATGGCGTAACTCTAAAATCATCTATTTGTGAGATCTGAGATTGCAGATATTTCGACTCCGAGATCAACACCTCGACATCGGGATGTAATTCATCTATATGTTGCATAATAAACTCCCCCGCGACCAACGACAACGAATTGACACTCCAAGGTGGTCGTACCAACGACAAAGAGGTGATAATCTGTTGAGGTGCAACAATATATCCGAGCCTTATACCCGGGATACCATAGAGCTTTGTAAATGAATCAACTATAATTATATTATCTAAAAGTTGCCAACTATTCTCTCTATTTACACTCAATTCATTGTAGGCTCGATCGATAATTATCATGCAATTCGGGTAGTTATTTGCTATTTGTGTGATTTGACTACACCCAATCTTCGTCCCATCCGGATTATTTGGAACTCCCACCCACAAGGTGTCATATTGAGTGAGATCCGTAGTTGGCAACTCCTCAAAAGTTATGTAATCTAATACGTGGCCATACGCCCGACAACTATCCTCATACTCAGCAAACGACGGAGTGATAATAGCGCTTTTCACCAACCCTCTCGAGGCGAAATGTTGAGCTATCAGATAGAATGCCTCGGCAGAACCATTAGTCACCAATATCTGATCTTTACCACAATCAACATACTCCGCAATCATTCGGCTCAACTCTGAAGCCTCAGGGTCAGGATAGTTACACACCTGCCCCATCGACTCTTTAAGATGATCCAAAATCGGCTGAGAGCGGTTGTTATAGGCTACATTGGAGCTAAAATCATATTCGATTGCCTCTGCGCCAAAGTGATATATATTATTTCCGTGTCCGTTAATCATCTTCGCGCCTCATGATTTTGTAGATATACTCCATATCTATATATTTGCGAATATGCTCCGCCAGCAGATTGTAGTTGCGCTCCTTAGATGCAGCATAATCCTCCACCTCGATCTCATTGGATGTGACTTGAGAAAGTATCTGCTCTATCACACTCTTATTATCGAATATCCCATGAAGATAACTTCCCCAACAACTGTCGCTCAAGTAGTAACCATCCTGAGTCCCATCATCCAGCGTCGCCAACGGCTTAGCGGTCGGAGTCACCCCCGAATGGATCTCATATCCAGCCCCTTCGACCGAAGAGTTCAACATCTTGAAATGGCATTGACGAGTCCTTTTACCCTCCTCGATAGTTGTCGATATCGGGAGAATTCCCAACCCCGGCAGAGAGTCAATATCGCCCTCTATATGGAGCGGATCATAGATCATCTCGCCCATTATCTGATATCCTCCACATATTCCATAAAGTGGCTTACCGCTCTCGAAATGGTTGAGAATGGCTTGTGAGAGATTTGTCGAACGTAGATACTTCATATCCGACATTGTATTTTTTGACCCCGGGATTATCACTATATCAGCCTCTGCGATCTCTTGAACAGTTGTTGCATAGTTCAAGGCCACCCCCTTTGTCCTCTCCAACATATTGAAATCTGTGAAGTTCGAAGTGCTGCGCAACATCACAACAGCTACTCGAATCTCATCTTGATGAACCTCGCGTTGTGTTCTACGCTCCAACACCACCGAATCCTCCTGCTCGATCTCCACATCATCAAGATATGGTAGCACTCCAACTACAGGGACTCCAGTCAACTCCTCCAAGAGTTTGCGGCCATCCTCAAAAAGCCTGATATCTCCCCTAAATTTGTTTATTATAACACCCTTTATCAATTTTCGCTGCTCCTCCGGAAGTAACATTATTGAGCCATAGACACTCGCAAAGACCCCTCCGCGATCGATATCAGCAATAAGGATAGTGGCAGCATCAGCATACTCCGCCATACGCATATTTACAATATCCTTATCCCACAAATTAACCTCCGAAATACTCCCTGCACCCTCCAAAACGATTGGGTTATATTGTTGTGAGAGGTTGTCAAATGCAACCTTTGCATGGACAAATAGCTCCGCACGATTATCACGTTTGAAATAGTCAAAAGCGCTCTTATTTCCTGCTGGACGCCCATTCAGAACCACCTGAGATGATTGGTGGGTTGTGGGTTTGAGAAGAATCGGATTCATATCCGTAGTGCAAGCTATTCCACACGCCTCGGCTTGAACCGCCTGAGCTCGTCCGATCTCCAAACTATCACTAGTCGCATAACTATTAAGCGACATATTTTGAGCCTTAAATGGTGCTGGCGAGTAACCATCTTGGAGAAATACCCTACAAAACCCCGTATTCACGACACTCTTTCCAACATCCGATCCCGTTCCTACGAACATTATTGGGCGCAGCTTACAACTCTTCATACTCTTGATCTATTAAAACTCTATCCCCTTACGGCTCATAATACCACTATCGAATGGGTGCTTCACCTTTTGAACATTGCTCACGTAATCCGCCATCTCGATTATTCGCGGCGTTGCACCTCTACCTGTCATCACAAGTTCGGTATGCGATGGTTTGGACTCAATAAACTTCACCAACTGCTCCTCGGTGATATAATTATCACGCACTGAGATCATGACCTCGTCCATAATTAGCAGATCCACACGCTCGGTTGCTATGAGTTGGGCAATCTTATCGATCGCCTCAACCGCCTCTTGAGATATAACTTTCGGGTCGAGACTCTTATCCAGATGGGGGTGTCCCTTTGCAAAGTTCAGAACCGTAGCCCCCAACTTACGCAGGCTATCCATCTCTGTATATCCATACCTCTCGGGGCGTTTGTGAAACGACGTGTAGCAGACCTTAAGTCCACCACCCAGAGCACGCGTGGCAAGCCCTATCGCGGATGTCGTTTTACCCTTGCCATCGCCCGTATATATGTGTATCAACCCTAATTTTTCCATAGTCATCTAGATTTTTCGCACTACAAAAGTAATTATTTTTTCTATTTTACACCACTCTATCTTTGATTTTTACTGCAATTTATATACTTTTGTGGGGAGATTTGCAACTTTTGTTAAGTTTGCACTCATATAATAACAATCAATACGTAGCCAAAAATGGAGAGTAAGATAATATTTGTCTCATTAGGCCCGGGAGATCCGGAGCTCGTAACACTCAAAGGGTTTAAGACCCTTCAAAATTCAGATATCATCCTCTGCCCTTCAACCATATCTAAGGATGGACGCGAGCTCTCGCGCTCCGAAGATATTGTGGTGAGTATTGGCATCGACATTAGCAAGGTGCGACGCTTCATTGTCCCAATGAGCAGAGATCGCGAACAGACCCTAAAGCTCTATCGTGAGGTTGCGAAGCAGGCGGTTGAGATTGCATCGAGTGGCCAGAGCGTTGCGATTACTGCCGAGGGAGATGCTGGATTCTACTCCTCAGCACAATATATCAATGACTATATCGAAGAGCTTGGCGTAGCGACCGATCGAATCTCAGGCGTACCAGCGTTTATCGATTGTGCGCGTTTGGCACACACTCCATTGGTGAGTGGTGATAGCGCTGTTGAGATCATGGCTTATGTTGACTCTAAGGAGTCATTGATCCAGAAAATCGAGGAGCGTAAAAGTGTCGTATTGATGAAGATTTCACAGCGAGAGCAGATTATAAAGGAGGCTCTACGAAGTGTGGATGGTTATAATATCTTCTATATCGAAAGTTGTGGAGTCGAGGGTCTGGAAACGATCATTACAGATAGAGAGGAGATACTTGAGCGTAAATTCCCATATTTTGCAATTATTATCATCAAACCATGCTAAGATTTGTTATAATATTTGCATTTTCGTTATTTGTCTCGTGTGTCGATACTTCATCTAGTAGTGGTGGTTCGTTAGGCGAAGAGCGAGATTTTGTAACATATGCTAAGGGATTGAGTATCAGGGAGCATGAGGGTATGACACTAGTTGAGATATCAGACCCGATAGGTGGAAGTAAAACAACCTACAAATATGCATTAATACCGCGAGATGACAAGGAGGCGAAACCACCAAAGGGGTACGATCCGATCAAAGTTCCGATCCAAAGAGTTATCTGCATGACTACGCTACAACTCTCTGGATTTATCAAGTTGGGGGTCACGGATAATATCGTTGGGGTGACCAGCACACGCTTTCTGCAAAATGAGTCGATGAATGAGAGATTGCAACGTGGAGAGCTCTCTCGCATAGGCATTGAAGGTGAATTTGACACGGAGGTTGTATTGTCGCTTGAACCCGATCTTATCTTTGTATCTCCCTTCAAACGAGGTGGTTACGATGCAGTTGAGAATTTAGGAATTCCGATGCTGGCATATCTGGGTTACAAAGAGCCATCTCCGCTTGGGCAAGCTGAATGGATAAAGCTGATCGGATTGCTATTAGGCAAGGAGAGTGAGGCTGAGAGTTGCTTTAATGAGATCGAAGATAAATATCTGGGGTTAAAAGAGTTGGTGGCTGATATCGATTATCGCCCAAAGGTGTTGAGTGGCGAGATGCACTCTGGAAATTGGTATGTTGTGGGTGGCGAAAGCGCTTTGGCTCAACTATTTAGAGATGCTGGAGGTGAATATTTCATGCAGAACGACGATGAATCGGGCGGATTTTATGTCGATTATGAGACGGTCTACTCACAAGGGTACGACGCCGATTTTTGGCGCATTGTAAATAGTTTCGATGGGGAGTATAGCTACGAGGATCTGTTGGCGGTGGATGGGCGCTATCAAGATTTTGCCCCCTTCAAAAAGCGACAAGTTGTCTATTGTAACCTTCGGGAGGGGCCATTCTATGAGAATACTCCGATGGAGCCCGAAGTTGTATTGGCCGATCTTATAAAGGCTTTTCACCCTGCGCTGCTACCCAACTATGAGTCTCAATATTACAAAGTTATGAGGTAGAGGTATGGCTAGAGTAACAATTTCATATGTGGTGATTGCGCTACTTATCACGCTATTCTTTGGGTTGAACCTGATCCTTGGCACGATCAACATCCCGTTGGAATCGGTGTGCGATATATTGTCAGGTGGCGATGGAGGCTCGGAGGTGTGGCGGAATATAATCTACAAATCTCGTATGCCACAAACCTTCACAGCTGTTATTGCTGGCGCTGGACTCTCTATTAGCGGACTACAGATGCAGACCGTATTTCGCAATCCGCTCGCAGGACCGTCGGAGTTGGGTGTAAGTTCGGGTGCGAGCCTCGGGGTGGCATTCGTGATACTCCTCTCGGGACGTATTGCAGGGGGTGCATTGAGTGGAATGGGGATCTTTGGCGAGGTGGCAGTCACCTCGGCAGCTATCATTGGAGCATTGGCTGTTATGAGTATCATCCTTACAATCTCGCAATATGTCAAGGGGAATGTTACGCTGCTGATCATTGGTGTTATGATTGGTTATATTGCAACAGCGATTATCGGCGTGTTGAAATTCTTTAGCTCCGACGAGGATGTACATGGCTATGTTATATGGGGATTGGGTAGCTTTTCGAAGGTGTCGGGCGGAAATCTGATGCCATTTATGGTTATGATGGCTATTTTAATCCCGCTCTCATTTCTACTTATCAAGAGTCTGAATCTTATGCTTTTAGGCGATGGATACGCTAGTAGTTTGGGACTCAACACCCGTCGAGCGAGACGATGGATCATAATCTCGGCGTGTGCCACGACAGCGATCGTCACGGCCTATTGTGGCCCAATCGTATTCCTTGGACTTGCTGTTCCTCACCTATGTAGAACGATCTTCGCCACATCGGATCATCGTATCTTGATGCCGGCCGTGACATTGATGGGGGCACTCCTTGCGATGGTGTGTAATTTGGTTGCACGAATGCCGGGCTTTGAGGGTGCACTACCGATCAACTCCGTGACAGCTTTGATTGGAGCACCGGTGGTTATATATGTACTTTTTGAACGTCACATAGGTGAGCAGATGGAGTAGCGTATGGTAAGAGAAGAGACAATATTGCTAGAGTCGTTGACGATTGGTTATCGACAGAAAAACGGCCATAAATATGTGGCTGAGCGGATCAACGCGACGGTATATAGTGGGGAGTTAACCTGCCTACTAGGGGCAAATGGTGTGGGTAAATCTACGCTCCTACGAACCATGACGGCTAACCAACCGATGATAGATGGCGAGGTGTATTATCTAGGTAAGCGATTATCAAGCTACTCACCAAAGATGCTCTCCTCGATCATAAGCATAGTCCTTACGGATCGTGTTGCAATCAAGAATTTGAGTGTCTCGGATCTGGTTGGAATGGGACGAAGCCCCTATACTGGTTTTTGGGGAACTATTAGCGGTACGGATCGCAAGATCATAGATGAGGCGATAGAGATGGTTGGAATCTCGCACCTTAAACGGAGGATGATCCACACATTGAGCGATGGCGAACGCCAGAAGGTGATGATAGCAAAGGCTTTAGCTCAGCAGACACCAATAATTTTGTTGGATGAGCCGACCGCTTTTCTAGACTTCCCGAGCAAGGTGGAGATGATGCAACTCCTCCATAAGCTATCACGCCAAACCGGCAAAACGATATTTCTCTCGACCCACGATCTTGACCTCGCACTTCAGATCGCTGATCGCATATGGCTAATGGATGGAAAGAGCGGTATGCAGATGGGGACACCCGAAGATCTCTCGTTGGATGGTACGCTACGCGTATTTTTCGAACGCAAGGGGATCGCCTTTGATCCTGATAGTGGACTCTTTAGGGTCGAGAATGCATCTCGTAGCGAGGTGACTATGAGGGGCGAAGGATATCGTTATCAGATGGCTCGTAAAGCGTTGCAACGCAATGGGATAGGGGTAGATGGCAAAAATTGCGCGACGACCATAGATATATGCGATGACTCTATAAATATTGCCATTGAGAGCAAAGATCGATATAGCGTCAATACGATTGAGGAGCTATTAAATATCATCGTGGCATGATACTAATCTTTGGTGGAACAACAGAGGGACGCATTGCAGCTGAGGTGTGCGACAGAGCTGCAAATAGCTATCTCTATGCCACCAAGGGAGGGGATCAGAGGTTGGCAAGTTCCTATGCTGAGCAGATATGCGGTTCGATGGAGAGCGCTGATATCGAGAGAGTTATCACATCACGTGGGGTCAAACTAATCATAGATGCTGGACATCCTTACGCTGAAATATTACATAAAAATATTGAGCAGGCTGCAACACGACTCTCTATTCCAACGATCAGATTTGATAGACTCAGTTGTGATGCAAACTACGAAAAACTACTCTATTTCGACACTCTTCACGAGGTTGTAGAACATATCAGATCAAAGCGGATATACGACGCGTTGGCACTCACGGGGGTGAAATCAGCCGCTATATTTGCACCCATCTCAAAGAGCCATCGCCTCACGCTCCGGATTATGGATCGCGAAGAGTCTCAGCGACTTATCGAGGAGGCAAACTTCCCAATTGAGAATATAATATACTACGCCTTAGGCTCTGACGACAACTACAATATCGACCAAAAAACAGACGCAATAATAACGAAGGAGAGTGGAGATAGCGGAGGATATAGCGAGAAGATTCAACTTGCTAAATCTCTTGACATCCCGATATTTGTGGTGAGACGACCCAAGCTACCACCCTACTGTTCAACCGTATATGGTGAGCATGGTCTACGTCGCAAAATCGAGACTCTGCTCCCAAATTATTACGATCTAAGAACGGGTTTCACAACGGGTTCGGCCGCAACAGCAGCGACTGTTGCGGCACTCAAAGCAATTTTATTCGATGGACAGACTAAGAGCGTAGAGATTATTCTACCCAATAAAGAGCCATATATAATCCCGATTCATTCTGTTGATATAAGTGAAAACTTCGCGACTGCACTTGTAGTTAAAGATGGTGGGGACGATCCCGATGCTACACATAATCTCACGATAGCAGCACGTGTGGAGTGTCGCAAATCTACAAAAACTACAATTAATATAGATGGCGGAGTTGGTGTCGGACGAGTAACACTGCCCGGCATTGGCATTGAGGTTGGTGAAGCTGCGATAAATCTTGTTCCGCGAGAGATGATCCGCCAAAATATCTTGAGGGTGGTAAAAGATATCGATATTTGTTATGATATTCTAGTAGAGATATCGGTTCCGAATGGTGAGCAGGTGGCACAAAAGACATTCAATCCTCGGTTGGGAATTCATGGCGGAATCTCGATTCTTGGCACTTCGGGCATTGTGCAACCATTCTCCTCAGAGGCGTTTATAGACTCTATATCTCGTCAGATAGATATCGTCAAAGCCCTTGGCGAGCAGATGATTGTGATCAACTCTGGCGCTATGAGCGAACGGTATATCAAGGGGTGTTATCCTCTGCTTCCACCGCAATGTTACATCCATTACGGTAATCTAATTGGCGATACACTACGCGTTGCTGCGGCACACAAAATAGAGCGAGTCATATTGGGTGTGATGATCGGCAAGGCTGTGAAGCTCGCCAACGGGGCACTCGACACACACAGCAAACGAGTTGTTTTAGATCGTGATTTTATTAAATCGATAGCCCACAGATCGGGATGCAATGAGGGTATAATCTCACAGATCGAAAAGCTAACTACAGCTCGCCAACTTTGGGAAATTATACCCTCTTTGGAGCACCCATTTTTTGAACTCATCAAGGAGTGTTGTTATTCACATTGCCGCCCTCTACTTCCTGATGGTGAGCTCATTATACGTCTCATCAGCGAGAGTGGCAAGGTGGTATAGACTATCTTCTAAATAGATGTTTGAAGCTATCTGCATAGAGCTTCGAAAGCCCCTGACGATTATCAATCGCCTCACCTACGACGATCATTGTTGTTAGTGTAAGGTTATTCTCTTTGACGATTTTCGCCAAATCTCTCAACTCGCCACGATATATCTTCTCGTCGCGCCACGTAAGTTTGTAACACGCTGCAACGGGTGTTTGAGGTGGGTAGTGCTCCAAAAGATCTCGCTGGATATCATCCACTATAGATGCACTTAAGAAAATACACATCGTACTTTGAGAACGAGCCAAAAGGTGAAGTTTCTCCTTATCAGGCATTGGTGTACGTCCCTCGCCACGTGTTAGGATAATGGTCTGCACACGCTCCGGAATGGTAAATTGTGAACGCAAAGCTGCCGCCGCTGCTTGGAAAGATGATATTCCGGGAGTTATGTGGTATGACATCGAATAGTGGTCGAAATATGCCATCTGCTCTTGAATCGCTCCATATATGCATGGGTCACCCGTATGCAATCGAACGACAAGTAGCCCACGATCATAGAACTCCTTCATTATCTCGAACTGCTCCTCAAGATTCATCGAAGCGGAACTACGCACAACAGCCCCCTCCTTCGCACAGTGAGTCAGCTCGATAGGGACTAAACTTCCGGCATAGAGAATCAGATCCGCTGACTCCAAGAATTGACGACCTCGAACCGAGACTAAGTCGGGATCTCCCGGGCCAGCACCAACGATCTCGATATGGCCACCACGAATATATTGACTCTCGACAGCGACAGCAAAGGTGAAATCATTACCCTCGCTTAGGCGCCCCTTTTGCTTCTCCAACACCAACTCGCCACCATTTGATGCCGCTATTGCTGTGGATTCCGAGACTCCTGCAACTCCTGTCATCTCAACCACCTTCTGAGATGGGTTCTTTACTTCGATATTAGATAGCTCGTCAGTCGCGAAGATATTAACTTGCTCGATATTAAAGCTTTGCGCCAACTCTTTCAAGAGTGGTTCGTCCTTTTTAAGCTCAATTGTCGAGAGCGATGCAATAGACTCAAGAGCTATATTCGCCCTCTCTAACTCATTTTTTATGTAATCCGCCACTCCATCTACCGCGCACTCCTTTCTGCATCCTACCCCCATATGGAGGATCGCAGGGTGATAATACAGCACATCGATTGTCGAACAGCTATATTTACGTGGCGTTATGGCGATCAACAAATTGTACACGCTCTGATCTATCTTCGAGTAATCATAATAGATATCGACACTCTCTGGTTTTGTACGCTCCAAATACTCCGTTCCGCGATCGCGAATATCGAGTAACATAGCCACTTTATCCCCATTCACAAGCGCCGATATCGGACCATTTATCGATTCAGATCCATATGCTACTCTCCATCCGAACTCCTTGTCGAGGGTATCGAGAGCCCACAAATTCTCGCTGTCACTCTTGGTCGAGATCACCGCCTCACCACCTATAATGTGCGCAATATCTTTGGTCAATTGGTTTGCTCCACCCACATGACCCGACAAAAGCGAGACAACATATCGCCCCGATGAGTCGATGTTTACCACCGCCGGATCACTATATTTGGACTCAACATGAGTCGCTATACACCTCACAGCGATCCCCATAGCACCGATGAATATCAACGACTCACACCCCTTAAAATTCTCTGCGACCCACGCCGAAAGTGAATCGACCGTAGTCACTCCATCTGCTTCAAATCGTGAAATTATTGGAGCATCATTCAACTCCGTTGAGATCACCTTAGCCATCGGGATGGCAGAGGCAGAACTCACTACTATTGCGTGTTGTATCATATCTTTTTTGTTGCCTTTAATATTATTATTTGGTTGAAACTATCGAGCGAGATGGTCGTTTCGGGCTCTATTGTGAGCGATTGCGATGTCGCTGCTGCGTGGAACAGATCGTAACTCGCCTTCGACACAGAGTTCATCACGATCACACCACCATCGCTCAGACGTGGCACTATTCGCTCCATGATATCGTGAAGTCGTCCTCCATGTCCACCGATAAATACACTATCGGGAGATGCCAAATCATCCAGCTCTGTCGACAAGAAATCCCCCATCCTATAATCAATTCCGGGAGTTCCTAAGTGTCGCATATTCTCCTCGATTATCTGATCACACTTCTCGCGTATCTCAAATGCAGTGATATGCAGATCGGGGTGCTGCATCTTCGCCTCTATAGAGATTGAACCTGTACAGAAACCCACATCCCAAAAGTTCTGTGACTCCGTGAGGTTTAATTGCGCAAGTGTCGCTAGACGTATCATCCTCTTGGTGATCATTTTTTCGCGACCATCGAGCAACTTGAACTCCGTATCTGGAATCCCAAAATATCTCTTTCGTGGTAATATTCTCTTTAGTATCAGATTATTAGGGTATGCAAAATCACACTCTGCGACCTGCTCAACACTCATCGTCCGCACCCTCTCCTTCTCGCTATTTCCGAGCAACTCACCGACCGATATTTGGTAGTTACGATATCCATAATCGACCATTCGCTGCGCTATCTTTCGTGGCGTATGATCCCTATTATCGGTCAAAACCCCTATCATCTCATACCCTTGGATCAGTGCCGCATCGAATTTGTGCCATGCTCTTCCAGTTAGCGAGACAACGTGCATATCTTGGTATGGCATAGTGAGAGCGTGCGCCAACTGTTGCAGAGAGTTAAAATAGGGATATGTCACAATCTCAGCATCGGGCATAAGTCTCTGGATGGTCTGTGCAAAGCCATAGAAGAGTGGATCTCCCGAGGCAAATACAACAACCTCGTCATGTGCTCGATAGCGCTCTATGAGTCGATCCATCGGGGGTGTTATATCTATCCACTCGACACCACTTGGGAGCAGATCCTCAACAATTTGGTGGTGGCGAACCCCTCCCGAAAAGACCTTACCACTATATACGATACTCTCAACCTCGGCTCTGAATTGAGGTTGAGAGTTATCGTCTATGCCTATTATATAGAATTTCATACTCTAGACATCTTTTCCAGGACGCATCGCCTCGGCATCATCCAACGTGAGGATAGAGTTGACCAATGTAGCAGCCAGATTACTTCCTCCCTTACGACCCTCAACGATTATCTTTCGTGTCGTATCGAAACTCTTAATCATATACTTCGACTCACGAACATTGACAAATCCTACGGGAGCTGCAACAACACCTCGTGGAGATGCCGCTCCGCGACGCATCAATGAGCACAACTCCATAAGTGCCGTTGGTGCATTTCCAAAGACATACAATGCATCGGGGTGCTCCTCTACAGCCAATCTAATACCTGCCTGAGTGCGCGTGATCTTATGTTTCGAGGCGATCTCTGCAACTCGTGGGTCGTGAAGATAACACTTCACCTCCATACCCAAACGCTCCAACGCCGCCTTTCGAATACCAGACTGTGCCATCGTAACATCGGTCACAACTGTCTTTAGCTCACCACGTTTAATGTCATTATATATCTCTTGAACAGCGCCCTCGTCGGTATATAGGATACTCTCCATATCGAAATCCGCCGTTGTATGTATTGCGTGCAAGAGTGCCCACTTGCGATCAAGGTCAATGTCCTGATTCTTAAGCTCCAACTCTATTGTCTTGAAACTATTTATCATTATCTGCTGACCTACACCAACCTCCTCCGCACCTCTATTTCGGTAGTAACCACGCGGAGTGATGATCTTTGAATCGGGAGCTGTAAAGGATTGAGAGTTTCCAATCAAGATCACCGTAAACATATCCACATCTTCGATATCGAAGTCACGAAGGGTCGTTGAGACAACACTCTCCTCCTCGCGACCAGCGTTTCTGACATACCCCACCGGTGTGTCATCCGCCCTATATTGCAAAAATATCTCGCGCAGACGGTGCAACTGCCAATAGCGGCCATGACTCTTTGGGTTATATATCGCTGTGACGAAATCTGCTGATGCCGCTGCATGAATCCTTCGATCTATAACCTCCCAAGGGGTCATCAAATCCGACAACGATATAAGGCATAAATCATGACCGATAGGTGCACCAAGCAACGATGCCGCCTTTTGGAATGCCGAAATACCCGGCAGTACCACAACCTCGACATCGCTTCCTCGCTCATATTTCATCTCCATTATCAGCGGTGCCATGCCATATATCCCTGCATCACCCGAACTGATTACCGCCACACGTTTTCCGCTTTCGGCATATTCAAATGCCGCTTCGGCTCGTGCTGACTCCTGCTTCATCGCTGTGTCGATACACTCAACACTATCCGATATATATGGTGTGATAAATTGGAAGTAGTGTTTGTAACCAATTATTACCTCCGATTGTTTCAGGGCACTCATCACCTCAGGTGTGATCTCCGCCTTATCTCCCGGGCCAATGCCCACAACAAAAATAGTCATATTTTATCTCTCAATTCCCATGTAATACCCATGATGCTTTGCACTCGTATATTCACTCTCCACAACCAACTTTACAGGGTGTTTGAAGTTTGGCCCATCATAGACAAAGGAGTGGAACTCACCATTTTCGCCACACACATCAAAGCCCTCGATTTGGATCATCTCCTCATAATTATCCATATTAAGATCCTGCCCCAATAGCGATTGTAGGGGATGCGTTAGCTTAACAGCCACCACTCGCGACTTAAACCCTACCGCCACAAACTCTTTGTAGAGGTCATGCACGTCGATATTTAGGAGTGGAAAGATGGGAGTTATACCCAACAACGCACACTGCTCACGGATCCATGTAAGGTGCGGTTCGAGATATAGATCACCGAAGATTCCACACTCCACGCCATCCTCATCAATCAATCTGCGGATAGCCTTTTGGAACGAGTAGGCATACTCACGGCTATCATCGACTGTTTCGCGACGAAGGGGAATAGAGATTGCCTCCGCCTGCGCTTGCAGCAACTCCTCAGAGACACGATGTGCATTTTGAGTCTCTATGCGATTCATATTTAATAGTGTCACAATCTCGGTATCAGGATTACTTTCAAGATGTTTGTATAACGCAAAAGAGCAATCCTTACCACCGCTCCAAGAGACAAATGCTTTCATTTTCAGTTTGATTTAAGTGTTAAATTATATCCGCACCCACAAATGTATGAAAAAAAATCTAAATTTATTATCATCAAACTCAAAACAGAGCACATTTATCAATCTACGCCAATGTGATGTTTGGAAGAATACCTCCCAGATGGGCTATAGCGACCCCATAGTTAGTAATTGGTACGCCTTGCTCCCGTGATCGCGCAATGCGATTTAGGATATATTTACGGTTGAACATACACCCTCCACAATGAATTACTAGATCATATGGAGTGAGATCTTCGGGGAAGTCCCGACCTGCTACGACCTCAATTGTAAGCTGCTCGCCAACCCGTTGGCGCAACATACGTGGGAGTTTCACGCGGCCGATATCCTCCGTAAGTGGAGCGTGTGTACACGCCTCGGCGATCAAAACCCTCGATTTTGGAGTGAGTTGATCTATAGCTTCTGCCCCCTCTACGAAGCTCTCAATATCTCCTTTATACCCCGCCATGAGGATCGAGAATGAGGTTAACATCGAACCTTGGGGCTTTTGGCGATATACCTCATTAAATACTTGCGAGTCAGTTATTATCAATTTTGGTGGGCTCACCAACGAGTTTAAGGAGTCCCCTACCCCATCGGTTGTGCAACTCACAACAACGCACCCTCTATCGAGCAGCTCTCGCAGAGTCTGCACCTGAGGAAGTATCAATCGCCCCTTAGGAGCTTGTCTATCTTGAGGCATTACAAGCATCACGAGATCACCCCCAGATACTAGATCACCCAGAATGGTATGTTGAGTGTGATCTGCTGGCATCAACTCCAAAATCCTATCTCTTAGCTGCTCTATATTAACACCTTGCGCGGCACTCACCACCAATGGTTTTGCTGAAAAAAGGCTCTCTATTTGATCCTCGAAAGGTGAAATATCACCCCTTATATCGCTCTTATTTATGATCGGGATAAATGGTATGGATCGCTTCTTGAAGGCTGTGCTCCAGCTCTGCTCCAACTCCATATCGCCATCCTCGCAAAGCAACAAAGCAATATCAGTACGCTCCAAAGCCTCCAATGTCCTCTCCACACGCTTCACACCCAATTCGCCCTCATCATCAAATCCGGGGGTGTCGATTAGTAGACAGGCTCCGATGGGAGATATCTCCATTGCACGCAACACGATATCTGTCGTAGTGCCCGATATATCAGATACGACCGAGGTGTGTTGCCCCGTGATGGCATTGATGAGCGATGATTTACCGCTATTGCGTCGTCCAAAGAGCGCTATATGAACTCTATTTGCGTTGGGTGTCTTATCCATATCCTTTAATTTTTAGAATCTAAAATCTCGCTCTCCGCACTCGATGTCACGTAGGTTTTTCTCCGCCCGAAGTCGCACCTTTTCGTTGGGTATCAGCTTCATATGTTCTGATATTATCCTCTCTGCAGCCTGCTTGGTGATTGGCGAGGCGTAATCTTGGGCATACTCTTTGAGGGTCATAAGCGAGTTTGGAGCGCAACAATTTGCGATCTGCCCCGATTTGACCAACGACATGAAACGATCCCCCGTACGCCCCTCACGATAACACGCTGTGCAGAAGCTAGGAAGATAACCCAACGAGATCAACCACCCAACAATCTCGTCGAGTGTACGACGATCATTTAGCTCAAACTGTGCTGTGCTCTGTTCAACCTCCGCATTAGCATACCCCCCAACGGTAGTTGCCGACCCTCCGCTGATCTGCGAAACGCCCAACCGCAGCACCTTTTCGCGAGTCGCCTTAGACTCTCTAGTCGAGATAATCATCCCGGTATATGGCACTGCGAGACGTGTAACCGCTACCAATCGACAAAATATATCATCCGATACAGCATCCGGAAAATCACGAGTATCTATATCATCCGCTGGGCAGATTCGCGGCATACTGATAGTGTGTGGGCCAACACCAAAACGCGCCTCCAGATGTTCAGCGTGCATCAATAACCCCATAAAATCATAGCGATAGGTATTCAAACCAAACAGCACCCCGATGCCAACATCATCGATCCCAGCCTCCATCGCCCGATCCATCGCCTCGGTGTGGTATGTGTAGTCGCTCTTTGGCCCCGATGGGTGGAGTCGCTGGTAATTTTGCTTGTGATATGTCTCTTGGAATAGAATATATGTTCCGATGCCAGCATCATGTAACTTACGGTAGTTCTCCACCGTTGTAGCGGCTATATTTACATTGACTCGCCTGATTGCACCACTCTTGTGTTTAATGCTATAAATTGTCTTGATGGACTCCAACACATACTCTATCGGGTTGTGGCGCGGATCTTCGCCCAACTCCAACGCTAGTCGTTTGTGACCCATATCTTGGAGCGCAATCACCTCATCTCGGATCTCATCTTGGGTGAGCTTCTTGCGTGGTATCTCTCTATTTTTGAGGTGATATGGGCAATACAAGCAACCATTGATGCAGTAGTTCGAGAGATAAAGAGGGGCAAACATCACAATCCTGCGACCATATAATCGCTCCTTGATCTGCTCCGCCAGAGCGTATATTCTCGCTACGAGCTGCTCATCTTGGCACTCCAAAAGCACAGCAGCCTCTCGATGGGTAAGACCTCGACACTCCTCCGCCTTCGCTAAGATCTGCTCAATCAGAGCTCTATTTGAGCTATTCTCCAGACCATACTCCACACTTCGCTCTATCTCCGCATGTGAGATAAACTCCTCAGCATGAGCAGAATCAACCTTGTATGTAATCGCCTCTTTCATATGAAATTTCGTAATTTATCTGCTCCAGCTCCCTCTGGAGCCTCTTTAACCCCTCTGCCGACTCCGCACCGAAAGCCGCCTTGTTATCATAGAGTGAATACTCCTTGCGCCGATGTGTTGGCGAGAGGTTGGGCATCACTACATTTGCCCCCGCTAAGATCCCATCCTTTCGTCCACTCTCACTCAATGTTGCGAGTGCTGTGGTCGATGGGATCAATGCCCTAGGGTGCATCAATCTTAAAATTGAGATTAGCTTTAACGTCATCGCCACACTCCCCGATTTATGCTCCGCCAGAGCTGTTGAGTGGTGGGGAATGAATGGCCCTATGCCAATCATCTCGGGGGATAATCTCTTGATATATAGAATATCCTCCACCAGATTATCTATACTCTGATTCGGTGCTCCCACCATAAACCCTGTGCCGGTTTGAAAACCTATCTGCTTCAGATCAGCCAAAGATCGCAACCGATTGCTGTGTGACATATCAGAGGGGTGGAGCGAATTATATAGCTCCTCATTATAGCTCTCATGGCGCAAGAGATATCTATTTGCTCCAGCTTTGTATAACCTCTCGTACCACTCGCGCGGCATCTCACCCAATGAGAGTGTTATGGCGCAATCCAAAAACGTAGTGCGAATATTGGAGACAACACCCTCCAACCACTCTATATTCATGGTAGGATCTTCGCCACCCTGCAACACAAAGGTTCGAAACCCCATCTGATAACCCGTGTGGCAACACTCCATGATATCCTCCTCGCTTAAGGAGTATCTCGCAACCTCTCTATTCGCGCGATTTATGCCACAATAGTAGCATCCATTTCGACACTTGTTGGTGATCTCGATGAGCCCCCTCACAAATACCCTCCGTCCAAATCTCGTCTCCGCCACCTCACGAGCCTGCTGTGCGAGATACTCGCCAACCATTGGGTCGTCGTTTTGGAGCAAAAAGATGAGATCTATCTCACTTAACTCTCCATCATTTCGAAGTATGTCAATCTTGTTGATCATAGCTTAAATCCTGCTTATCGAGCTCTTTAACAAACTGTTTTTGAACATCTTTAGTGGAGCTAAAGGTACTTGGGCCAGCGATACATCCACCCTCACACGCCATCACCTCACAGAAGTTAAATGGCGCTTTTCCGCTATTACCGTAGGCGCGCAACAGAGCCACGTTCTTCTTATTTAGATCCGATATCTGAATCCCAACGACCTTGCTTGCATCGAATTTTAGGTAGGCTTTAACCGCCCCCATTACGCCACCTGCCTGAGCAAATCCATGCGCTTCACGAACCGATTTGAACTCCATTGCATACTCATTCGATGTTGCGATATCTATCTGCAATCCATCCAATACTGATGCCATCTCCTCAAATGAGATTACATAATCAACAGCTTCGTCTCTTTGAGCCTCCTTGCGTTTGGCGAGACATGGCCCTATGAATACCACCTTTGCATCGGGGTGTTTCTCCTTCGCTATACGTGCTGTGTAGTACATCGGAGAGCCCGTCGTCGAGACATATGGCTTTAGCTTCGGGATATGCTTCTCCACCAACTCTACGTATGATGGGCAACATGAGGTGGTCATAAATGGCTGACCCTCCTCGATCTTCTCTAGCAGCTCATGCGCCTCATTGCTCACCGTATCCATTGCACCCTGTGCCACCTCTATAACATCGGCAAATCCCATCTCCATCAACGCTCCATAGACCCTCTCGATCGAGGTGTTGAACTGACCCAAAATAGATGGTGCAACAATAGCTACTACCTTCTCGCCAGCTCTTATCTTATGTAGCACATCAAAGACGTGTGAAATCTCAAATATCGCTCCAAAAGCACATGCATTGAGGCACTTACCACAGAAGATGCACTTCGATTCATCGATCTTCTCCACTCCGTTAGCATCCTTTCTAATAGCCTTCACAGGGCACACCTCCTCGCATGGAACAGGGATATAGACAATAGCGTGATATGGGCAACTACGATAACATATTCCACAACTTGTGCAGGTATCGTGATCTATCCACGCCTTACTATTTTTTTGATTGATATGCACCGAATTCTTCGGGCAGTTCGACATACAGCTTCGTGCGATACACCCTCTACATAGGTTTGTGATCTCGTAATTGACTTGAACACACGCCGAACACGCCTCATCTATCACACACATGATATTCTCCTTGGGCTTGCCACTCTCCGCACGTCTCTTTGCCATCTTCGCATACTCTGATAGTGGTGTCAGCTCATCTGTCTCATCCGACATATCGAGCCCCAACAACGGTAGTGATTTGTACTTCCATACCGCTCGCTCTTTGTAGACACAGCATCGCCCCATATGGTTCGATCCGCGAGGACTTAACTCGATAGGAAGTCTATCTATCTTCTCTACTAGCTCTTTTTTGCGCCACAAAGTCACCAACTCCTTAAGAAGTTTATGACGTACAATCATTATGTTATTTGAAAATGCCATATATTAAGTTATAATATTTTTTAGAATGAAAATAGTTGTGCTGCGAGTTGGAAATAGGCCTTATCGCTTTGTGGATTCCACATCGTTAGCACAGAGATCGGCAGAGTGTAGTTCCTGATCTGCACTCGATTTGTCACCTTCAATGTTATGTGGACAATTCCGCTTTTTGTACCATAGAAGTTCGCACCACTCGGCTCTGGATTGATAGCAAATGCAGCTCCCAAACCTCCCTCGGCACTCCACTCATTTTTGTTATATAGTGGATACTCCACATAGCAAAATGTTGAGTATCGATTCTCCGTATTATCACTATTACGATCGCGCCCAAAGAGAACAGTCGACCAACTTAACAGAATAGGGAATTTGTCGGGACAACGATACCTCAACGTTGCATCTAAGAATCGCCCAGTTGTCGCTGGATCATAATTAAAGAACTCCTCGTTGTTATATGTCGCAAAGGTCGAGAAATTATAGGTATCCCACAACTCAAAAGAGAGTCGCTCATATCGATACGACACAAAGTTATTAAACTCCTTATACTCCCCCTCGGTATTCATACCGCCCCAGAAACCAGCCGTAAAGTGCTCTTTAGGGTCGCTTATCGACAAACTCGAGGTCACTACCAAACCGCTTGCTACCTCTCCACCTCTCCATAAGTGGTTGGTGGCGATCGTTGCATCCATATTGGGTTTTGCGTATGATCCTACAGTGAATAGCAACATTACTACTGACAATACTACTCGTATATTTTGTATCTCTCCCTTCATTTTGTTTGGTGCTAATATATCGGCACGATTCGAATTCGAACAACCAATCATTACATGATCTTTGAAAACGAGCGGCAAAGATAGATATTTTTTTGAGAAATATCTTAGATTATATAAGAATCTGTTCAAATTTGAGTTTTTCATAATGATAGAATTAAATAGTTTTTGGTTACCTTACTTGACAAAACTACAAATCCACATATTATTTATATAAATATGTATGAGTTGTTTGTTTGGTAACGATTGCGGGAACGTTCTCAAAATCTGCAAACGTTCTCAAAATGGACTCTACTCAATAATATTATATTAATATTTTTTCACTATATTTGTATTAACTAAACAAAACTAACCACCACAATGAAGCAATTCTACATAACATTAATGTGTTGCCTATTTATCGCAACATCACACTCAGCAAACAGCTCCGAGTCAGAGCAGGTACGAGAGATAATTCACAAAGTCAATGATTATTGGCAGACGAACAACACTCTAGAGGTGAGGGCATTCTGGGATAATGCCGCCTACCACACCGGAAATATGGAGACATACCTCTTGACGGGTGAGGAGCGCTACAAAGAGTACTCCATAGCTTGGGCTGAACACAATGAGTGGATGGGGGCTAAAAGCACCAACCGAGAGGAGTGGAGGTATAATTATGGCGAGAAGGATGAATTTGTGCTCTTTGGGGATTGGCAGATCTGTTTCCAAACCTATGCCGATCTATATAACATAGATCCAGAGCCCCACAAAATAGCTCGTGCACGCGAGGTTATGGAGTATCAGATGAGTACCCCAAATAGCGATTATTGGTGGTGGAGCGATGGGCTCTATATGGTGATGCCCGTGATGGTCAAGCTATATGGAATTACGGGTAATGAGCTCTACCTCGATAAGTTGTATGAGTATATCTGTTACTCAGATGAGATAATGTTCGACAAGGAGGAGAATCTCTACTATCGTGATGCGAAATATGTCTACCCTCAACACAAAAGCGAAAATGGCAAAAAGGATTTTTGGGCACGCGGCGATGGTTGGGTCTTGGCCGGATTGGCTAAGGTGTTGAAGGATCTTCCCGAAGGGTACAAGCATCATGAATTCTTCGTGAAGAAGTTTCAGGATATGGCCGCAGCGCTTATCCCCATCCAACATGAGGATGGGTATTGGAGTCGCAGTATGATAGATTTTGACCATGCTCCGGGAGCTGAGACAAGCGGCACAGCATTCTTCACCTATGGAATGATGTGGGGCGTAAACAATGGCTATCTAAATGCAAAGAGATATATGCCCGTAATTAACAAGGCGTGGAACTACCTCTCGAAAACAGCTCTACAGCCCAGCGGAGTGGTG
The DNA here is from genome assembly GCA_047174605.1 of Rikenellaceae bacterium. Taxonomy (GTDB): domain Bacteria; phylum Bacteroidota; class Bacteroidia; order Bacteroidales; family Rikenellaceae; genus Alistipes. The sequence continues at coordinate 3,362 of JBCQTX010000027.1, read as the reverse complement.
GGTTATGTGCAACCTATCGGCGAGAAGGCGATCCCGGGTCAGGTGGTCAATGCAGCCTCGACATCGAACTTTGGCGTTGGCGCATTTCTGCTTGCTGCTTGCGAGTATGTTCGTTATTTGGAGTCTGAACAGAGTTTGAAAGAGTAATCGTGATTTAATTATACTTCACAATTATATTAGGTTAGATTGGTTATTTGTGTGCAAATTAGTGAAATATTACAACAATAACAAATTTTATTTTGAGCTAACTTGTTCAAAATAAGAATCTATGTATAATTCTCAAAATATTTTCGCCTCCAAAATTTGGTCATTCAAAAATTTAGATATACATTTGCGACGCATTGGTTCTAATACTCGACTATTTGGAATATAGCTCGAAGTATAGATTAAAAGGGAATGCCGTGTAAATCGGCAACAGTTCCCGCTGCTGTAAATTCCTCTTCCGAAACATTTGAGAAGATTATATTTGTTAACTCTCTTTATGCCACTAGTTATTCGATACTGGGAAGGCGTTAACAGATGGAATAAGTCAGAAGACCTGCCTATGCTTATAGATTTTACACTCTGCGGGTGATGGAGCTTAGAATCAATATAATAAGAGATCTTGCTTATTCATTTGGTTTTGTTTGGGGCGGCCTAGGTTGTAGGAGTGTATGTAATTTTATTATCTAAATTTGATGATGAATAGAGAAATTATATACAAATTAACTATGGGTTGTGGTCGTTGTTTATCGCGGACAAACATATATCTGCTTTTGGTGGCGTCTCTATTATTCGCCTTGCAACCGGCCCATTCGCAACAGATTCGTGTTGCATTGGTACAGTCATGCCTATCGTGGGGAGATATAGATGAGAATATCTCAGCTTTTGGAGCTAAGATCGAGAAGATTGACAGTTGTGACTTGGTTATCCTACCGGAGCTTTTCACTTCGGGATGCGATATGAGCAAACGCGACAAAGAGCTTAAAATCAGCGATAAACATAGAGTGGCGGCGGAGTACGATTCTATTCTAGAGAGTATGCAAAATTGGGCTAAAGAGAGTGGAGCGGTGGTTATGGGTTCGACCATATATGAGCATGAAGGTAATTTCTACAATCGGTTACTTGCTCTATACCCTACTGGCGAGCTCCGCTATTACGACAAACACAACTGTTTCAAAATGGGTAGCTTTACGGCTGGCGAAGATCACATCGTAATCGATGTTAAGGGGTATCGCTTTGCCACATATATCTGCTACGATCTTCGATTTGCAGAGTGGTCTCGTAACGATGGGCGATACGATGGAGCTATCTATATAGCCAATTGGCCAGAGAGTAGATCTGTGGAGTGGAACACACTTTTACAAGAGAGGGCAAAAGAGAATAGCGCATATGTGATCGGGGTGAATTGCGTGGGAGAGGATCTATGTGGTATCAACTATATGGGAGATAGCTCCTTCTACTCTCCGAGTGGTGATCTGATCGGCAAGTGCGCAACAGATAGCGAGGAGATCCTCCGGGTAATCTTTTAATTAATAGGGTGAAGAGTATGAGATTTTTGTGGGGATTATTTGTCATCTTAATGGTGATGGCGTCAGGCTCTGTTGCGATGTCGGCAGAGTATGTGGTGAAGGGACGGATAACAAATGAGAGGGGCGAGAGTGTTGCGATGGCGACCGTTGGGGTCAATGGCACGTCGAATATGGTTGTGTCGAATAGCGCGGGAGAGTACTCCATCAACCTTGAGAGAGGTTTGCTAACCGTTGTTGTTCAATCTATGGGCTACGAAGATTTTGTCGATATGGTGGAGGTGCGCAACGACATGGAGTACAACCCAGTATTGAGGGAGAATTTATATAGTGTCGAGAAGGTAGATATCTATGCAAAGAGCACGACTCAAAGGCTCAAAGAGGGGATCTTTGCTGTGAACTCACTCGATGTTGAGAAGTTGGCCAATACGAGTACTACGCTAAGCGAGATCGTTGGAAAGACGGCTGGTGTTAAGATCCGCGAAGATGGTGGAGCTGGCTCAGATTTCGATCTATCGATAAATGGATTGTCGGGTAATTCGGTGCGTTATTTTATTGACGGAGTACCACTTCGCACTATGGGTGGAGGTGTAAACCTTTCGAATATTCCTATAAATATCATTGAGCGATTGGAGATATATAAAGGTGTTGTCCCAGCCTATTTGGGGGCAGATGCATTGGGTGGTGCTATCAATATCATCACAAAAGATAGCGATCAGAACTACCTTGATGTATCGATCGGAGCGGGGTCGTTCCATACGGCTGAGGCCAATTTAACGGGGCAATATGTCACGCCAAAGAGTCAGATTATCATTCGTCCTACGATTGCTGTGGAGTACTCAAAGAACGACTACACGATGTATGATGTTGAGATTTGGGATAGTGAGCAGAGTGAGTATATATTGACCGATCTTCCTCGTTTCCATGATGACTATTTTAGCACACTGTTTCAGATCGAAGGAGGGGTGAAAAATCGCAAGTGGGCCGACTCATTCATGCTCTCTACTTCGCGATCGGAGGTAAAAAAAGATGTTCAGACGGGATCGGTACAGAGTTCTGTATATGGCGATGTTAGGCGCGAAGAGGAGGCGTATAATATCTTGGCTCGATATCGCAAAGATGGATTTATCTCCGACAAGCTCAATGTTAGCACCACACTATCACACACTTGGGACAAATCGAAAACTATTGATACTGTATTTCGATTATATTCGTGGGATGGCAGCTATCTAAATAGTGGTCGAAGCGAGATCAAAAAGGGGAATAAAATGTTGCGCCATTACAATCGACCCCTAAGTGTAGCGAGGGCAAATCTGGATTACGAACTTGGTGATTGGCACAATCTAAACTTCAACTACCAATTGGAGAGTGTCGGTAATGAGCAATATGATGAGGTCGACACAGATATAATCCCATCGAACGATCGTATCTCGAAACATATCTTTGGCCTTAGCTACACCCAAAATATCTTTGGCGAGAGGGTGAGTAATACGATATTCGTGAAGGAGTATTTGAGCCGTCTACACGTGGAGCAGCAAGAGGATTATTGGATCACGGGTTCCGATGATATTGCGAGCGACACATCGACCAACGATTTTGGATATGGTGCAGGAACGAGAATTACCCTTTGCGAAGCGCTCTCCTTTAAGGCGAGCTACGAGAGCAGCTACCGATTACCATCTGCACGAGAGCTTTTGGGAAATGGCTCTACTCTATATCCGAACTACACATTGAGCCCAGAGTCGAGCGACAATATCAATTTCGGACTATTTGGCTCTCTTCGCAGCGGTGAGCATCTACTCTATTATGAAGCTAATAGCTTTTATCGCGATGTAAAGGATTATATTAGCTTGG
>JBCQTX010000026.1:0-27606 GCA_047174605.1 Rikenellaceae bacterium | reverse complement strand
GTGAGTTCAGAAGTAGGGTAGGGCGATCTGCTGAAAACCCTATGCTACGTGCTAATATGTTGTTACCCAACCGCTTAGTCTCAATCCCACGCCCTGTCAACCACGTCTCAATGATCGTAGCTGTGGCGCTCTCCTCGCGTGAATGTGAGGGGGTCGAGATAAGTTTTTTGAGTAGATCTATTGCCATTTTATTTTGTGATTGATGTTCCCGATTGCTCCAATAATTCGTCAGAGTGCTTGATGCATACCTTTGCAACTCCTTGAGCCACAGCCTTTAGTGCGTTGTCGATCTTCGGGATCATACCATCCGCGATGATCTTATTCGCCTTGAGCTCTGGGTAGTTCTCCGGTGTTACAAGTTCAATAACACTATTTTCGTCATTGATATCTCGCAACACACCGCGTTTCTCGAAACAGTAGACAAGCTCAGCCTCCTCGATCCTCGATGCCCCAAGTGCCACCGACGATGCCACCGTATCTGCGTTGCAATTGAGTAGGTCGCCCTCGCCATTATGCATGATTGCTGAGAATACCGGGGTTATGCCGCTGTTGAGTAAAACCTCTAGCAGTGAGCTATTTACGTTCGCTGGATCGATGTCGCCAACATATCCAAAATCGATTGGGTTTGCAGGGCGTTTCGTAGCTTTTATGGCGTTGCCATCAGCCCCCGAGAGGCCAATTGCGTTGCATCCGTTCTTCTGCAAAGTTGCAATCACCTGCTTGTTGATAAGTCCCGCGTAGGTCATTGTCACAATATCCAACATCGCCTTGTCCGTGACCCTGCGACCCTCGATCATCTGCGTCTCAACCCCCATCTCCTTGGCGAAGCGAGTGGCAATTTTACCCCCTCCATGCACCAAGATTTTCTTACCCTTCAGCTTCGCAAATCGCTCCATAAAGGCTGCAAATGCGACTTCATTATCGATGACGTTGCCGCCAATCTTCACAACTTTTATCATTTCTCTAACCCCTCCAAAATTCTCTTAATAACCACCTGTGCCGAGATCTCGCGATTCGCTGCCTCCTTAATCACCAACGACCTCTCTGACTCGATAACATCGTCCGTCACAATCATATTACGGCGCACCGGCAGGCAGTGCATGAAGTATGCGTTGTTCGTAAGCGCCATCTTCTCCGTGTCAACTGTCCAGCTGAGATCTTCCGACAAGATCTTGCCGTAGTTCGGATCTTCGTATGCCGACCAATTCTTCGCGTAGATGAAATCCGCCCCCTCGAATGCCTTTTTCTGGTCATACTCGATTGTCGCACCCTTTGTGAACTTCTCGTCCAACTCGTACCCCTTTGGGTGAGTTATAACAACCTCATAATCAGCCGCTACCATCCACTCCGCAAATGAATTAGAGACCGCCTGAGGGAGTGAACGAGGGTGTGGCGCCCACGTAAGAACCACCTTCGGGCGAGGCTTCGTCTTGTGCTCTTCGATAGTGATCAGATCGGCAAAACTTTGCAATGGGTGGCGTGTAGCTGCCTCCATCGAGAATACCGGGCGACCTGAATATTTGATGAATTGCTCGATTACAACCTCCTCATAATCAGACTCTTTGGATTCGAGCTGAGCGAATGAACGCACTCCGATAATATCGCAATACGAACCCATCACAGGGATCGCCTCCAACAAGTGTTCCGGTTTGTCGCCATTCATAATCGCCCCACGCTCCGTCTCCAACTTCCACGCGCCTTGGTTCACATCCAACACCATGACATTCATCCCCAAATTCATAGCCGCTTTTTGTGTGCTCAATCGGGTGCGTAGACTCGAATTGAAGAATATCATCAGCAAGGTCTTGTTTCGTCCTAGCTCCGCAAATGAATATCTATGTTTTTTTACTGCAAATGCCTCATGTACAGCATCTTGCAGGTTGCCGATGTCGGCTACGCAGGTGAACTTTTTCATGGTGGTTATCGTTTTTTATACTAGTTTTTTAAATGTCTCGAGGAAGATATCTGCCTCTTTTTTGGAAATATTTAGTGCCGGAAGCAGGCGAACTGTCGATACTCCTGCACCTCCCGTGAAGATCTTGTGGTCGAAGAGCAACCTCTTGCGTAGCTCCGATGCCGACCCCTCGATCTCAATTCCAATCATGAGTCCACAGCCGCGAACCTCCTTGATACCCTCGATCTTCTTCAACTCCTCGATCAAGTACGATCCGACCTCTTCCGCGTTCTTAACCAACCCCTCCGAAGCGAAGATATCTAGCACCGCAATCGCCGCTGCACACGCCAAGTGGTTACCTCCGAATGTCGTTCCCAACTCCCCGTGCCAAGGTTTGTAATCTGGTGAAATGAGTACTCCTCCGATCGGGAAACCATTTGCCATACCTTTGGCCGTAGTGATTATATCTGCCTTGATATCAGCCCATTGGTGGGCAAAGAAACGACCCGAACGGCCATATCCCGATTGGATCTCATCCAAAATAAGCGAGACGTTATGCTCCGTACAAAGTGCACGTAACTCCCTCAAGAACTCCGGATTTGGAATGTGAATTCCCGAAACACCCTGAATTCCCTCTATGATCACAGCGCAATATTCGCCCGACGAGAGCTCTTTTTTCACTGCGTCGATATCGTTCAATGGCACAAATGTTACGTTATCCGTGCGATTGAATGGTGAGTTGATCTTGGGGTTGTCCGTAAGCGCAACAGCTCCCGAAGTACGTCCGTGAAATGCCTTGCCAAAGGCCAATACTTTGGACTTGTCAGCTGTGAACGATGCCAATTTTATGGCGTTCTCATTCGCCTCAGCACCTGAGTTACAGAGGAATAGCGAGTAATCCTCATACCCCGACAAGACCCCCAACTTCTCAGCCAGCTCCACCTGTAATGAGTTCTCCACAGAGTTTGAGTAGAAGCCGAGTTTTGATAGCTGATCGCTAATTTTTGCGACATAGTGAGGGTGCGCATGGCCCACCGAGATCACCGCGTGACCACCATATAGGTCCAAATATTTTGTCCCCTCCTTGTCATATACGTAGTTGCCCTCGCCCTTGATCGGCTCAATTGCGTAGAGCGGATATACATCGAATAAATTCATCTTTTTATCTCTTAAAATCCCGATGGTTTGAGTCCCAATCCGCACTTCTCTGGGAGGCCAAACATCAAGTTCATATTCTGTACCGCTTGTCCCGATGCACCCTTCAATAGATTGTCGATCACACTTACGATATGCAATTTGTCGCCATGCTTTTTCACAGCAACGATTCCCTTTGTTGTATTCACAACTTGCTTAAGATCAGGGTATTTGTCCACCACAAATGTGAAGGCTGCATCTGCGTAGAACTCTTTGTAGATCTTCTCTGCCGCCTCTTGTGTGAGGTCAGTTTTGATATACATGCTTACGAAGATTCCACGTGCGAAGTCGCCCCTCATCGGAACAAAATTGATCATTTTGTCATACGATGGCTGCAACCATTTGAGTGTGCGTCCAATCTCCAAAAGGTGCTGATGCTCAAATGATTTGTAGACCGAGATGTTGTCTGATCTCCACGAGAAATGAGTCGTTGCAGCTGGTTTAACACCTGCTCCCGTAGATCCCGTAAGTGCCTGAACATGAAGCTCATCCTTCAACTCACCTGCTGCTGCTAGGGGTAATGCTGCGATCTCGATTGCTGTAGCGAAACATCCCGGATTTGCAACTTTAGTAGCTGTTTTCACCCTCTCGCGGTTGATCTCCGGAAGTCCATAGACAAACCCCTCGCTCTCGTCGCGGAAGTCCTGTGCCAAATCGATGATCTTAACTCGCTCTGGGACACTGTTTTCCGATAAGAATTGACGGCTCTGACCATGTGCCGAACACAAGTAGAGTGCATCAATCGAGTCAAACTCATACTCCGATGCAAACGTCAAATCCGTCTCGCCAATTAACCCACCGTGAACATCCGACAACTTGTTGCCAGCGTTGCTCGATGAGTGTACATATTTAATCTCAACCTCTGGGTGGTTGACAAGTATACGGAGAAGCTCGCCAGCTGTGTAGCCTGCTCCTCCGATAATTCCTACTTTAATCATAGATATTTCTACCTTGTGATAAATCAATTAGGGTGCTCAGTTTTGGGGCTTCGCGAGCATTTTTAACCGCAGCATACTTTAAGTATGTGAGGATTAAAAAGCGGAGAGAAGTGCCGAAAATGAGTGCTCTAATTGGTTTATCTATTCTACTTGTTGTTTTTTGACTGATTCATGTGGTATATCTTCATCTGGTTGCCAAGGATCTTAGTGAATCCCTTAACATCGTCTGCCGACCACGCCTTGTTCACCTCACCATACTCACCAAACTCAGTCTTCATCAAATCAAACTCTGACTCTACACCAACCAATGTGTAGCCTAGTGGACGAAGTGTAACCTCCACACTACCATTGACATTGCCCTGAGAGCTCTCCAAGAATTGCTCGATATCGCGCATCACTGGCTCTAGGTATTGCGCCTCGTGAAGGAACATTCCGTACCATGTCGACATCTGATCCTTCCAATATTGCTGCCACTTAGTAAGTGTGTGCTTCTCCAACATCTTGTGTGCTGCGATGATAACGATTGGGGCTGCCGCCTCGAATCCTACGCGACCCTTGATACCGATGATTGTATCTCCGATGTGCATATCTCGTCCAATACCATACTTCGAGCAGATCTCCTCCAACTTCACGATTGCATCAACCTTAGTCTCGAAAGTCTCGCCATTAACCGCTGCGATCTCACCCTTCTCGAATGTGATTTTCAAAGACTCCTCGCCCTCAGCTGTCACCTGCGATGGGTATGCGCTCTCTGGCAAAGTCTGCTCCGATTTCAACGTCTCCTTACCTCCGATGCTTGTTCCCCAAAGTCCCTTGTTGATAGAGTACTCCATCTTCACGAAGTCCGCTACATATCCGTGCTCCTTAAGGTAGTTGATCTCATACTCGCGAGTAAGGATCATATCACGTGTTGGGGTGATGATCTCGATATCTGGCGCTAAAATATCGAATGTCAAGTCGAAACGTACCTGATCATTTCCAGCTCCTGTTGAACCGTGAGCCACAGCCTCTGCACCGATCTCCTTTGCATACTCGATGATCGCAATCGCTTGGAAGATACGCTCCGACGATACTGAGATTGGGTATGTTCCGTTACGAAGTACGTTTCCATATACCATATACTTGATGCTCTTCTCGTAGTAGTCATGTGTGACATCCAATGCTACGTGAGACGCTGCTCCCAACGCCAAAGCGCGCTCCTCGATGCGAGCCAACTCCTCCTTGCCGAAACCTCCTGTGTTAGCGACAGCTGTGTGAACCTCGTATCCACAATCCTCGCTCAAATATTTTACGCAGAACGATGTATCCAATCCCCCGCTAAATGCTAGTAGTACTTTTTTCTTTCCCATGACTTTATTTTTTTATGTTTTATTTTAACTTGAAAATTTTCTGTATTTTGCTTTTGAGCATCATCATATATGGTTGAATCTCCTGCTCCTCTTCATCTTTTCTTCTCTTGCGTTTCGGGTCGAACAACATCCCGGTGCAGAGACACATACGGCGGTTGTTGCGCTGCAAAACATCGAAGTTGATGCACCCTTCGCACCCCTTCCAATACTCTTCATCGTCGGTCAGTTCGGAGAATGTCACCGGCACATAGCCCAATTTCGAGTTGAGCTTCATCACCGGCAGCGATGTTGTGATGCTGAATATCTTGGCATCTGGGAACTTCTTACGCGCTAAAAGAAAGGTTTTGTCCTTGATCTTTGCCGCTAGCCCAAGGTGTCGATATGCAGGATCTACGATCAAACCCGATGTGGCAACATACTCCTCGTGTCCCCAACTTTCGATGTAGCTAAATCCAACTATGCGGTCATCATCAAACGCTACTACTGCTTTGCCGGAGTTTATCTTCTCGGCGATGTAATCCGGAGATCGTTTCGCGATTCCCGTACCACGCTGTAGGGCTGACTGATAGATCAGCTCACATATAGTCTCTGCATATCCCGCATGTTCTGGTTTTGCAGCCTTGACAACTATCTCGTTGCTTGTGTGATTCATTTTATATATTGTATCTATTTATTTGTTCTATATGCTCTTATTACACCCTTCACCCTTAGTATCGAGTGGATCAGTGTGTCGACAACCCCAACACTTGGTACTTCGACTGTGATCGTTCCTGCTGCTGTGCCATCCGGACGAGATGTGATCGCTATGCTTCGAATACTCAGTTTCAGCTCCTTGCTAATCACCTCCGTGATCTGGTTCGTCACTCCGTTTTGATCCTTCTCCACTATCGCTATCGTTACGCGGAACGCCCCCGTAGTATTGCTCTTCCACTTCGCCTCCATTATTCGGTATGGATAATCTTCGCGCAGCTTCTTCGCATTTGGGCAGTCCGATCGGTGGATCGTAATTCCCGATGATACCGTCACAAAACCAAAGACCTCATCCCCCTTTATCGGGTTGCAGCAGCGAGCCAACTTATAATCTAACTTCCCGATCGAGTCATCGATGGTGAGTGCATCATCCGATTTGGCTGCTGTAGCAGCAATCTTGCTATTCGTCTTTTCTAATTTCTGCCTCTCGATCTCCGCCGCCGCTGCTCGTCGCTGTTCGTCAGCCTCTCCCGAGACTAGCCTCTGCAACATCTCCTTCACCACCGCAATGTCGATCTTCTGAAGTGCGATCATCTCGTAGACCTGAGTACCCGTTCTCACCTTTAGCTCCTTGCACAGATAGGCCACAGCCTCCTCCATCGTGAGTGCGATCTTCCAATTCTTGATCTTTCTCTCCAGCTCCTCGCGTCCGATCTGTGCGCTTTTGGCCTTCTCCTCGCGTAGGAAACTCTTGATCTTGGTGCGAGCCTTGCTTGTCGATACGAAGTTGATCCAATCCGATTTCGGTTTCTGATTCTTCTGGGTCAGCACCTCGACAATATCACCACTCTGCAACACCTCGCGGATCGATCCCGAATGACCATTGATTCTACCTCCCACACACGTACACCCGATATTTGAGTGGATATCAAAGGCAAAATCTAGTAGCGTCGCACCCTCCGGCAACTTGCGAATATCGCCATTAGGGGTAAATATAAAGATCTCATCATTTGCCGGTTTGGCGTCGAACCTGTCAGCGATCGATTGTGTCGTAGCATCCAACAGCTCTCGAAGTCTACCCAACCACTCCTCAGCACCTTGTGCCGCTTGGTTGACCCCCTTATATCTCCAGTGGGCGGCGATTCCTCGCTCAGCCACAGCATCCATTCTCTCGGTTCTGATCTGTATCTCGACCCAACGACCCTTGCCTGCCGCCACCGTTGTGTGGAGCGACTCGTAACCGTTTGACTTGGGGATTGTGATCCAATCCTTCAACCGCTCGGTGTTTGGGATATAGCAATCACTCACCAACGAATATGCCATCCAGCACTGCTGTTTCTCGAACTCCTTGGCGCAATCTATCACAATTCGAATGGCGAATATATCGTAGATACCCTCAAATGGGATCTTCTGATTGTGCATCTTATTCCATATGGAGTAGATCGATTTTGTGCGGCTTTTGAGGTGGTAGTTGATCCCACTAGCATCCAATCGCTCCTTGATCGGGATTACAAACTTCTCGATAAAGGCCTTTCGCTCCGCCTCTCCCTCGGCGAGCTTCGCCACTATGTGGTTATACTCCTTCGGCTCGAGATATTTGATCGCTAGATCCTCCAACTCCGATTTGATGGCGTAGAGACCCAATTTGTGGGCGATCTGGGCATAGAGGTTCAAACTCTCCCAGCTCTTCTTGTGCCACTTCTTTTCGGGGAAGATCTCCAGAGATCGCATAACCTCCAACCTATCAGCAAGTTTGATCAGTATCACACGTGGATCTGCCGAGTACGAGATTATCAGCTCACGGAATTTATCCGCCTGCTCCGACTCTGTCTTTAGCTTGATTTGTGATATGTTGCTCAGCCCAACCGCAATTCCGAGTGCCTCCTCGCCAAACATCTCGCGAATCTGATCGCTCAAAATATTTAGTTCTGTGGCATCTGTTGGATTATATGCTAGGCGGATTGTATCGTGGATTATTGTTGCGAGGGTGGAGTTTATTCCGAGCCCCATCTCCTTGATTACGATTTGAGCTACATTCACACCATGGGTAAGCATCGGAGTGCCATCATAACGTGAGAGACCCGACAGTCGCTCTGAGGCAAACTCCAACGCTTTATCAACAAGCGACTGGCTACTTTCAGAAAAGTTATTGCGTACCAGACCTCGTAGATTATCGTAACGTTCGATTTTCATACAGTGGTCAAAAGTAGTGAAAATTTTGTGGATAATACTATAAAAACAAACTTTTTACGAAAATAATAACATCAAGTTGTGATTTATTATATAAATGGCTAATTTTGAGGGCTAAAATTTAAAATTATGCAGATAAATATAGAGGAGCGAGTCGAGAGGGCTCGAACAAATTTCACATCGGGTTACAACTGTTCGCAATCGGTTGCGCTCGCTTTTGCCGATCTTTTTGAGGTTGATCCTACTTTGATGGCGACAATTTCGGCTTCGTTTGGTGGCGGTATGGGTAGACTTCGTGAGGTGTGTGGAGCGGTGAGCGGAATGTCGATCATCGCTGGGTTTATCTCTCCTGCCTTTGACCCTACGGATCGCAAGGCTAAATCGGCCAACTACGCCCTTGTGCAGCAATTCGCTGAGGAGTTTCGTCGAGAAAACGGGTCGATCATATGTCGAGATCTATTGGGGCTGACAGTTCAAAAACAGGAACCTACCCCCGATGAACGTACCCCAGAGTATTATAAAAAACGTCCTTGTGCGGAGCTGGTTGCGATGTCGGCTCGAATTGTCGCGGAGTACATTACCTCTAAATAATTCGGGTGATCTTGCTCTTTTCGGTGAGCTGCATACTCCGATAATCAACCCCCGAGAGGATGTTGATACGTGGAGTGCGACCAACCTCAACCTCACCAAGTGTTGGCATCTGCAAAGCCTGAGCTCCAATTCGTGTAGCCCAATCAAGGCGTTCACCGAGTGGTGCGCTTTGCATCTCGCGGAGCTCATCCAAAATCGAGAGCGACCAATTCGAGGCCAATGAATCTGTACCTATACATATATTAAGGTTGTTGCGACGTAGTAGTTCGAGGGGTGGCTTCAAATTCGAGATATATCTGTTTGAACGAGGGCAGAGAGCCCAATAGACCTCTGATCGAAAGTGCCCCATAATCAGATCGATATCCTCCTGCGTAACACAACAATTATGTACCAATATCACACTTCGATCCTTCGGCACGGACTCCACAATCCGCCTTGCCGGAGAGCCATAGTGCAAGAAATCACACTCGAAACCAACCCTAGAGTACCACTCATGGAGCGATCCGCCCCCTTGGTAAAGCTCCATCTCCGATGGGGACTCCATGAAGTGAATCGAGAGTGGAGCATCTCCGTTTTGGGCAATCTCGCGGAATATCTTATCATTTAATGAGTATGTCGAGTGGGGGGTGAGCGAGCTATTCGGGTGTTCGAGCAACCCATCTACCGCACTGCTATCAGTGGTGTTGAGGCCAAAGAGCTCCGCGAAGGTTCGATATTTAATCTCGCTAGACTCTTTCGTTGTAAATGCACTCTCGCCATTTGCAATATCTCCAACTGCCGCTACTCCACCCCGTGCCATCTGACTATCTGCCTGAGCAATAGCGCTATATCGTTGTTCATCGGTGAAGTTGTTCCGAACTCGTCCAATCTGCGATGCAAAGCCACCAAAGCCCGATCCCGACTCTATGGCACCTCGCAAGTATGAGAGCTCCAAATGGGAGTGGACATTGACAAAGCCCGCCAACATAATCCCATTGTAAAACTCCGTATGTGTCGAGTGGTCAATCCTAGACTCCTCCACAAAATCGACCGACTCAATAACCCCATCAGAGTTAACCCCCACAACAGGGTTGCGAAGTAGCTTGCCCCGATGGAGCAGCAGGTTCGAGGCTATGCGTCGCCTACTATTTTGAGAAGAGAAGTTCATCGTCGAAGATTCTGACTTTGAATAGTTGCTTGAATAGAGAGTCTCGAGCCTGCTCATTTGTGAATTTATTATAGATCGAGAGGTTCTTGATCGTCAAATGGGGTGTGCCACTGGTGTTGGGCAACGACGCTAGTGCGAGCACAGCGACTTGTGTGGTGTCATCTATTGTGAAATTATTCTCATACTTCGCGATATTATTACGGGTGAGAATCGCATTTCTCAGCCTTATGCGAGCCCTCTTCTCTCCCTTCTTTAGCTCCTCCGAACGATCCTCGATCCAGCTTCTTGTTTGGTAGCTCCCTTTGAAGGTGTCCAATGAATCGATGTGGTAGTCAAATCGATAGATGTAATCCCCGGGATCCAGATCCTCCAATGTGAGGATGAATTTTGTGGTGTCACGGAGCGAACGCATCTGAAGCAGTGAGTCGCTATATTGCGTAAGTATGGTGCGCCTAATGGCGATATTATCGATCGTATCGAGGATCGAAACCTCGAAATCCAACACCTCGCCAACCTCTTCGAGCATATCGATTGCTCGCTCCACAACATCGCTCAATCTTGCGCTCTTGCGAGTTGCAAAGCTACCAATTGTATATTGTACGTCGGCCGTTGTGTAGCCATACTTCTGGAAGATAGGCTCATAGAGGCGCAACGAGTCGAGATTTAGTTTGTTCGTTGTGGTGTAGGCGTTGGATAGGAATGCATCTCGAAATACTACCGCTAGCTCCTCATCTGTGAGTGCTCGCTGCTTATTGCACGATAATGCGGTGAGTAGTATCGCTACCACCCCTAAAAATTGTATGATAAATGATCTTTTCATCCTTATACTCTCTCTTTATAAACTCCATTTACTGTCAAGTGGCTCAATACAAGCGATATAGCGCCTGATATTGCTACCACACCCACAACATCCCAAAATCGCAGATCGACCGGATAATATTGCATAACCAGCGAACTCGATGGCAGCTCCACAATCCCCAAATACTCCTGTGCAAGGGTGACCGCAACCCCCAACACTACCCCCAACGAAATAGCTACATACGAGATCAAACCACCCTCCATAAGGAAGATCTTGCGGATATCACTGTGTGTCACCCCCATCACTCGAAGTGTCGCCACCTCATCTCGTTTCTCGATGATCAACATCGTAAGTGCCCCCAACAGCGAGAATGATGCAAGGATTATCACCAACGAGCAGATGATCATCACCCCCAACTTCTCGTAGCGGATGATCTGATATATCGTCGGGTTGAGCTCCTGCCGATTTTCAACTCTGTAATCTCCACCTACAATGTCCTTGATTTGCCCCTTAACCTGCTCTATATCTGCACCCTCTGCCACCTTGATCGAGAGTTTTGAGGCTCTATCCTCAACGTTTAGCAGCCGATTGACCAACCTCTGAGATGCATATGCGTATCGCTCCTCAGTCGCTATGTCAAGCATCACAACACCCGACAATTTCGCCCTCTCCGCATTGTATGCCCCCATCGGAACCATACCCTGCAGCGGGCTTGTCTTGAGTGAATAGATATCAATTGTGATATCAGAAAGCGATCGAATTCCTAGCTTCGAGGCCACCGCATTTCCCACCACCATACGCTCCAGATCCCCCAACTCCACTTGGAACTTTCCTGCGTCGACATACTCCTCGATTGGAATTGTTGATGCGTAGTTCTGGTCTACTCCCTTGAGTGTCAGTACCGTCCCTTGCCCCTTGTGCTCTATGAGTAGGGTCTGCTCTGTTGAGAAGCTAATGGACTCGACTCCTGCCACACTCTCGATCGCCGCTTTGTCGATTTGGCTCTGGGTAAATAGCTTGCCCTCAGTGGGTTGGATGGTGATATCACCCTCTATGGCGCTATCCATATCACCGATCATAGCGCTAAAGCCGTTGAATATCGAGAGCAATACGATCACTGCTGCAACCGGCAAAAGCAACGACACAAGGCTCACCCCAGCGATAATATTTACCACCGAGTGAGATTTGTGTGATAGCAGGTATCGTCGAGCGATAAGCAGTAGAGCCATTGTTGAAAATTACCCCTTAATAGCCCGGTCGATATTCTCGATATACTCCAACGAGTCATCCAAGAAGAATTCGATCTCCGGAACCACCTTCAATTGATTCTTCACACGTGAGCCTAGTGCCTTTCTAATAGCCCAATTATTTTTGGCCAAAATAGCGAGAACCTCCTCGTTGCGATCGAACGGAAAGACACTGACATAGATCTTAGCATAGCCAAAATCTGGTGAGACCCTTACCGCTGTCACCGTGAGTAGTAATCCGCGAAATAGCTCTGCGCAATCGCGTTGTAGGATCTCCGCTAGATCCTTCTGTATCTGTTTTGAAATTTTTTGTTGTCTTGTGCTCTCCATTATCTTCTCTGTTTATTTTGTTGATTCTCTCTTTTGTCACTATTTGTCTCCCCCTTGAAGTCGAAGCCCTTACCCATATTCGGAACTTTCACCCTCTCCTGATTCCATGATTTGAACCCCTCCGGTCCGAAGTGGTAGCTCAGTCCAAAACTGATGAATAGGTTGTTCAACGGGGCGCGGATCGGTGTCAAGCTAAATGGATTCTCTGGCCCATCGAGGTTGTTGCTATAATATTTATTTCTATTGCGCACCACATCCGACAGCCCATAGTAGTAGCGAACCCGAGCCATTACCTCATACTTTCCTCCCAAAAGCGAGATTCCTCCTCCTCCGGCTAGTCCATACCCAAAGCGGTTGTCACGGGCGGTCATATATTCGTAATCCCCCTCCCAATCTTCGAGCTCCAGCCCTGCCTCTTCGTATTTGTTGCGAAGGTAATCATTTGAGTAGGTGGAGTTTAGATCGTAGTTGAAGGTTGCTGCTGCCTCCAAAAATACTCTTACCCTGCGGTAGAGCATATAGAAATGGGGCTGCCACACAATCGGTAGCATTATCGAATTGATACGCCTTGTGTAGTAGTAGAGCTCCTCACCCTCAACAGCTTGCGAAGCGTATGGCGAGTATGAAAATCCTCGTTGCATATACTCCAAATCGACTCCAAAACCTCCGACCACACTCTCGCGGCTATAGTTACGCCAAGTCAATCCGAAGTTTGTGAGTCCATATATCGTTCGACCCTCCACCACCGGATATATACTCTCGCCACCCGATCCAAATCCGCCTGTTACACCTACTGTGTTTTGGGCCGTTAGGGTGGGGAGTGTAGCTATGATTGCCAATATTATTAATACTATCTTTCTCATCTTAAACTCTGCTGCGCTTAAATTTTACCGGGGTGGGGTAGTGCCGCCCTCGCTATTTTTGTCCTTATACTTTTCGCGGATGCGAGCTCGCTCCTGATCCTCAAGCCTCTTTGATAGCTCCGCCTGACTCTCCGGTGCGAATATCTTTGCCGGATCTATCTTGATCTCGATCTCCCAATTGGCCTTTGTCGCTATGCTCTGCTTGTCATCCCATGTAGCCATAAGTGAGAGCTCTGGTTGGCGGCGGTGAACCAAATTTCCACTATCCCACTTACCATTTCCATTGAGATCCTGCACCATCCTAAACGACACCTCCTCGCCCGAAGGAACATAGTTGAAGGTCACCTTGCCCGGCTTCACATCATATTTGGTCTCCAACACCTTGCCGCTACTACTTAGCATCTCCAAGATATAGAGCGATGGAGTCTCCATATCCTCTAACACCTCGACAATGAGTGTCGCAAATTTCGTCTTGTCGTACAACCCAAAATCATATGCCATTGAGTCGTTTGAGTACCCTGCAATATCGGTAAATGTCGCTGCCGGGATCGTCACGTAGTATTTATCGGTGCCATAACCCAGATCACTTCTCAAGTACCATCGTCTAATATTCTGGGTATCTCGCTCGAAGTAGAATGGGTGACTCTTACCCTGATAGTTTCTCGCCAATTGCGCCTTTGCTATACTATCTCCTGCTGAGCTTCGCTCCTTGAGCTTCTCGATATACTCCTGCTCCTCGGGTGTTAGGCGGGTGAAGGTTATCGCTGTGGTGTCCAAACGCGAAAGAGGGTAGTCGAAGTCGAATGTGATATCGAGCTCGGGGTTGACCTCTTTGGCCTTGCTATATGTCACCTTGAATAGATTCTCCTTTGCTGGCTCTTTCCACTCCTCGCCACTATCCTCTGCCTTCTTCCGCTCCTTCTCCAGCTTCTCTCGCTCTTGAGTCTGCTCTTTGGTCTCGAACGCCTTCCAAGATAATTTCAACTCCTCACTCGTTGGAGTTAGATTATTCAGAGAGTCATGTTTGAAGTAGACCATACGTCCGCGAATGGTATCTGGTAACCTCTCAGCCTCCATATCAAACCATAATGCAGCTTCCGAATGGTCATCCGTTGTGAACTCCAGCAACACCCTATCCGATGGTATAGAGTCGAAGATCAGCGAGTCGATACGAGGGTATGGAGCTCCAAATTTGAGTGTCGCCTTGTGTTGCTGTGGGCGCTCACTCTCCGAGAGAAGTTGTCGTTTGAACGCCTCATCGAGGAACATTCGAAAGTGGAGCTGAGGCTCTGCCACAACATATTTACGCGCTGTATCGATCCAAATGGCGAAATCCTCCAACTCCGCCGGATTGCGAGTCCCCGAGATGAATCCCACCTGATCTGTCCCCGGCTCATATGTGAAGTTGGAGTTGGTATCCTCCACCGCGTAGATATAGTATGGGATCGGCTTGAGGTTCTGAGCAAGGAATATTCCATTATTCTCCGCCTTTGCAATCACCGCTGGTGTCGAATTGAATAGTGTCGAGTCGTAATCCTTATTCATCTCCACCGAATCGACCGGGAAGAGCATTATAAGTGTTCCGCTAACCGAGTCCGCTTCGTAGCTATCTTCCGTATATCCCGACATAATCATCGAGTCGATCGTCTCCCCCGTCGAGAATACATACCTCATGGAGTAGAGTGGGTTGCCCTCGTTGTAATCTGCGATCGTACTACCGAAGTTAAGCGCATAGGTGGTGTTGGCCATCAGTGTATCGCGTAGTGTGATCACCACACCCCGATTTTTGATCTGTAGCTGTGGCGTATTCTTCATCTTTGGGGAGGTGAAGAAGTTCTTCTGCTGATCCTTAAGCTGGACAAATTCATCAAACTCGATATAGATAGTTTTGATGAGTGTATCCATATTTGTTGTGAAGTTGTCGGGTGTCATATTGATAATCACTGGCGGTAGACTATCTGACGGACCTCCCGTAGGTCTGCCTATATTAGCGCAACGTGTGAAAAATGCACTCGTGAAGAAGGCTGCTACAAGGAGTGTTATCCACCCATGAATCTTTATGTTATCTCTCTTTATCATCTTCTATGCTCTATTCAACTTCCTCTGTTTCTGTCTCTTGATCCGCTTCTGTTTCAGTCTCATCCTCGTTCTCTTGATCTGTCTGCTCCTCCTCTACCTCATCCTCGGTTTCGGCATCCTCCTCTACCTCGGGTTCATCCTCGATCTCGGGCACTTCGATCTCGGGGTTTTCGACCTCTGGGACATCGGGGCCTGTATATGGCTCACCCACAACGAAGCACCACTTGCCATACTCGAATTTCCCCTCTTTCCAAGGAGCAAAATTCACCGCCAAATAGGTTGTCGAGAGGTTCACCCCCACACTATATGTTGTGTAGCCATAATCCCCGTTGAGCGTATCTATAGCAACGATCGCTATCGTCCCTTCGTTTTGGTCGACCTGTAGCGCTATCGAATTCTCATAGAAATTATCGCTATCATCATATGGCGCTGAGCTGGCAAAAGCCGATATCTCCTCCCCCGTCTCCTTCTCAACCATAACACCCTGCATCGCCATCTCGTAGCTCGTAACTGTAAAGTAGGTGGTGTCGGCCACAAAGGCGTAGGCCACCACTCCCGGCAGCTCAATGGCATCGCCACCACTCGCAATCTGTTGCGTTGGTCGCAGCACAATAGTGGTGTTGTAGCTCACATCTTTGAAACACCCCGTGAGGGTGAGCAAAGCTGTTATATATAGTATTACTTTTTGCATCTATCTCTTATAATTCATTTAGTAGCTCTCTACAGCTTTTGTTTAGTATCGGGTGGCGCCACTCTGGTGCGATCTCGACAATTGGCGCAAGGACAAACTCTCGCTCCTGCATCAGTGGGTGTGGCAGTACTAACCGCTCACTCCTATAGGCCATCTCTCCATACAAAATTATATCAATATCTATCTTCCGCGAGGCGTAGATCTCTCCCCTCTCCATCTTCTCCTCACTCTCTTTTGCCCTCTCTCGTCCCGCCTCTCTCTCTATCTGCTGGGTTCGAGTTAGCAGCTCCTCTGGCTCCAGCTCGCTCTCCACCTCCACCGCTTGGTTGGTGAAGGGTGCGACCTGCTCCTTGAAGCCCCATCCCTCGCTTCGTCTCATCGTTGAGCGAGCTGTTACTCGTCCAACTCTCTGGCTAATCAGCTCTACCGCTCGATCGATTCTACTCTCTACATCGCCAATATTTCCGCCCAAAAGGATCATCACTCTCTCCACTCCTCGCTACCTCCTCTTTATCTCTTTACTCACCACAAGGGCAAAGTGGGTGAATAGGATTGTCGGGTTGGCGTTCTGTGTGATCTGCGCAATCGCCTCCTCGATCTGACCAATCAAGAACTCTATATTCTCGTTGCCGATGAATGGAGCAAATTTTGTACAGAACTCAGCCTCAGCGCCCCACGTATAACATATTTTTTGTAGCCCCGCATGGCGAATATAAGCCTCGCGGAGCATAATCAACGAATACTTCAACATCCCCAATTGATCGGCACGTGAGAGCTGTGCGACATCCTCCGCCCACGCCATCAACTCCATGTGTTTATCGTTGTAGCTCAGGCGCATAACTCTGGTGAAGAGCTCGAAGAACTCCTCTCGCTGACCCACTCCCTCGCCACTTATCAACCTCTGTAGCTCCAAAATATTGCCTGCCGCTAGGTGCGCATAGCTCTGTTGCTGTGCCGGATCTGCCACCCCATGTTCTGCTGCATATTGCTGTAAAACAGGTAGTTCGATCTGCGGTACGGTGAGCTGTTGGGTTCTCGACAATATCGTCGGCAAGAGTGCCTCTGCTCGCTCCGATACCAAGATGAATAGTGTCCCATCCCAAGGCTCTTCCAATATCTTCAGGAGTTTATTTGCCGCCTGCTCATTCATCATCTCCGGCAGCCAAATAACCATCGCCTTATACCCCGAGGTGAAGCTCTTGAATGACAACCGTTTGATCACCTCATCGGCCTCTCTTGCCGAGATAACACCCTTCAGTGTCTTGCCAAGATCCATCGCCTCGTACCACCTCTCAGGTTCGAGATATCCTCCGCATCGCTCCATCTGTGTGCGCCACAGAGCGATGAAATCATCACTCAATACTGTCTCTCCACTCTTCTTGCCCTGTTTGTTCACCGGCATCACAATGTGTAGGTCGGGGTGAGCTAACTCCCTCATCTGGTGGCATGAAGGGCATACTCCACATGAATCGCTCTCTCCTCTCTGTTCACAGTTGAGGTATTGGATATAGGCCAATGCAAGGGGCAGCGCACCATAGCCAGCCTCGCCCGTAAAGAGCTGTGCATGGGGGATACGTCCGCCATTTATGCTCTGGCGAAGTCGCTCCTTTAGAGCATTGTGACCTATGATATCTGCAAATCTCATCCTTGATTATCTACCTAATAATTCGTGAAACTAACCCCCTAATATCTATCTTCTCGCGCCACACAGCGAAGCAGCTGTATGTCATCAACAACACAATTGCCACACCATTTACTACCCAAAAGTTATCTGTCTGCTTGCCTACAACGACGCTAATACCAAATAACGCTCCACCAAGTAGGATATATTGCGCAATTCGCCCTAAATCGTATGGAATAGGGTAGTGTTTGCAGAGCAGATAGTAGCTAAAGAGCACCATCACCCCCTCGCTAATGAGTCGAGACCATGCAGCTCCGCCATAGCCCGAGATAGGGATCAATATCAGATTCGAGATGATGCTTGCCACCAAACCTAGCAGGGTGATATAGAGCGCATACTTTGTACTCTCCTCCCTCTTATACCAAAACGAAAGGTTGAGCCAAACACCCATCAAGAGGTTCGAACCCAAGATAACCGGCAAGATATAGATCCCCTCCCTAAAGTCGCTACCCACGATATAGGCGAAGAGATCCTTGAAGAGTGTGATTCCCAAGAAGATCGCAACAGTTGCGATGATGTAGAACTTCATAGCCGCAGCGTTTGACTCCACAAACTCCTCCTTTTTGAAGTTCGACAAGAAGAATGGTTCGGCCGCTAGGCGATACATCTGGGTAAAGAGCGTCATCACAACAGCGATCTTAGTCACTGCGCCATAGAGCCCCAACTGCGCCATCGCACCATCGGGAATGATATATTTGATCATTTGGCGATCCAAGAAATCAGTTGCTGTACCTGCAATACCGCTCAATAGGAGTGGGAACGAGTAGATCATCACAGCGCATAGCAGCGTCGGGTTGATCCTCGGAAACACAAATCCAGCCACTCGAATAGTGACGAAAAGAGTTATGATACTCGCAATAAGGTTGGCTATGATCACCCATTCAACCCCCATCTGAGAGGAGAAGAGCCCTGCAAAACCAAAGGCTACAGCGAGTCCAACCTGCAGGATGATATTCATCAGCTTGAGCATTACATACTTATGCGCCTCGCCCCTCTCTCGAAGTTTGGCGAATGGCACACAAGCCACAACATCGAACAAAATCAACAGTGCGACAAGTGTAACTAGCTCTGGTTGTGCGACATATGCCGCCCCCATAACCTCGCTGATTGGGCTCTGGCACACAATGACCGCTATGCAAAAGAGTATCGAGAGGAGAATAGTAATGCCCCACGTGGTGGCAAATAGAGTGTTTTTTCGCCTTTGGATATCCTCCTTATCGACCCCTTCGTTCTCGGCTCGTGCGGCAAAACGGAAGTAGCTTGACTCCATTCCCATCGTCAGGATCACGAGTGCAAAGGGGATCAACGCGTAGAGATCGGTGATGATTCCATACTCCTCGGGTGCGAAGAGACGGGTGTAGTAGGGGGTAAGCAGGTAGCTCAGCAGACGACCTAAAATCGTGCTGATGCCATATGTAGCGCTCTGTTTCGCAAGTTTCCCTAACATCTTTACCCTTTAATTATTTGGCGTCCACTAAATTTTCAACCCCGTCATCCTGAACACACCGTCCGTCATCCTGAACTTGATTCAGGATCCCTAATCCGCCTTTCACACCGCTCTACCCGAGATCCTGAATCAAGTTCAGGATCTCGGACGGAGTTGCTAATACCATATATATAAAACAAGGCAAAGGTAGCAAATTTTGTTGAACTTACCTTGCCTTTCGCAAGAATAAATTACTTTAGAGGGATTGCCACCGCTCCACCTCGGTTTCGGTTGGCGATTCCGCTGCCTGTGCTCATTAGAGATTCTCCGATTGACGATCGTGTAGTACCGCTATCCTGCACCACTCCTGTGATCAGCTCCAACGCCTTGGTAACCATCGGCTCGCTTGAGCTATAGTCAGCGAACTCCGCGATGTCGTTTACTTCATAATCGACGCTAAATCCCTCTTCGTAGCCACCCACCATCTTGGCGTTGAACGACTCAAAGGTGATCGGTAGAAGATCATATTCGTAATCTCCAAACACCTCGTTAAATGCGATCATTCCCACATTCTTACCCTCTGTTTGGCTTCCGATGAGTGTAACCTCGAAGTCAATTCCGCGTAGCGAGTTGATGAGTAGCTCACTCGCCGAGGCGGTGTTGTCGCTCACCAAGCAGTAGAGTCGAGTGGATGGTAGAGATAGCTTTGTGGATACCGAGGTGAACTTCTCGTAGAACATCTCTGCTGACGAGTCGTAGGTGTAACCCATCATATTGGCTGTGGTCGTATAATTCGAGGTTAGATCCTCGTTGAAGCGATAGTACGAGAAGATCTGACTTGTTGCATAAGAACCTCCAATCATCGATGACAATAGATTTGACGAGCTGGTATATCCCCCCGGATTTATTCTCAAATCAAGGATCAAATCGCTCACCCCTGCTGTGGCAAACTCAGATATGACACTCTTTAGATCACTATCAAAATTGGTGTCGAAGGTGCAATAGACTAAGTATCCGATATTTTGGTCGATGATCTCGTAGTGTAGAATTGGGTTTACCTCTATTGTTGAGGCCGTTAGTGTGTGCTCTTTGCGGTCATGTGTGGTGAATGTTATCTGATCTCCCTCGCTTGGGTAGCATAGGCTAATGATATGGTTGTAGTAATCTTGCCACTCGATCTCAGCTCCATCGATCTGAGTGATCACCACTCCTCGTGTGAGTCCGCTCTCATCGGCCGGAGAGTCGTTGTAGACTCCATGTACCGCTATTGCATAGCCGCTGCCATAGAGCACCAACTCCGTCGCCACAATGCCATAACCAACACCATATCTAGAGTCCATCGTTGCTCGGCTCTTTGACGATATATCCTCTCGCAAAACGTATGAATAGAGAAGATAGTCGTAGATCGGGAGTTGATAGTATGACTCGTAATATTTTCTGTCGAGCACATTTGTTGTCATACTCAACAGTGTGCTGTTTAGGAACTCATCATAGTCGAGTGTCAGATCTCGCTCCATTGTCTTATACTCCTCGTTGTAGAGGTAGTAGCTCTCGAGACATTCGTCGATCCATGCGGTGGCATCTTGCGCCTCAATCTCCTCGGTTGTTAGCTCTTCATCTTCGTCGTCTGTAGTAAGATCCTCATCGCTCGTACAACTCACTAGCATAGTGGCGATTATAGCCGCTATGAACATACTCTTTTTTGCCAATAGGCTTCCCATGATTTTCATCTATCGCTCTTTTTTTTACTGTTTTTGCTCCACTCCTTACACCACTCTGTTATACCACACTCCCCACATTTGGGGTTGCGGGCTGTGCATACATAACGTCCATGTAGAATCAGCCAATGGTGCGCTATGGGTAGCAGATTCGATGGTATATTCTTCTCTAGCTGTAGCTCGGTCTGTAGTACAGTTTTTGCCGCTCGAACCAACCCGATACGTGCCGCCAACCGAAATACATGGGTATCAACCGGCATCACCTCTCGCCCCCACAATACCGCCCCCAATACATTCGCCGTCTTGCGCCCAACACCCGGAAGTCGCTGGAGCGCATCCAGATCCTGAGGCACTTCGCCCGCAAACTCCTCGCACAACATCTTCGACATCTTCGACAAGTTTCTCGCTTTGTTGTTGGGGTATGATATGCTTCTTATGTAGTTATATATCTCCTTCACCTCCGCTTGTGACATCTCCCACGCAGATGGGTAGGCATCAAATAGCGCTGGCGTTGTGAGGTTGACTCTCTTATCTGTGCATTGAGCCGATAGCGATACCGCCACAAGGAGTTCATACGGGTTGTTGTAATTCAACTCGCTCTCTGCCACTGGCATATTCTCTGAGAACCACCCTATGATCCCCTCGTATCGCTCCTTTATTGTCATCTTTAATCTATCTTTACTATCGGTGCTAGCTTCGCTATGATACTCTTTAGCCCTACACTCTCGAAGTCAACCTTGAGCATATCTCCATCGCTCCACGCCCCGACCTCAACCACTCGTCCCTTGCCAAACTTCTTGTGTTCTAGGCGATCTCCAATGTTGTATTTTGTACCGCTACTTGCCGTTGTGTTCACCGACTGCGACACCCTACGTGTGCCGAGCGATTTCATCCCTGCTGTATTTGGTTTTGGTGGCGCTATATTATCTCTCTGTGTTGGCGTAATATAGCCTCCGGGAGGGGTGTTCAAGGCCTCTCGTTTTGCCTGTTGATGTCGAATGTCATACTGTTTGCGCAGGTTGTCAATAGCTCTCTCTCTATCTTCACCTCGTCTGGGCTGTCTCGTTGCTATGAATCCTCTCGAATTGTTATTCAGCGTTTGGTTCTCTCTCTTATCTGAGTTGTATTTTCCATCGTTAATTGTTGTGCCCCCTCTTCTGGAGCTTAGGTTGTTGAGTGTAGCGCCATCCTCCATATCCAAATACTTCGGATCGATCTCGCCAAGGAACGAACTCGGTTGCGAGAACTCCATATTTCCCCACTTGAAGCGCATATCGCAGAATGAGACCCATGCCGCCCTCTTTGCTCGAGTCAACGCCACATAGAACAGACGTCGCTCCTCTTCAACCTCGCCCGACTCCATCGCCCTCTGTGATGGGAAGAGGTTGTGCTCCACTCCAATAATGTAGATATATCCATACTCCAACCCCTTCGATGAGTGAACCGTCATCAGTGTCACCTTCTCGCTCTGCTCCTCATCCGTATCTTGGTCGGTGAGTAGCATAACGCTCTGCAACCACTCCTCGATTGTTGCTGGCTCATCCTCGTGGCGCTCGCCGCTTCGCATCTCTGCCTCCACCTGTTCGTTGAAGAGCTGCATTGTGTTGAGCAACTCCTCGATGTTATCTATTGCGCTGGTCGCCTCGGTGGTGTTTTGCAGCCTATATAGGGGCAATATCCCCGATCGGTTGGCCAACATCAATCCGAAATCGTAGAGGCTCATAGTGGCCCTCTGGAGCGATATCTCGCGGATCAGCGCCACAAACTCCTTCAC
Source organism: Rikenellaceae bacterium (assembly GCA_047174605.1). Taxonomy (GTDB): domain Bacteria; phylum Bacteroidota; class Bacteroidia; order Bacteroidales; family Rikenellaceae; genus Alistipes. The sequence goes on along the minus strand of JBCQTX010000026.1, from coordinate 5,005 downwards.
CTTTCTGACTATTGTCTTTTGGATAGGGTCGCTCACTGGCTCCTCTACCAACGAATCTATGGCGTCCCACATCGAGCGATCTTGCTGTTTTGCATATGCTTCTATTCTCTCCAATGTAGTGCCTCCAATTCCGCGAGTAGGGTAGTTGATGATTCTTCGGAATGCCTCGTCATCTCGTGGGTTGATCACCAAGCGAATGTAGGCCAATATATCCTTTATCTCCTTGTGTTCGTAGAATGAGTTTCCTCGATGGATTTGATATGGGATACCCTTTTGGCGAAGCGCCTGCTCCATCGCCTGCGATTGGCTATTTGTGCGATATAGCACCGCCATCTCGCCCCACGAGACATCCTCGCTGCGCATTCTATCGACCATCGCATCGGCCACCATTGTCGCCTCCTCTCGATCTGTAAAGGCTCTCACAATCTTGATCTTTTCGCCCATCTCAGCTGCCGAAAAACACCTCTTGTCGAGTCTGGTTTTGTTGTGTGAGATTAGCGAATTTGCAGCATCCACAATGGTTTGTGTCGATCGATAGTTCTGCTCCAACTTAAATGTTTTGGCCGTTGGGAAGTGTTTTCGAAAGTTGAGGATATTCTCGATCTTTGCCCCACGAAACGAGTAGATACTCTGTGCATCGTCACCCACAACGCATACTCGGCTGTGGTGTTGAGCAAGACGACGTATGATTATGTATTGAGCGTAGTTAGTGTCCTGATACTCATCGACTAAGATATATTGAAAACGATTTTGATATTTTGCCAATATCTCCGGGAAATCCCTGAATAGGATGTTGGTTTGGAGCAAAAGGTCATCGAAATCGAGTGCTCCGGATGCTTTGCAGCGAGCGCAATATGTTGAGTATATGGTCGCAAATTGGGGTATGCGAAGCTCTCTATCCTCGGCCGTAAAGTCCGGATTTGCCATGTATGCTCCCGGTGTCACCAGCGAGTTTTTGGCAAATGATATTCGAGATAGGATTGTATTTGGTTTGTATCTGTCGTCCGAAAGGTTTAGCTCTTTGATGATCGATTTGATTAGACTCTTTGCGTCGGATGGTTGATATATGGTGTATGAAGTGGGGTATCCCAGCGCCTCTGCATTTTCGCGAATAATGCGCGAGAAAATTGAGTGGAATGTACCCATTGCGATCGTTCGAGCCATGTATGGGTCTATCATCTCGGCGAGACGCTCCTTCATCTGAGCGGCCGCTTTGTTGGTGAATGTCAGGGCGAGTATGGAGTGGGGTACGACCCCCTTTTCGAGCATATAGGCGATACGAGCAGTCAAGACACGAGTTTTGCCCGACCCGGCACCAGCGATGATGAGGGATGGGTTTTCGAACTCGGTAACGGCAGCTTTTTGGGCGGGGTTAAGCCCCTCGAGGAGTTTTGACACTGATAAATTATGCTTTAAAAATAAATGTTAATTGGCAAAGGTAGTAAAGAAGCCTTTAAGTTTCAAATCTTATCGATATTATTTTTGCAAAAAATATTGTTGGTAATTAATTTTTTTTGTTTATCTTTGCACCGCATAAAAAGGGCTTGTTCAATCTGGAGTAATTTTTTCTAGTTAAAATTGGGTGATTTTTAATTTACCATTTTGGGCAGCTTGCCTTGTTTAATTTGGGCGATTTTAATTCACCATTTTGGGCGGTTTTTTATTTATGTGATGGTCCCGTAGCTCAGTTGGATAGAGCAACAGATTTCTAATCTGTGGGTCACAGGTTCGAACCCTGTCGGGATCACTTATTGATAATGCAAATTTGCGTAAACCTCTGTATTTCAGCGAAATATGGAGGTTTTTGTTTTTGGTGACTATGCAGAATAGACCATAGTATGGCAGCTTTTACGGTGCTAAAGTGTGGTCATTGGGGTCGGCTGAAAATAGACCACACTTTGGGTTTTAATTCTCTGTTTATCAGCGTTTTGCGTATTTGAATATTGAGTTGTTTAGATTAATTTTGTAACCTACAAAAAACAACACAATGGAGAAGAGAAAAACATTTGCATTAACCCTATTTATTCGTCGAGCACTGGTCAACGCCAAAGGTCAAGCACCAATTTTTCTGAGAATCACCGTCAACGGCTCCTCTACCGAAATGCGAATCCAACGAAGTATAGCGGTCGAAAATTGGAACGTTACTAAATGTGCAGCTAAGGGAAAAGATAAAATTTCACGAGAAATCAACGACTACATCGAGACCATCAAGGCGAAGGCTTTGCAGATACATCGAGAGCTCGAATTAGATCGTAAACCAATCAACCCAAAGATCATAAAGGAGCTGCTGCAGGGCAAATCGAGCAACGTTCGTACCATCAAACAGACCTTCGAGGAGCACAATGCCCAGATCAAGAAGTTAGAATCAAAGGAGTTTTCACCGATCACCATTCGCAGGTATGAGAAGTCATTGGAGGTGCTTTTGGAGTATGTCAAACACCAATATAAGATGGACGATATTGCGCTCACCGAAATCGACCCACAATTCATCGACAACTATATGGTCTACCTCAAGTCAAACGAAAATCTTAGCCACAACACAGCGGTCAAGCGACTCAAAAACTTAAAAAAGGTGATCCGAATAGCTCTGATGAATGGTTGGATTACCTCCGATCCGTTCCGATTTACGAAACTTCGTGAGACCAATGTCGAGAAGGAGTTTTTGGTCAAGGAGGAGATCGAGAGGATTATCGAGAAGGAGATCACCATACCTAGATTGGCTCAGGTTCGAGACATATATTTGTTCTGCGTCTTCAGCGGATTGGCGTTCACAGATGTCTGTACGCTCCGCCCCGAACATATTATTAAGGATAACAATGGCGATATGTGGATCCGCAAGGCTCGCCAAAAGACGAAGAATATGTGCAACATACCGCTACTCGAAATTCCGTTGGCATTGATCGAGAAATATCGAGAGAATCCGATCTGCAAGGAGCGTGGGACGGTGCTGCCACTGATCTCGAATCAACGCCTAAATACCTACCTCAAAGAGCTAGCGGATATATGTGGAATCGAGAAACATTTGACCAGCCACACAGCGAGATACAGCTTCGCAACTCTCTCATTAACAAGTGGTATCTCGATGGAGAGTGTCGCCAAGATGTTGGGTCATGCAAATACGAGAATGACTCAGCACTACGCCAAGGTTCTCGATACGAAAATCAATGACGAAATGAATAAATTGAGGGGTAAATTTGTTGCTAACTTTTAATTTTTGGGGGAGGGGGATGAGAGGAGTGATTAAAAATTGGGGTTGGGAATGATGTTCTCAACCTATTTTTTTGTCTTTCTAATAATTATTTCTACATTTGTAGTGACTTTCATATTCACACAAGGTAGGGAAACCTGCCTAATAGACGAGGTGGGCATTTTTATGCTCCTACCTCATTATATCTGCACGGGTGGTTTCGCTCCTGTGCAGGCTATTAATGTACCTGCTGCCTTGTGTGGTGAAAGTCAACGGGTCGGCGAAATCACCCTATTTTTTCTCCTACCCAATACGTTTAACCATCTAAAAACCAAAGCTATGGGAGAAAGACACAGAGTAAGGCTTACAACCTCAAACACATTCGATTTGGAGCGAGACGAGATCAAACGGCTCTACACCTATCTATCACTATTTCAGTACCGCCACTTGCGAGTGCCCAACTACAGCGAACGCACATTGATCGAGACCCTAGAAAAGGACTTCCGTAAATTCGTTGTCGAGATGCAGAGTCAGACCGAGCGAGATCCAAACAACCTAACACTCAGCAAAATAAAGGCACTCTTTGACATCCACTACAAACAGCTCAAAGAGCTAGCAGCCCAATACAAAGAGGAGAAATATTTAGAATAATCACCTCAATCATCATCGTCACAGTGGCAAAGGTCGCTTTAGAGGGTGGAAATCTGCAACGCCAAGCCTTCGGTTGCTCACTTCGATCGCAAGCATTGCATATATCCATCCTCTACGCAGTGAAAGCCACCGTAACGACGACGACCAAGGCGATGATAAAGCATAAAAATACAGCAAGCGATAACTGCAAAAGTGTGAAAATATCACCTTTGTGGTTATCGCTTTTTTAATGTGTAACTCCGACTTCCTCAGCTCTGAATAGCATATCATATATATCTTTTTTCAAGCGTGTAATCTCTCAATTATCAACACCCATTATATCGAGTAGCTAAACCCTACAAACTCCATTCACTTGTGCAAAACACAGCAAACTAAACCGAGTGTAATTAGTTGATTAAGTGCAATATATAGAAAGGTGACGCATAGAAAACCAAGTGCGTATAATTGTTTGGATATATGGATTTTATCTATTTACTTCGCTCTTGATAGTGGGTATAATTAGTCAATTTTACTCACAACATAGACTAACTAAAATGTATATAATATGTACACAGAAAAGAGAGATTTTGGAGGGGTTGATACCTCAAATGTTACAGCAGATAATGATGGGATGTTTGCTGATGAAGTTATTACAACAACTTCTCCTATTGTAGCGGATAATAATATTAAACCAGCTCCACAAACGGAACAATCTGCAACGAGTGAGCCAGCTAAACGCACACCAACAAGGCAACGCATGAATGAATATCGAGAGAGGTATCTCACTATACCCAAGATAGTCGATAGAAAGCCTGTATTTATTAGACTGACTCTACGTGATTAAATAGATGAAATCACTCGAAAATTGGGTAGTCGTGGTATGAGCACATCGGGATTTATTGAGAATCTCGTTCGCCACCATTTGGAGGAGTATCGAGCAGATTTGGAGCGTTGGCGGAAGATTTAATAGTGGGTCAGTGACTATAGTGACTACAGCACTGCACTCACTGTACCTACTGTAGTATAAGCAGATAATTATATGCTTACAAGAGCCAATAAGCCACTGCTCACATAAGCATATAAGTATTGGCTTATGATTTCAAATGTGTTATCACAAATGGCAGCATTTTCGGATGCTGCGTCTTACTTATCTCATTAATTAATGTTAGTAAGCGAGGGTATCTTTCG
>JBCQTX010000080.1:0-5504 GCA_047174605.1 Rikenellaceae bacterium | reverse complement strand
AAGTTCAGGATGACGGGTGTGGAGTATTTTGATTTTTAAATCGAAAAACAATTATTTAGTTGTATCTATCTGTTGTTCAGTATATTACGTTAAATAAATAAAAGTTAACGCACCACTAGTATTTTTCTATTTTCACCATCTATTTTAGAGCGTAGTTTGTAAGATCCGAGCTACACACCCATCCGGTGCAATTACTTTGTCGAGCTCGTAAAAGGTAGGAGTACGCCAAAAAGCCCATAAAATGCAAAATATTTTCCACACATGCCCAACAACTCATTTTTTTTGACTATCTTGCACCCCATTTTATTAATTTAACAAATAAGGAATGAGGAATTTTACAAAATCACTATCTTTGCTATGTGCACTATGTAGCATATCTATTTTTTCAGCATCGGCTCAGTTTAGCCCAGAGGTAAATGTGGGGTTGTTGTCACATATGTATGTCAAGAGTCAGCAGCTAGGTTATGGCTCATACACAGCGTCGGAGGATAACTCAGATTATGCTGGTGGTGTGGGTATTAACCATATGCGTATTATGTTTGATGCACAGCTAACGGAGAAGGATTTCCTCTTTGTGCAGACAGAGAGCACTGCGCTACTTGGCACAGATGGCGAGAAGACGGCAGATATTCGCCTACTAGATATCATGTACACTCACAAATTTAACAACTCGTTTAACTTATGGGCAGGAAAGATCCTTGCAGCATACAACCGTAACAACATTCAGGGAACGGGAACACTCTTGGCTAATGACTTCGGAACGTTCCAATGTGAGTGGAATGGCGCTATGGGAGATGATGCAGGTCGTAGCATCGGAGTCGGTCTTGGAGGAGGCTTTTTCGAGGATAAGCTGATCTATAGCATCAACGCTTTGTTGGGTCACAAATTCGCTGGTGAGGATGGCGAGGATGTCGGTTACAGAGAGAGCCCGATGCGTTATATGGGTCGCTTGCAGTACAATATCTTCGATTGCGATAAGTATGCAGGATCGAACTTGGGTGAGGGTAAGACTCTTACTTTTGGTCTAGGTTTCGACACTCAGGGTGCATATGTTAATGGTGGTATTGATGCCTATTTCGATATGCCAGTTGGAGCGTTGGGATCGTTGACTGTGAACCTTGCATACTCGGCAATGACGGGTGGTGATGAGACAGATAAATATTATGTGGAGGGTGTCCCTGCCAAAGATGTATATTTTGCGGAGTTGGGTTACTACTTCAACGACACTAAGCTACAGCCTTGGGTTAAGTATGAGTTGATGAGCGAGAAGCATGGTGGTGTGGATGACTCGATCTATGGTGGTGGCCTAAGCTACTTCTTCGGTGGCTACAAGGCGAACTTGAAGTTGGCGTATACTCTTCGCGAGAACTCTATTATTAACAAGACGTATGGGCAGGCTATTTTAGCGCTGCACTTATTCATCCTTTAGAACTAGAAGCCTAAACGAGAGTGGCTAACAAGGCGATTTTCGGCACTTCCCTCCGCTTTTTAATCCTCACGTACTTAAGTACGCTCCGGTTAAAAATGCTCGCGAAGCCCCAAAACTCATCCTTGTTAGCCACTCTCTGTAGTAGTACTACTCTTCAATGGCACGTACCGGAAACCCATACGTCGCCGAAATATTATAGGGGGCTAAGACTATTTCTGGGGTTATGTAGAGACAATACGCATTTGCAGCACTATATAGATTGGCGCTCCACACATAAACAACCTCATCTTTCACACCTGTGAGTCCGCCATAGTTCGTAGCGTCTCGGTAGCCATAATAGCTATATTTACCAACAGAAGTGAAGTCGCTATTCCCAACTTGTTTTGATCCCGTCCCATTGAAGGAGCTCCACGTATCTTTCACGGGCAATCTCCACCCCAAAGGGGATGGGTCGAAGATCGATTTACCCTCTACGTAGCCCTCTAATAACAGTTTTTTATCGTTCCATAGGACTGTCGTATCGCGAGCGCCATCATCATTACACCAGTTGTCCGAACTACCTGATCCCGGGACAAATACATCTTCAATAAAGTTCATAGAATAGGCGAAGCTAAAGCCCGTAGATAATCTAGATCCGGGTTGGGAATTGCCATCGCTATAGAGACCACCTTTGCCCGGGAAGGGATCTTTGCGCCCAAACTGATAGTAGACCGCTCCAGCGCCATAATCTGAGGCATACTCGTTTCGCTCCCCGATGTTACGATCCATGATGAATTTGTCTTTATAGATATCGCTCCACACCGTTGCATCTCCGCTATCCGCATATCGATGCACAGCGCCTGAGTAGCCCCCTAATTTGTAATCCATATCTACACCAGCCTGAATCTTATATCTATTTGCAGTTGCTATAATATCGGGGTTATAGTCGGTGAACCATAAGTGCCACGACCACAAGCAATCATCGTCAGCCACCTCCTCGATGGCAAAGACAAAGTTTCCCTCTTGGTACTGGGCACCGATGACAAGCTCCACAAACATATTTCCTTCATCATCGTCATCGATATCGTAGGTGAATGAGAAGTTTTCGCCCGCAAAATCCTCCCATACCAATACAGCTCTTAGACTAGTGCCTTTTGTTCCCCCTTTGATCTTCTTACCCGACCCAGCATAGTTCTTCCAGAAGTCGTTTATGCGCTCTTCTATAGGTATCTGAACGATGGTAGCTTCGCCGGGTGTGGGGTTGATGATGTAGCAGTTAGATATCTCGTCAGGCCCGAATATGAAGTCGCAATCGCCACCATCGAAACGTATGAAGTAGCTATATTTGTACCCAGCAAGCCACTCCGTGCCGGCCGGTATGGTCAAAGTTCGTGGATCAGCATCCTTGATAGAGATTGTAACCTCAACATCACTCTCCAACACTTGAGGAATCATCATCAAGTAACCTCGATCGGTGTTGACCTGTGCCGAGCTATCTTCAACTGGGGTGTACTCACCCACCTCCACACTAAAAGAGGCGTCGGTAACCTTGCCCGGACTCCACTCTGGCTGTCCCGATTCATAATCCCAACTGAGCGTACCGTCGCTAACAACCCCTGAGATATCGATTCCGGTAATAGTCACATCGCTCAATGATATGACCCGAAAGCTGACACTCGCGAGTGTGTGGCAAAAGTTGAGTGAGACCCCATTCTGGGTATCCGCGTAGATATCTTTGCGAGGCACAGCATACATTAGATCAGGTTGGTCGACCGAGCTGCTTGGCACGATGTAGTCAATGACGAGTTCGCCACCCACAATTCGAGGTGTAACTATCTGATTATCTTCATTATATGGTGAGTATGCGAAGAAGGTGTAGTAGTCATCAGGTGATTTGTAACCCCAAGGCTCGGAGTCGCCATCGATCAACCACTCGCCATCATCCGTAACGTAGAATCTTTGATCCTTTAGCTTAGAGAATGTGGTAGTATCTGCCCACTGATACTCGCCCGTCAATGCGCAATAGAGGCCAAGAGAGCCCATATCTTTGGGTTCTACTACCAGTTCGCCTTTGGTGGTGAATGGGGTCAAGGCGTTGATTTTGAGTGGGGAATCGGGGCTCATATCGATCGTAGCATCGAGCGATTCAACCTCGCTACACGACAATGAAAAGAGCATCACAAGGGAGAGAACTATTCTAATCATAGAGATCTATTTAGTGAAAATATATTATGCTCTCACTCCCTATCAATAACTGTACCAACCCGACTATGTGACCCTCTCGTGTGTCAAAATAAATATTTGGACTGTAGCCTCGTCTATTTACAAAAATATCATTATATTTGTGTATAACCAACATAAAACTGATGAAACGACTACTACTACTTCTTCTCTCAACATTTTCGTTCGCTGTGTCGGCGCATGAGATCACTCTATCGGGTGGTGGATGGAGCGCTATGCTCGATCCGGATGCTGAGTGGCAGGATGATAAATTATATCTACCCGATGAGCTACCAGAACTATCAACCCTGCCGGTGAACGCCCCTACAGATGGATGGGAGGTGCTTACGAGTGGCGGATGTGAGGTGAGTGTCCCGATGACTATTGACGAGTACTTTTTGGAGGGGATAAATACCAATACGTATAAGGGTGTGAGTTGGGTTTGGCGCACCTTTGATGCACCCTCTGGGGTCGAGGATAAGGTTATTCTGCTCCACATTGCCAAGGCCCGTATGCGTGTTGAGGTCTATATCAACCACAAATTGGCGGCGTATGATATAGTTGGCGAGACTCCATTCCAATTCGATGTGAGTGAGTATGTTACCCCCAACTCTACAAACCAGATTGCGATTCGACTCACCAACCCCGGAGGACGTAGAGGATGGTACGACTCACCAAATTTGAGGTGGGGAGAGTACTACTACACCAGCAATGGGCGCAACTTCTCGACACTGGGCGATGTGACTCTATTGGTACGCGATAGGGTCTATGTAGATGATATCTTTGTGAAGAATATACTCCCCACAAATGGGCGCAAGGTGAGTGTCGAGGTGGAGGTTATGAATAGAGAAGATAGGAGGGTCGACAAGGATATCCTCTTCACCGTCACAAGTGATAATTCGGGCAAGAGGATAGCGAGCCACAAGGTGAAAAAGAGTTTGGAATCGGGGGTGAATAGATTCTCATTTGAGATGACACTCAATCGAGCTGAGCTCTGGACGCCTGATACTCCGAACCTCTACAATATGAGTGCCCAGATAAATGACGATATCAAAACTGTGCGATTTGGAGTGCGAACCTTCGAGGTGAGAGAGGGCACAAGCGGAGGGCATAACTACTACCTCAATGGCGAGCGATTCATCTTCCGGTCGGCCATCGATTGGGGATTCTACCCCTTTGAGAGTGACCATAAAATCACCGCTCACGGATTGTATATGAGCCGCCCTTGGACAAGCCTGACCCCACCAATTGGATATCGCTACAAGGAGCTACAGCCAACTCTGGCCGTCACACTCGCCACAATAGAGTATGGAGAGGGGAAGATTGTGCTCAACCCCTGCTACTGTGTGGATGAGGAGAACGCCTTTACCGATCTGCTCTTCTAAGTAGTGTAAAACAATTATTGCCATATTTTTAAAAGCCCTCTTGAAGCGATATTTTTTATTATTAAATTTCAATGTAGAACCACTATATTTTCAATATAATAGCAAAAAATCTCATCTCCAATAGCACTCTTAAAAATACACCAATAATTATTTTACACTACTTACAACCTGATTACCAAGTAACAGAAATATATGAAACAACAACCTAACATAATAAAATACTCAAGTTTCGCAAGTACCTCAAGCAGCTTTATAATCGTAAGCGAGCAGCACATTTAGGTCGAATGATACAGTTGCCGATAATCCCTCAAATACCTCTTCGTCGGTCAGCCCGAACGTCTCGGCAATGGCAGCGACGGCACCTCGCAAAACACCCCAAATGCGCTCCGATAGGGTCAGCTCGATAGACTCCGAGACCACCGCCTCGAAGAGTTTCCCGAGCGTCTCATACGCCTCAAAACGTTTCACCGTCGAGAGTAAATTATACTGCA
>JBCQTX010000025.1:0-29556 GCA_047174605.1 Rikenellaceae bacterium | reverse complement strand
TTAAATGAGACACAATAAGAATTTCAATCACCTTGGCAGACAGGCGGGTCACCGCAAGGCTATGTTGGCGAATATGGCGTCATCTTTGATTCTGCACAAGCGTATCGAGACTACTGTTGCAAAGGCTAAAGCTGTACAGAAGTACATCGAGCCACTAGCAACTAAGTCTAAGGAGGATACTACGCACCAGCGTCGTATGGTATTTTCATACCTAAAGCAGAAGGAGGCAGTTACGGAGTTGTTCCGTACAATCGCTCCTAAGATTGCGGATCGTCCGGGAGGTTACACACGTATCTTGCGTACAGGTTTCCGTTTGGGAGATGCTGCTGAGATGTGTATCATCGAGTTCGTTGATTTCAACGACGCTTACACATTGGGCATTGCGCCTGCAGCTACACCAGCAGGTGAGGCTAAGCCAAAGACACGTCGTTCACGCGCTAAGAAGTCAGCTGACTCAGTAGAGGATGCTACAGTAGTGAGCGAGAAGCGTCAGGCTGCTCCACGCGCTATGAAGAGTTCTTCAGCATCTAAGGCTGCAACTACTAAGAGTGGTGTAGGTCGTAAGATGTAATGATAGAGTGGGGGAGGTGACTCCTCGGCTTAAGGGGTGGGAGGTTAACTCTGCCGCTTACAATAGAATCGGTTCTCACTTTGTGGGGGCCGATTTTTTTTCCTTATTCCCTTCTCGTCATCCTGAACTTGATTCAGGATCTCCCGAATTTCACCATTAGGGGAAATCTCGGGTTAAACTGTAGACCTTGGCGCTCTCTGGGAGATTTTTTTCTGAAAATCTCCTTTTTTCAGAGAGAGCGAGGGTAACGTGATCAACTGCCTCCGGCGGGCGGAGATTGCACCTCCGCAGGTGCAGTTATTTATTGGAAAATGTAAGTTTTTGCTCTGTATTAGAGATCGTTGATAGGTGGATGAAATTTTGAAGATGGCGTAGAGGGCTCTGAAAGGAGCATACTTAGGTATGTGACTGAAGAGTACTCTACGTTATCTTTAAAATTTCGCTGCCTAGCAACGATCTCTAGAAGTCGATGTAGTGGTTGCGGATCGCATAGACCACTAGATTTGCGGTGTTGCGGCAGCCGGTCTTCTCCATGATATTTGCGCGATGTTTATCTACCGTGCGTTTCGAGATGAAGAGTTTATCGGCAATCTCTTGGTTCGAGAGCCCTTGGCAGACACTTACCAAAATCTCGCTTTCACGCGAGGAGAGGATATCTTCGCTTAAGTGATAGTTGCTTGAGGTGTGCATATTGCTTCTGAGAGATGTGAGAAGCTCTTTTGAGAAGTAGTCACCACCCTCGCAGACACTCTCTATAGCCTCTATAACCTCATTGATATCGGAGTTTTTGAGTAGGAATCCGCGCGCACCGGCTGTCACCATACGGGTGTAGTAGTGTTCATCGCCATACATCGAGAGGGTGATTATCTTAAGATCCGGACGCATGGCCAATGCGCGTTGTGTCGCGACATCCCCCGAGACACGCTCCATCGAGATATCCATAAATATCACATCTACCTCGATCCCCTTTTCGATGATCTCAAGGAATTCATCGCCATCAGATGCAACGGCAACAACATCAATGGGTGCATAGTGCTCCAATAGGCCACGCAGTCCCTCTCGAAAAAGTATATGGTCATCGACCAATATAACGCGTCTCTTCTCCATAGCTTAGCTTTATATCTGTTTTATATCTATATGAATTGATGCCTGCATACCATTTCCGATCTCACTAGAGATTGAAAACGACCCATTTATAGAGTTTATGCGTGTGGAGATATTGGATAACCCCATGCCGCAATCCATCATTGTCTTGGGCTTAAACCCCTTGCCATCATCGTAATATTCGAGTGTGATACTCTCTGAGATCTGGTGAAGTTCGATTCCAATTTTGCGGCACATAGAGTGTTTGAGTGAGTTGTTTATAAGCTCACATATCACGCGATAGAGTATCACCTCGAGATCCATGTCGTAGCGCTTTTCTGCCAGATTTGAGTTGAATTGGATTTTGACGCCTCCGATATTCGCACTCTTATTTATGAAATTTGTAACGGCACGCGCCACCCCGAAGTCACTCAGTATATGCGGAGATAGATTGTTCGATATCTCGCGCAGTGAACGGATTGCCTCATCTATCACGTAGCCAGTGTTGCGCACAATATCACGCTTCTCCTGCTCTGTTTTCGCCCGTTCCACGACTGAGAGCGACATCTTTGCCGATGAGAGGAGTGGCCCAAGACCATCATGCAGATCCTTCGAGAAGCGTGATCGGGACTTCTCCTCAGTTCTGATTACGGCGGTCAAAATTCGTTTCTCGACCAGTGAGCGTTGTTGGTTGAGTCGGCCGATATATTGAAATAGTTTGTGGGCATACATCACCCCGACCGACAATCCTATGGAGGCTACAACACCAGTATATTGAAATACTTTATTCGATATGTCGCCCCCGTTATAGATGATCAGCTGCATATAGCGCTCGGCGGAGAGCACCGACAACCCGACGATAAATAGTATCCAGATAGCGTTGTACTTGGTGGTACGCACCAATTTAATGGCGAATAGCGTAGCTATCGTCTGGACAATTATCGCAATGATTAGAAAGAGTTTGATCATCATAACTACCTATTGCTCTTAGAGTTTAAGAATCTTTTCGGTCTGGGATAACCTATCATAAGCTGTCATATCTACTTGAGTTGGGACAACCGATATATACCCCTCTGCAATCGCGGCAAGGTCGGTATCTGTGGCATCGGGTTCGTGGTTTGTGAACTCTCCGGTGAGCCAATAATACTCCCTGCCACGCGGATCTTTGTTTACCTTGAACTCCTCTTGCCAGTGGCCTCTGTTTTGACGAACGACTTTGATCCCTTTGATCTGGTCAAGTGGGAGGTCTGGGATATTCACATTTAGGCAGGTCGAGACGCCCGGATCAGCCTCCAAAACATCCCGGATGATTCTCTCCATATAATACTTCGAGGGTTCGAGATCTGTTCTGTGCGAGTGGTTTATATGTGAAAACCCGATCGCCGCAGCGGCGTACATACTCCCCTCGATTGCCGCCCCCATAGTGCCCGAATATAGCACATTTATGGCGGTGTTAGAGCCGTGATTGATTCCCGATAGGATCAGATCAACCTTGCGAGAGTGGAGTAGGTGGTCCAGTGCGAACTTCACACAATCGACCGGAGTGCCATTGAGCGCATAGAGCTCAGCATCATCTCGTTTGTAGATCGTGTCGAGGTACAAAGGGTAGTATGTCGTTATGGATTGGCTCTTTCCGCTCTGTGGTTCTTTTGGCGCTACGGCCACTACATGGCCAAATTTTGAAGCCACTTCGATTAGTGCCGTGATTCCGGGAGCATCGTATCCATCGTCGTTTGTGACGAGTATCAATTTTTCGTTCTGCATATTTAAGTCTGTTTTTTGCAAAGTTAGTTTTTTTCGCAAAATAATAGTGAAAACGGTGGTTAAAAAATAAATTTTTCTTACCTTTGCACAGCCTTAGGGCAAACGACATAACCTCTTATAATAGGGTGTCAAGCAATGTTGGGAGTCAATTTGTTGATTTTCATGAGATTAGTGGGTAGTGACCCGCTATGGTAGCATTGGCGCAGCGATAATGTTGTGAGTTGAATTATAACAATTTTTCTACAATGAACAAAGACGCATTGATCAGACTCGTTAACGAGCAGATGTGGACAAAGCCAGAGTCAGAGGTACCAGCATTTGGTGCAGGAGACACAATCACAGTGACAATCAAGATTGTCGAGGGTAACAAGGAGCGTTTGCAGTCGTTCCGTGGTGTTGTAATCCAAGTTAAGGGTACAGGTAAGACTAAGATGTTTACTATCCGTAAGATCTCAAATGGTGTAGGTGTAGAGCGTATCTTCCCATTGTATTCACCACATATCGAGAAGATCGAGGTGAACAAGTATGGTGTTGTACGTCGTGCGCGTATCTACTATTTCCGTGGACTTACAGGAAAGAAGGCTCGCATCAAGGAGAAGAGAGTATTCCGCCCATCTTCGAAGTAAGAGGGATCGGAGTTTACGAATTAGTGATCTGGAGGGAATTTCTCTTTCAGATCACTTTTTTGTTGAGATTGGGTTGCATATATTAGAATTTCTTTCTATATTTGCATTGCTTTTAGGAGCTTATTTTATATCGGGCCTATAGCTCAGTTGGTTAGAGCAGCGGACTCATAATCCGAAGGTCGTGGGATCATGCCCCTCTGGGCCCACCAGACAATGCCGTTATCTGTATTTGCAGGTGACGGTTTTTTTGTGTAGGTGACGGTTTTTTGTTTGCGGGGGTGGGGGCGGATTATTCGTCGATGATCTCCAGCTCTATCAATTCGCACTTTATCTCGCTGCGCTGAACGCCATTTACCCTGAATAGAGCATTGAAGTATTGATTCTCAGAGGGTAGCTCCTTGTATATCTCTTTTAGCAGTTCGCGGTTGGTGAATCGTTTGACGGTCGCCATAGTTCCCACATCATTATTCGAGACGAAGTAGAGCGCAACATTGCCGTTGTGGAGTGGGAGATATGAGATTATGGCATACTCCTCCAATGAGGATTCCCCGGAGAATTGAGGCCTGTACTCTTTCGTTGTGCCATCTTTGGTGACATAGACAATATCCCCATCGACGGAGAACACCTTGCTGTTTTTGAGGAAGATCTCATTCGAGAGAGCCATGATCTTCGATTGCCCTATGTAGACTATATTGGAGCTATTCGTATCTTTGATTTTAAACTCACTCTCCGATATTATCTCAAACTCTTTTTCGTATCGGTCGAACCACCTTGTTAGTTCACATACGGCATATGGGATCGCCTTGGTGTAGAATGGGAATGACGCTAGTCGGAGTGTGTCGCAGTGGTTCTCCTCGATATAATCTAGGTAGCTCTTGTTGCTCCATATTTCGGGGTGTAGAATCAAAACGGGTTGATCGTCCATCTTGGATCTCACCGAGATATGGTCAGCTAGCACTACTGTTATTGGGGTGTTGTTATTGATAAACTCACTCCAGCAGTAGAGATCTTTGCGCTGGGTATTATTATATAGTGTAATAGCGAGAGCTAATATTGCGATGATCGCAGCTGTTATAAGGGTCAGTTTGCCCCATTTGTTGACCATTGGGGTCTGAACGAAACTGATGTTATAGCTCCCTTTGTTGAGCTCAAACTGGATCTTGTCGTTCGCACCTCTACTCTGATAATACTCCGCCAATTTTTTTCGAAGATTGAACATATAGACGCGCACTCCCCCCGAACTCTTTTCGCTATCATCGTAGCTCTTGCTGAAGAATTCAGAGCCGATAGTCACCTCTTTGAGGTTCTCCCCTTGGATCGATTTCTCTACCAGATATGTCAGTAGATCACTATATCGAGGTGAATTTGCAAATAATTCATCTTCAATAACCATTTTTAAGTGTTGTCGAATCTCTGACTCTTTCATTTGATTTGTAGTTAGGTAGTTAGCCATCGTAGTTCTGATTACAAATATAGATATTTTTTCGAGAATTAACGGGTTAATTAGCCGTTAATTTGCAGTTTTTCCACTAATAATATATCCTATGAGAGGAGTAATTTGTTACCTTTGGGATAAGTAAGCTGAAATAGAGATAACCTAACAACCAAAAATAATGAAGATTAACCAACAATCTAACGCCATGATCCTCGCTTTGGCCGCTGCAGTAGCAGTGCCCATTGCGAGTCATGCAGCACCCAAAAAGGGGCAAAAAAGCAAGCCGCTTAATATTATATATATCATGGCGGATGACCACTCATCGCAGGCCATAGGGGCGTATAACTCGTACCTTGCGAAGCTGAACCCGACGCCGACGCTCGATGCTTTGGCAGAGGAGGGTGTCGTGTTCGATAATGTATTTTGTGGCAACTCTATCTCGGCTCCATCGCGTGCAACGATTATGACGGGGCAATACTCGCATAGTAATAGTGTATTGACGCTCGACGAAAAGTTAAATCCGCGCCAACAACATCTTGCACGCGAGATGAAGAGTTTGGGGTATCAGACTGCGATTGTCGGAAAGTGGCATCTGGGGTGTGAACCATCGGAGTTTGATTATTATAGTGTCTTGACTCAGGCTGGTGAGCAGGGTGTTTACTTCAATCCGCTCCTTGCAAATAGCGATAACACGGAGGCGAAATTCCCAAATAACACCACTCAATATGAGGGGCACTCAACCGATATCATAACCGATATAACAATCGATTGGATAGATAACAAACGTGACGAAGATAAGCCATTCTTCGTGATGCACCACTATAAAGCGCCTCACGGGTACTTCTTGTATCATCCTCGCTACGAGGAGTATCTTGCTGATGATGAGATTCCCGTACCGGAGACTCTTTTGAATAGAGAGGGTTTCGGGTCGATCGGAACACGTGGAAAGGAGAATTCGTTGGATAGAATCTATGGAACATCGATCTCTGATCGAAATGTCGATTTCAACTATGTCGTGGAATTTGAGATTGATGAGGGCTCTGACGAGGCGAACACCATCGCGGCATACAATAAATATATTGTGGATTATCTACGTTGCATAAAGGGAATAGATGACAACCTAGCGCGTCTCTTCCAACACCTCAAAGATGAGGGGTTGTGGGATAGCACCGTCATCATCTATACCTCGGATCAGGGTATGATGCTCGGAGAGCACGACTTGACAGATAAGCGTTGGATGTATGAGGAGTCTCTTCGTATGCCATTCATCATGCGTGTTCCGGGTGCAACAAGTGCAAAGGGCTCACATAGCGACCTTATGATCCAGAATGTTGACTTCGCTCCAACACTCCTTGCGTTGGCAGGTGCGGATAGAACTCCCGAGTATATGCAGGGTGATAACTTCAGTGGTGTATTCTTTGGAGATGAGCCAAAGGGGTGGCGCGAGGCGATCTACTATCGCTATTGGATGCATATGATACACCAGAATGTGCCAGCGCACTTCGGAATTCGTACTAAGGAGTTCAAGCTCATCTTCTTCTATGGTCGCCACCACGAACCACATCGCTATGGAGAAAAGACCTTCTCGTGGCGTAAGGATGATACGACCCTTATAACCCCAACACCACCATCATTTGAGCTATATGACCTACGTGTTGATCCGTTTGAGACAACAAATGTGGCGGAGAACCCGGAGTATGCAGAGGTGCTAGAACAGCTCAAAGAGCAGCTTTTGGAGCTTAAACTCGAGGTGGGTGATTGTGATGCAACTTCACCAGAGATTTTGGAGGTGATTGAGAAAAACTTTAAATAAACTAACCTATACTATAACTATGAAGAGAGCTATCTTTTTCGGAGCATTGTTGAGTTTGTCGCTCACGGCCAATGCCCAGATCCAATATCATGTGTCGCCAACTGCGGCAAGTGGTGGCAAGGGAACATTGGAGTCGCCATTTAACTCTATCGAGGCCGCCAAGCAACGTGTTGCTAAGGTGAGCAAAAATATGCAGGAGGATATAACTGTATATCTACATGGAGGAACATATAATATCACATCACCGATCATCTTTACAGAGGAGGATTCGGGAAAGAACGGATATACAATCAGCTATAAAGCCTATGAGGATGAGACCCCAATATTAAGTGGAGGAGTTAAGGTCACATCGGAGTGGGAGAGTGTCGGGGGTAATATCTATAGAGCGCACCTTGATCGAGATACAAAACTTAGAACGCTCTTTGTGAATGGCGTGAGAATGAGGATGGCAGGAACAGATACTCCGATCAATGGAATCTCGGATTGGGGAGAGTATGAGATCACGGGCGAAGAGGATTGGGCTTTCGATGCAGGTGTCGGTATCGATGGTGTGAAGTTTAGCACAGCGGACGTTCGCCTCTACAACAACCCAGATGATGTTGAGTTGGTTCAAAATAATGTCTGGACGGAGAAGATCCTCTGTATCCGCGAGATTGAGCAGATTGGTGACGAGACAATATTGAAGTTGCAACAACCATATGGCGCGATATCGGCAAGTATGGCGTGGGCCGGAGCTTTCAAGTATGACAAAGCCTTCGTGATTCGCAATGCCTATGAGTTGCTAGACTCTGAGGGTGAGTTCTATTTCGATAAGGCGAATAAGTCACTATACTACTATAGCTCGGGCGAGGATATGTCGACAGCTGAGGTTATCGCACCTTTGTCGGATGGATTGATACGTATCGAGGGAAGTTCTAAGGAGTCGCGAGTTTGTAACCTCCACTTCGAGGGAATCACCTTCACGCATGACCATTGGCAGTTGATGGAGATCGAGGGCTCTCACGCCTTTGCGGGTATCCAGAGTGCAGGTTTGGCGGCTAAGTATGTCAATGGAGGTAACTGGCACCCAACGGAGTATGATGTTTGTGATGTGCCGCGCGGAACTATCGAGGTGAAGAGTGCGGAGAATATCACCTTTGAGTTGAACCGTTTCGAGAGATTGAGTTCGGCGATTGCAGTCAATATGGTCAACGATGTTAAGAATAGCCGTGTTAATGGTAACTACTTCCACGATCTTTTGGGTAACTCGGTAAGTGTTGGTCACCCTCAGCACTACATAATCGGAAATGGCCCACTCTATGCCCCGGGTGTGGAGGATGTGTGTGAGTATATTGATATCACGAATAACTATGTGCGTAATGTGAGTCTTGATTTCCGCCAATTGGAGGGTATGACAGCCTTCTTTGTGGCGAATGTCAACTTCGAGCACAACGATATTGCAGATACAGCTTATGGAGCTATCGCTATGGGATGGTGGTGGGGTAATTCGGAGATCCCACCTTCGACAGTGGCGCACAGCAACTCGATGAGTCGCAACAAGGCGGGTAACACCCACCTAGCGTTGAAGGATGGTGGAATCCTATATGTTTTGGGTGAGCAGCCGGGTAGTGTTATCGAGGAGAATTATATCTATAATGGTCCGCGTTGTATCTATCCGGATGATGGTTCGGCATACTTTACTATTCGTCGCAATGTGGTCTTGAATAACTACGAGAGAACCTGTTTCTGGCTTCACGTCTGGACATCGGAGTGTCATGATATCGTGGCGGAGGATAACTTCGTGAAGAGCAACGACATAAAGAATAATGGTGCGAACTCCCCTGTAACTAATACCACACCATTCGTAAGAACCAAATTTGAGGACTCGGCGGAGGCGATGGAGATCATCAATGCCGCAGGATTGCAGCCTCAGTACAAACATATTATCCCAGCAAAGAAGAGCGCGTTGATCGAGCTCTATCCAGCTGAGTTTAAAGATACTAACTTCCATTAATATAAATACGACCTATGAAAAAGATATTAGTAGCCATCATGGTATTGTGTTGCAGTGCAACGTTTGGTGCAGAGCAGCGATATGATATGTTGTTGAACCTAGTTCACCACAATCCGGGAGAGCCTCTATTCCAGAGTCAATTTACCGATCCAAACCTCCTCAAGGAGTTGGGGTATAGGACTCAGGTGATCAAGCGAGAGGTTCAATGCGGAGTGACTTATGACAAACACCCGGAGTATGCCGTGCCTTATGAATCAGCCGAGAGAGAGTGGATCGAGCGCCACGCAGCGGAGTTGAAGGTTCAGATGCAGAGGACTAAAAGAGCGGGGCTCGAAAATATACCATTCACCGATATGTTGGTGATCCCAAACTCTTTGATGAAGAGGTATGGCGCTGAGATGAAGGATGAGTATGGTAACATCACAATCTTCAAGGAGCGTACGCAGGATATCCTACGTGCGCAGATCGAGGAACTCTTTTGGCGCTTTCCGGAGCTCGATGGACTCATGATTCGTCATGGTGAGACCTATCTTCATGATACGCCGGAGCACGTGGGTGGATCGCCTGCTCGAACTCCCGATGAGCACGCTATGTTTATCAATATTCTTCGTGATGAATTGTGTGTGAAGCGTGGTAAAACCTTGATCTACAGGACGTGGGACTTTAGTAACTTGCACACTTTGCCATCGGTCTACAATGCTACCATGAGCCAAGTTGAGCCACATGAGAAGTTATATATCTCGATCAAACATACCACACGTGATTTCTTTAGAGGGCAGCCTTTCAACCCAAATATCGGTGTTGGAGAGCTACAGCAGATTGTCGAGATATCGACAAACCAAGCGGGGTGTTATGGCAAGAATTCGCATCCATACTATATCGGTCGCGGTGTGATTGATGGTTGGTGTGAGATGCCTGCAGACCAGAAGAAGGGACTTCGCGACCTCTATGATAAGGAGAATGTGCGCGGATTCTGGACATGGACATGGGGCGATGGTTGGGGTGGCCCATACTTCGATAATGAGCTGTGGATCAAACTCAACGAGTATGTAATTCGTAACTTTACACTCACCCCTGAGCGCTCGGAGGAGGAGATATTCAACGAGTATGCAACGGATGTGTTGCACCTCTCGAAGGCGGATGTGAAGCGATTCCGTGAGTTGAACCTGCTCTCGGAGGAGGCGTGCTATTATGGTCAACATACTCAGCTGTTTAACCATACTATATGGCATACGCGTGACCACTTCTTGGCTTGTCTAGAGTTGGATAATGCCGCCAAGAATGGCGTTGTAGAGCAGGCTTTGGAGGAGAAGCATGAGAATTTGAAGAGGTGGTATAGAATCGAGGAGTTGGCTCGCGAGATCAAGCTGGAATCGGCTGAAGATCAGGAGTTTTTGGAGGTTTCGACAACCTATGGTCGTATCAAATATGAGATCTATGAGCAGATATGGATCATGGAGTTGATGATCGCTGAGAATGCAGTAAATGGCACGAATATCGATCGAGAAAAGGCACAGATCGCGATATCGGCATATGACAAGAAATTTGAGGAGTGGCGTAAGTTAAAGGCTGATTATGCGTGTTGCCCAACGCTCTATATCGACTATAGGGTGAAGGCTCCGATCGCTACGCCGTTTAAGAGTAACCTCGATAAACTTAGAAAGTATGTTACCTCAGGAGTAGGATTTGAGTAGGATAGTGGCTAACAAGGCGATTTTCGGCACTTCCCTCCGCTTTTTAATCCTCATGGGCAATAGCCCACTGCGGTTAAAAAATGCTCGCGAAGCCCCAAAACTCATCCTTGTTAGCCACTCTCTGTATGAAGTGAGCTGTTAATTACAGGCGATTTTCGGCACTTCCCTCCGCTTTTATAAATTTTATAAGTTGGGGATTGCTTTGTCGTGTTATGTTGGTACCACGTCCCGGCTCCCCAGAGCCGGGACGTGGTGCCAACACGAATCAGAAACTTTCCCCGGACAGTAATAAAACAAGTTCAAGATGACGTTCCTTGCGGAACGTATCTCACGTGGGACTAATAGAAAATTACCCCCTCTATTTCCCTTTGAGGAGTAGGTTATCGATCACCGATTTTAGGTCAGCCTTGCCCATTGCCCCCTGTGTCATTTGTGGTTTGTCGTCCATCGGGATGAATAGAAGCGTTGGGATCGAGCGGATTCCAAAGAGTGCCGCTAGCTCCTCTTCCTTCTCTGTGTCGACCTTATAGATTATGATCTGATCGCCATACTCGGCTGCCAACTCCTCGAGGATAGGGGCAATCATCTTGCATGGCCCACACCACGTAGCGTAGAAATCGATCAATGCTGGCTTCTCGCCCAAATAGTTCCACTCGCGTGGATTCTCCTCGAAATTCGCAACCTTTGTGAGGAACTCCGCCTTTGTTAAGTTTACTGTAGTCATCTTCTCTGCCTTGTTTTGTGCAACTGCATATGCGGTGAACCCAATCAATGCGATAATTGCAAATGTTATTATTTTTGTCATAATTCTGATGTTATCCTAGTGTTACTGCTGCATATACATTTCTCGTCATCCTGAACTTGATTCAGGATCCCTAACTATCAATGTTTCAAACTCTTCGCGAGATCCTGAATCAAGTTCAGGATGACGAGAAGAAGTTATCACGTCACAGCTCTAGGATGTTGCTCTGCATGGTCAGCAAGTCGATTGTGTAGAGTCGATTCCGAAGTGTTGTGCCACAACCCGTTATCACCTTAATAACCTCAGTCGCCTCAATACACCCGACCACACCCGGTACAACACCCATCACACCCATCACCTTTGAGGGACGTTGTGTAAGTGCCTTCTCGTCGGGGAAGAGTGTGCGATAACGCATTCCGCCTTGGTAGTTGAATAGCGATGCTTGCCCATGAAATTCACCGATTGAGCCATATACGTATGGTTTGTTGAGCTCCGCGCAGGTGTCGTCAATTAGGTATCGAGTGGCGAAATTGTCGCATCCATCAACCACGATATCATACTTCGAGACCAGCTCGCGAGCCGAAGTTGCATCGAAGCGAGTGGGGTAGATATCAACCGTGATCTCACTGTTGAGCTCCTTCAAGCGGCTCTTTGCACACTCCACCTTTAGCTTGCCAATCTCGCACTCTTTGTATAGTACCTGTCGCTGTAGGTTGCTCTCGCTTACCACATCCGCGTCGATCAATCCTATGCGTCCAACCCCCGATGCCGCGAGGTAAAGCGCTATAGGTGAGCCCAATCCACCAACACCAACAAGCAGAACAGAGGCTTCATGAAGTCGCTGTTGCCCCTCATCACCGATCTGCGGCAACATGGTGTGTCTACTATATCGCTCCCCCATAATCTGCTCTGTCGAATATTGCATCCCAATCCTTCCAAACCGCCTCGTATCCCACCTTGCGGATGGCATCTTGCACCTCGAATGGAGATCTCTGGTCGCTCACCTCGAACTGCTCCAACGCTTGTGGATATGTGGCATACCCTCCCGGTTCGGTCTTTGATCCTGCGCTCATCGAGGTTGCCCCGAGTGTTGCTATGTTGTCGCGGAACGACGCCTCCTCACGTGTCGATACTGAGATATCTACATCGTGGTCGAAGATCCTAAAGGCGAAGATCAGCTGCGCCAACTCCCTATCGCTAATCACCACATTTGGTTGGAAGTGACCCTCCGAAGGGCGCATACGTGGGAAGTTAACGCTGAACTTTGTGCGCCAATATTTACGCTGTAGGTAACGCAAGTGGAGCGAGAGCATTGCGGTATCTGTCCTCCAATCCTCAAGCCCGATCAAGACTCCCATTCCAATTTTGTGTAGTCCTGCCTCTCCCATTCTGTCAAAGCCATCGACACGCCACTCGAAGTTTGACTTCATGCCACGTGGATGATAGACTTTGTAGCGCTCTCTATTATATGTCTCTTGAAAGCATACAACACCATTTAACCCTGCATGGCTCAAGCGTTTGTACTCCTCCGCCTTGAGTGGCATCACCTCCAATGTCAGATTCGAGAAGTATGGTCGAGCAGCACGAAGCGCACCCTCCAAATACTCCACTCCTGCCACCTTCGGATTCTCACCCGTCACCATCAATAGATTCTCGAATGGGCCGATCTTCTTAATCGCCTTGAACTCCGCCTCCATCTCCTCCTCGGTGAGTATCACACGCGCAATTGGGTTGTTGTGTTGGAATCCGCAATATACGCAGTGGTTGGTGCACGAATTTGTTATGTATAGTGGTACATACATCTGTATGGTCTTGCCAAATCTCTGTTGGGTATAGAGACGACTAAGGGCGGCCATCTGTTCGATATATGGTG
Organism: Rikenellaceae bacterium; assembly: GCA_047174605.1. GTDB lineage: Bacteria > Bacteroidota > Bacteroidia > Bacteroidales > Rikenellaceae > Alistipes. The sequence goes on along the minus strand of JBCQTX010000025.1, from coordinate 15,962 downwards.
CAGCAGCTGGCGATATTAACGCCATGAAATCGCGCATTGTGTGGCCCGATTTTTTCGCTAGCGCGCGCTCCACGTCACTCGCTGTCATTGAGTAGATCTGCTCTGTTGTCTCTGCCCAACTATATTTTTGTAACTCCTCTGAAAAACTCATGATAATATTTTAGGGGAGTTCTATTTTCTCCCAATTTTTAATTTTTAGTTAATAATTGCCCATTTTTGATTTTGCAAAAGTTGGTTGTGGTGGCTCTACCACCTATTTTTGAAAAATAGAAAAGGGGTGGTTAGTAGCTTAAAAGTATTTTTGGGAGAAATTAGAACTCCCCTTTAATCCAAAAATGATGTTAGAGGGCTACTTGCAACGGCTTGAATCTGTTGTGATCCAAGTCCTGCCTCATAGGCTCTACGTCCCGAAACTACCGCCTCCTTAAATGCAATAGCCATATTCACCGGATCGCCTGCAACAGCAATCGCAGTATTTACCAACACTGCATCGGCTCCCATCTCCATAGCGTATGCCGCATGGCTAGGCGCTCCAATACCTGCGTCGACCACTACTGGGACATGGCTCTGCTCGATTATCAGCTCGATGAAATCGCGGGTTATCAACCCCTTATTACTTCCGATCGGAGCGGCCAAAGGCATCACCGTAGCAGCTCCTACCTCCTCCAATCTCTTGCACAACACTGGATCAGCTTGAACATATGGCAACACCACAAATCCCATCTTCACCAACGCCTCCGTAGCTTTGAGTGTCTCCACCGGATCTGGCAACAGATAGCGTGGGTCGGGGTGGATCTCCAACTTCAAGAAGTTTGTTCCAAAGGCCTCACGTGATAGCTGTGCCGCAAAGATCGCCTCCTCAGCGTTGCGAACTCCCGAGGTGTTTGGAAGTAGCTGGATGTGGTCTGCCTTGACCCCTTGGAGCATAGCATCTCCCTGTATCTCATCCTCTCCCAGATCTACTCTCTTCATTGCGAGTGTCACCATCTCTGTCCCCGAGGCGAGGATCGATTCGCGCATCAAATGGTTTGAACTAAATTTACCTGTGCCGACAAATAGGCGCGACGAGAACTCGCGTCCACCGATTACTAACTTTTTCATATCTTGTTGTTTTATTTTATCCTCCGTAAGTAGCTTGAATAACCACCACCTTTGCACCCTCATCCATCATGGTTGATGGCCATTCGCTGCGAGTGATAATGCGGTTGTTGATCGCCACAGCGACCCCTTCGGGCTTTATTCCCTGATTTGTTATTAGCTCTTGAAGCGTTGTTGACTCATCTATTGTGAGCTCATTTTGATTAAGAAATACCTTCATACCGATCCTTCAATGTTATCTACTCTGCACAAAGATTCTGGGTGCGAAAATGTGGGTGGTAAGAGTCGGCAAAAGGGGGGGGTGTTGTTGCCCTATCCCTCTTGGTCGACAAAATCCCTACGCTAGCACTATCTAACAGGTTCTTAGGGTATTATCTCAGCCGCACGAGTGTGGCACCCCCTTTGTCGCAGATCTATAATGCAAACGTACGCAAAATATGAGAATAAAAAAAATAATTCGTGTAGAATCTACTCTACACGAACTATTTTCAATTACTTTAGGTAGCTATCCATCAACCGCTTAATCTCGGGGGTTGTGATGTCCAGATCTCCCAATTTCACCTTTAGTGCCAGCAGCTCGCCCTTGAGCTTCTCTAGAACCTCGGCATAGGCTGGATCTTCCGCTATGTTGGTTGTCTCGAGTGGATCGTTGCGCATATCGTAGAGCTCAAATGCAGGTACTGTAGGGACAACTAGCGAGGTGTTCGAGAAGCGCCCTAGGGTCTTGTCTCCATACCTGTCGGGGTTGTAGTGGCGACCATAGAAGAAGATCAACTTGTAATCCTTTGTGCGGATTCCGATATGTGCCGGGACATTGTGGTTGCTCATATGCATCCAATAGCGGTAGTAGATCGCATCGCGCCAATCCGCCTCGATATCCCCTCCCGAGAATACCTCGCTAAAATCCTCTCCCTGCATATATGCTGGAGTCTTTTCAGCGCCGGCAAGTGAGAGAATCGTTGGTGCAAAATCTACATTCTGGATCATCAGCTCGTTGTGTGACCCCGCCTCGTACTTTCCACCCGGAACACGCATTATGTAGGGCATTCGAAGCGACTCCTCATACATCCACCTCTTATCTTGCAGATCGTGTTCGCCAAGCATCATCCCCTGATCAGCCGTATAGATGATGATTGTGTTCTCCCACAACCCCTCATCTTTGAGGTATTGGAACAGACGTGCCAGATTATCATCGATCCCCTTTACGCAACGTAGATAATCCTTCATATATTTATTGTGAGCAGCGATCGTGTTCTTCTCGTCCGACCCCAGATCGAAGCCAAAATAGTCGGCATAGTTGTAGTGTACATTTCTATTCGAGACCGATGTCCCGATAAAGTGATCCAACGAGTTCTTCTCGCCACGTGTCGCAATCGAGCCAAACCCCTCGCGATTGAAGAGTGTCTCGGGAACGGGAATATCGACATCCTCCAGATAATCTGCATAGCGAGAGTGGTATTCGAAATATCCGTGTGGCGCTTTGAAGTGGTGCATCACAAAGAATGGCTTCTCGCTGTCGCGTTTCTCATCCAACCAATCGATGGTTATGTCGGTGATGATATCTGTCGAGTGCCCCTCATACTGAACTGTATTCTCGGGGAATTTTTGTTGGGTGTTGTCGCTCTCGGCAAGTTGAGGGTTGAAGTAGTACCCCTGCTCTTGTGATTGGACGAAGACACTATAGTAGTCAAACTCCGATGGCTCGCAGTGCAGATGCCACTTACCAACTATGGCAGTTTGATATCCCAACTCTTTCATCTCTCGTGCTAGGTGCTGCTGCTGTGGATTCAGCTCATCTTCGAGGGTCAAGACTCCATTGTTGTGCGAATATTGTCCCGTCATAATCGAGGCGCGAGAGGGTGTTGAGATCGAGTTGTTGCAGAATACATTGTCAAATACTATACCCTCTTGAGCCAGAGCATCGATATTGGGCGTAGGGTTCAAATTTGACAGATGGCTATTGTATGCTCCAATAGCTTGCGAGGTGTGGTCATCCGCCATTATGTAGATGATGTTTGGCTTGGCGTTTTTCTTTTGGTTTTTGGGAGCAGAGGTTGCTGCTAGTGGCGCTGCTATAGCTCCGATTGATAGGAGCAGAAGAGCTGAGTTGTTTGGTTTAGGTATCATCTGTGAATTAGATTGTTAGTTATACTACAAATGTAACTTTTTTTCTTGAAAATCACCAAAAAAATCATATATTTGCGATAATAACTAACCTAAAATTAGAATATAACCAAATGAGAAAATTTACTTTAACGGCATTTCTGCTAAGCGCCCTATTTTCTGTAGGTGCGCAGACTCAGTTTCACGTCTCTCCATCGGCAGCGGATGGTGGAAAGGGAACGCTAGAGTCTCCATTTAACACTATTGAGGCGGCAAAACAAAAGGTGGCTAAGGTCAATAAAAAGATGACAGAGGATATCGTAGTCTATCTGCATGGTGGAACTTACTACATCTCCTCGCCAATTCGCTTCACGGAGTCAGATTCGGGAACTAATGGACACACCATAACATACAAAGCGTATGAGGATGAGACGCCAATAATCAGCGGAGGTGTGAAGGTGACCGGCTGGGAGAGTGTCGGAGGGAATATCTACAAGGCAAGGCTAGATAGCGATGATAAGCAGCGAACGCTCTTTATGGATGGAGAGCGTATGCGCATGGCGGGTGTCGAAGAGCCTGTCTATGCACTATCTGGTTGGGGTGAGTATGAGGTGACGGGTGATGAGCCTTGGGCATTTGGCTCAGGAGTCGCTATCGATGGTATCAAATTTATGTCGAAGGATCTCTTGGTATATCACAATCCCGAGGATGTTGAGTTGGTTCAGACCAACACCTTCCACCACAAAATCATGGGAATACGCGAGGTGGAGAAGATGGCCGAGACAACAGTGCTTAAGCTGCAACAACCATATGGAGCAATCGCTAGTAACTTGGCGTGGATGGGTCGCATTGACTACACCAAACCATTTGTTATACGCAACGCCTATGAGCTTCTGGACTCTGAGGGGGAGTTCTACTTCAACAAGGCGACAAAGACTCTCTATGTCTACAATGCGAAGAGTGATATGAGCGGTGTGGAGGTTATCGCGCCACTTTCGGATGGTCTTATGTCGCTAGAGGGTAGCTCCAACGATTCACGAATCAAGAATATTGGCTTTGAGGGTATCACCTTCACCCACGACCATTGGCAGTTAATGGAGGTTGAGGGGTCACGTGCATTTGCTGGTATCCAGAGTCATGGGTTGGCTTGTAAATATATCCCCGGCGGAAACTGGCACCCGACAGAGTACAACAGCTGTAATGTGCCACGTGGTGCTGTGGAGATCAAAAATGCGGAGAACATAACATTTGAGCTCAACTGCTTTGAGGGGCTTGGTTCGGCAAGTGCTATCAACATGGTCAACGATGTTAAAAATAGTAAGATCAACGCTAACTACTTCCACGATTTGTTGGGTAATGCGGTGAATATCGGCCATCCACAACACTACAAAATTGGCGATGGCCCACTCTATGCACCGGGTGTTGAGGGGTTGTGTGAGGGGATCTACATCACCAATAACTACCTACGTAATGTTTGTATCGACTTCCGTCAATTGGAGGGTATGTCGGCATTCTTTGTGGCTGATGTCCACTTCGATTACAACGATATCGCCAATACTCCATACTGTGCTATCGCTATGGGTTGGTGGTGGGGCAACTCTGGAATCGAGCCATCTAAGGTCGCAAAGAACAACTCTATGAGCTTTAATAGAGCTGGTAACACCCACCTATCATTAAAGGATGGCGGAATATTATACTTCTTGGGCGAGCAGCCGGGAACTGTTGCGGAGGAGAACTATATCTTCAAGGGGCCACGTTGCATCTATGCGGATGATGGTTCGGCATACTTGACCATCAGACGTAATGTCGCGGTAAATAACTATATGAAGGGCGGTTTGTGGCTCAATATGTGGCGTTTTGCGTGCCATGATATCTTGGCTGAGGATAACTTTGTGAAGGATAATATCGTGCGAAATAATGGTACGAATTGTACTGTTAGGGGCACTCAAGCCTTTATGACTTCGGACTTCTCGGACGAGGCGAAAGAGATTATGGAGAGGTCGGGAATTCAAGATGAGTACAAATATATCATTCCAGAGGAGGAGGATGAGTTGATCCAGCTCTACCCACTCTCGTTTAAGGATGTTGATGAGTAGCGCAAAAACTATATGAAACTATATATCCCTACATTCGCGGAGGAGGTTGCAAACTCTGTGTCGCACGGTGTGATGACAATAATATTTTTGTTGCTGCTCCCTTTTGCCGCAGTGTGGGCATATATTGGGGGAGGGGTGATGGCGAGCATCACAGTCTCGATCTATGTGGTCTCGATAATCATGATGCTCCTCATCTCGACACTCTACCACTCGATGGCCTTGGGAAGTCGGCATAAGGAGGTGTTTCATATCCTCGACCATATCTGCATATATATCGCTATTGCAGGGAGTTATACCCCCGTAGCGCTATGTGTGATTGGCGGATGGCAGGGGTGGTTGGTCTTTGGCATACAGTGGCTGATGGTTGTCTTTGGGATCTTTTATAAATCTCTGGCGCGAAAGTCGATCCCGGCTGTGAGCCTAACCATATATATTACAATGGGGTGGATGATCGTGATTTTTATGCCACGACTTATTGCCAATGCCTCGGTTGAGCTGCTCGGCTATATTGCGTTGGGTGGGGTTTTCTACACCCTTGGGGCGTGGTTCTATGCGCGCAAAGCGTTTCGGTATCACCATCTTGTGTGGCATTTGCTGATTAACCTTGCGGTGATGGCGCATTTTGTTGCAATAGTATTCTATTTATAATAAGAGAGGGGTGATCTGTTCGTGATCACCCCTTCCTTATTGAAATATATGTATTATGAGTGGCGCTTAACTAGCTCCTCCTCGACATCTTTTAACGTCTTGCCTGTAGCCTCCAAAAGCACCAATAGGTGGTAGATCATATCCGCAATCTCGGGGATCATCTCGTCATAGTTGCCTGCTGCCGCCTCGATGATTGTCTCGACAGCCTCCTCGCCAACCTTCTGCGATATCTTGCCAACCCCCTTGTTGAAGAGTTTTGTGGTGTATGATCCCTCGGGCATCTCCGCGTGGCGCTGCTGAACAACCGCCTGCAACTTCTTGATGAACCCCTCGGCAGAGTCCGCCTCCTGATAGAAACAGCTACGTGCTCCCGTGTGGCAAGTAGGGCCGATCGGATCGACACGAACAAGGAGTGTGTCGGAGTCGCAATCCACGTGCATACTCTTCAGATTCAAAGAGTTACCACTTGTCTCGCCCTTAGTCCAAAGCGTTTGACGAGTGCGGCTATAGAAGGTCACAAGCCCTGTCTCAAGGGTCTTGTCATACGCCGCCTCATTCATATATCCCATCATGAGAACCTCCAACGACTTGTCATCCTGAACAACTACCGGTAGCAATCCATCTGCACACTTCGAGAGGTCGAAACTTGAAAAAGGTATTTTGTTTTCCATAATATTAAGGGGAGTTCTATTTTCTCCCTGATTTTAATTTTTAGCTAATAATTGCACATTTTTGATTTTTCAAAAGTGGGTCATAGTGGCTCCTATTACTTATTTTTGCAAAATTAAAAAGGTGTGGTTAGTAGTTTAAAAGTATTTTAGGGAGAAATTAGAACTCCCCTTATATTTTATCTTACACAAATATTCTGCCTGCGGAGCTCCTCCTTCAACACCGGAATCGGAATCTCGTTATAGTGGAAGATGCTCGCTGCGAGTGCTGCATCTGCCTTTCCGAAGGTCAAGACATCGGCGATATGTTGCGATGTTCCCGCTCCTCCTGATGCAATGATCGGAATTGGCAGCTCGGCAAGTCTTGCGAAATCCTCACATGGGTAGCCGCTCTTTGTGCCATCGTGGTCCATCGAGGTGAACAAAATCTCACCTGCTCCACGCTCGTAAGCCTCATGTGCCCAGCTAAATAGCTCCCCTTCGGTTGGACGTTTTCCTCCGTGTGTACATACCCTCCATGTGCCATCGATCTTTTTTGCATCGATCGCCACAACGATGAATTGCGAACCATATTTAGATGCGATCTCATCGATCAACTCCGGACGTGCAACAGCCGAACTATTGATTGTGATCTTGTCCGCTCCAGCCGACAGAAGTCGCTCAGCATCAGCCAATGAGCTGATTCCGCCACCCACCGTGAATGGAATATTGATACGCTCAGCAATGCGAGTCACAAGGTCGGTGAAGGTATTTCGCCCCTCCAACGTTGCGCTAATATCGAGATATACCAACTCGTCAGCCCCCTCAGCAGCGTACTTCGCACCCAACTCAACGGGGTCGCCAACCTGCTGAAGCTCCAAGAAGTTGATGCCCTTAACTGTCTGACCCTCTTTGATATCGAGGCACGGGATTATCCTCTTTGCAAGCATGACTCCAACTCTTTAAGTGTGATACCCCCTTCGTATAGCGCCTTGCCGACGATGACGCTTGCAACCCCTGCCTCGTCCAGCTCCATGACATCTGCCATCTTGCTGATTCCTCCGCTTGCGATGATGTTAAGTGTCGGGAAATCAGCGTTTAACGATTTGTAAAGCTCCGTAGCCGCTCCGCACATCATACCGTCACGCGAGATATCTGTGGTGATTATGTGGCGCAAACCGTGTGGCATAAAGAGCTCGAACAGCTCCGCCGCACCCATCATAGACTCCTCTAACCAACCTTGAATCGCAACCTTGCCATTCTTGAGATCAGCACCCAAAATTATCTTTTCGCCACCAAACTCATCCAGCCAAGCAGAGAACATCTCAGGCTCGCGAACCGCCAAACTTCCGACGATCGCGCGCTCAGCTCCTGCATTGAAAACATCCTTTAGAGCCTGTGTACTCTTGATTCCTCCGCCATATTGAACTATGAGTGAGGTCTTTGTTGCTACTCGCTCCAATACTTTGAGGTTCATTGGGTTAGATGCCTTTGCACCATCCAAATCCACCATGTGAAGTCGCTTGATTCCTGCCCCCTCGAACGCCTTTGCAGCCTCCAACGGATCGCTATAATATGTCGTTTTGCGGTCGTAGTCACCTTGTGAAAGGCGGACGCACTCGCCGCCAATGATATCTGTTGCTGGGATTATCTCGATCATCCTATTATAATTTCAAAAAGTTATTTAATATCGCTTCGCCAACCGTTCCGCTCTTCTCCGGATGGAACTGTGTGCCGTAGAAGTTATCGCGATGGAGCGATGCACTGAACTTCACGCCATACTCTGTCGTTGCTATTGTATTTTCGCAAACCTCCGCTGCAAATGAGTGTACGTAGTATAGATGTGAGCTCTCATTAATCCCCTCAAATAGAGGTGTTTGTAGATCTTCGATTGTATCCCAACCCACGTGTGGAACTTTCAGTAGCTCTCCATTCGCTAGCTCAGCCGGCAACTTCACAACCTTTGTTGGGAAGATCCCAAGGCACTTCGCGTCACCCTCTTCGCTCGACTCGCACATGAGCTGCATACCGATGCAAATTCCCAAAACTGGCTGTGTGAGCGACGGTACAAGTGTGTCAAGTCCTCGTTCGCGTAGCTTCTCCATCGCCGATGATGCCTCGCCAACGCCCGGCATAATCACCTTGTCCGCTCCCCTCAAAACCTCGTGGTCCGAAGTGACAACATACTCTACACCAACGCGTTCCAGTGCATTCATCACCGAGCGTAGGTTGCCCGTGTCGTAATCAATAATCGCTATCATTATAGTACCCCTTTACTGCTTGGAACCTCCGTAGACATCGGTTCACGTTTAACTGCCATTTTTAATGCACGTGCAAAAGCTTTGAAAACCCCCTCAATCAGGTGGTGCTCATTGAGGTAATCGGGCCCCTTAGCTGCTATCTGCAAGTTGCAACGTGCTGCACTCGCAAAGGCTTGGAAGAAGTGGCGGAACATCTCTGTCGGGAAATCCCCGATATATTCGCGCTCAAATTTCACATCCCACTGCAGGTCAATTCTACCCCCGAAATCGATCAAAACAAGGGCGGAACACTCATCCATCGGCAACGCAAAACCATATCTCGCGATACCCGCCTTGCTGCCCAACGCCTTGTCGACCGCCTCGCCAATCACGATCGCTACATCCTCAATCGTGTGGTGCTCATCGACATGAAGGTCACCCTTGACATCGACATTGAAGGTCACCCCACCATGATGGGCAATCTGATCCAACATATGGTCGAAGAAGTTGAGCCCTGTCGAGATCTTCGAGCTTTTGCCAGCTGGACGATCCAGATCCAACCCAACCTTGATGCTCGTCTCCTTTGTTGCGCGGATGATCTCCACACATCGATCTGCCGAGCGGATAAACTCCGTGATCTCTTGCCACGACTCGCTGATCAATACGCATGTCTGCTCGACCCCTGCCTCGCAAACCATCGCTTGTCCAGCTTCGTCTGAAGCGATAAGTATTCCCTTAGCACCCAGATTCTTAGCGAGGATTATATCGGTCACGCGGTCGCCAATCACGAAGCTATTTGCAAGGTCATACGACCCATCCATATACTTCCCAAACATCCCGGTTCTAGGTTTGCGAGTCTCAGCATTTTCGTGCTCAAATGTTATATCAATCAGCTGATCGTCGAACTTAACCCCCTCAGTAGCAAGGATATCGAGCATCATGTTGTGTGCTGGATGGAAGGTCTCCTCCGGGAATGACTCTGTCCCCAATCCATCTTGATTTGTCGCCATCACAAGTTCGAAATCTAATTTCGAGAGACGACTCATCGCTGAGATTGCGCCATCACGAAATGCCAATTTCTCTAGGCTATCTACCTGATAATCAACGGGTGGCTCAAGTATTATCGTGCCATCGCGATCTATAAATAGTGCTTTTTTCATCTACTTAAAATTTTCTATTACGTTGAGCATACGATCGTTCTCCGTCTTTGTTCCGATCGTCACGCGCAATGTGTTTGCACAGCCCAATATTTTGGATCTATTTCTTACTATAACCCCCTGATCTACAAGGATATCGTACAGTTTGTTAGCATCCGAAACCTTAATCAACACGAAGTTTGCATCGGTGGGGTAGACCCTCTCAACCGAGTCGAAACCCTCAAAAGCTGTGATCACTCGTTTGCGTTCGCTCATGATCTCAGCGACCTGCTCCGACACCCCTTTTTTGAGCTGCTCCGCGACCTTAGCTTGGGTCAATACATTTATATTATATGGGTATTTCACCATGTTCATCAGTGCGATGATCGCCTCGGATGCAAATGCAAGTCCGAACCTTAGCCCTGCCATTCCCCATGCTTTCGACAACGTTTGAAGTACTATAAGGTTCTCATACTTAGTGAGTTCTGGTAAAAATCCATCCCCTTCCGCAAAATCGATGTACGCCTCGTCAACAATCACAATACCCTTGAATTTCTCGATCACCTCGATAATTTCTGACTTCGGGAATGCGTTTCCCGTTGGGTTGTTTGGTGAGCAGATCCACATCAGTTTCGTATTCTCATCCGCCGCTGCCAACAGCTCCGCAACCGGCAACGAGAAATCCTCGCCTAGCTGCACCTCGCGCATCTCGATATCGTTGGTCGCTGCCGCCACCTTATACATTCCATAGGTCGGTGCGATCGAGACCGCGTTGTCAATCCCCGGACGTGCAAAGACCCTAAATGCCAAATCTATCGCCTCGTCACTTCCATTGCCAATGAAGATAGAGCTTGGTGCAACACCCTTAATCTCAGATAGTTGTCTCTTTAATCCCACTTGGTGCGGATCGGGATAGCGGTTGATTCCGTTGTCGAATGGGTTCTCGTTTGCATCCAACCAGACGTCGATATTTCCCCCCTCATACTCGTCTCTTGCGGTCGAATATGGCTCTAACGCCAATATATTTGGGCGCACTAGGCGCATTACATCATCCTTTGTCATTGCTTTATTTTTTGTTTAACCCCGAGATTTCTTCGAAATTCGGGGGATCCCGCATCGAGTGCGGGATGACGGTTAGAGAGCGTTAATACGCACCTTAACAGCATTTGCGTGGGCGTCCAATCCTTCCGCATCTGCCATTGCGATAACTGTTGGTGCGAGTGCCGTAATTCCCTCTAACGTAAGCTCTTGGTAGGTCTGCTTTCTCATGAAACTCTCCAACCCAACACCACTATATGAGCGAGCCCATCCCCCCGTAGGAAGTGTGTGGTTAGTCCCCGAAGCGTAGTCTCCTGCGCTCTCTGGCGAGTAGTTGCCCACGAAGATGCTACCTGCCGAGGTGATCTGATTCGCCACCGACCAAGGGTCGTTCATCGAGATGATCAAGTGCTCCGAAGCGTACTCCTCAGCGAATTCAACCATATCCGAGAGCTCGTCAAATACAATAGCACGAGATTGCTCCAACGACTTGCGGATCGCCTCTCCACGACTCAACGTCTGGGTCTGGCGATCAATTGCATCGGCAACTTTTTGTGCAAACGACTCCGAAGAACACACCATAATTGCTTGACTGTCCGACCCGTGCTCAGCTTGCGAGAGTAGATCCGATGCCACAAACTCAGGGTTAGCCGACTCATCCGCCATCACCAATACCTCCGAAGGGCCAGCTGGCATATCGATCGCCACTCGATTTGTGCTCACAATCTGCTTAGCCTTAGTGACATATCTATTTCCCGGCCCGAAGATCTTATCCACCTTCGAAACGCTCTCCGTACCACACGCCATAGCTGCAATCGCCTGAGCTCCACCCAGTGCAAAGACCTTATGTACACCACACAATTGAGCCGCATACAAGATCTCTGGGGCGATCTTTCCGTCCCGTGCTGGGCTACACAAAACCACCTCCTTGCAACCTGCAATAGCTGCCGGAATCGCCAACATCAAGACCGTAGAGACCAAGGGCGCAGTACCTCCCGGGACATACAACCCCACCTTGCGGATCGCAATAGAGCGCTGCACACATCGTACACCCTCCATCACCTCCAGATCGACCCCCTTGGGCATCTGTGCCGAGTGGAACGACTCGATGTTGCTCTTTGCCTTTTGAAGGGCTATTTTTAGCTCCTCGCTGACACTCTCTGCTGCTGCATCGATCACCTCTTTAGAGAGCTCAAAGCTCTCTGGTACAACACCTTCGATGCTCTGGACGATCTCCTTTAAAGCCATATCTCCACCCTCAGCAACACGCTCGATGATCTTGGCTACACGCTCCGCGATCTCGTCATCTTGTGGGATGTTGCGCTTGGTTAGCGCTGCCCACTCGCTTCGTGATGGATTATTAAAAATCGAAATCATACTCTTACTTAATCATATTCTCCAACGAGAGAACCAAAATTCCCTCTGCTCCAATCGCCTTCAACTGCTCCACAATACCCCACAACGTCTTTTCGTTAAGCACCGTGTGGATCGAGCACCAACCCTCCTGAGCGAGTGGCAAGACTGTTGGGCTGCGCATTCCCGGCAACAACTTAGTAGCCTCCTCCACCTTCTCAACTGGCAGATTCATAAGGACATACTTCATATTCTTGCTCTCCAAGATAGTCGAGAAACGGAACTTCAACTGCTCCAAAATAGCGCGTTTTTCAGCCGATAGCTCCTTGTTTGCGATCAGTACCGCCTCCGAGAAGAATACCTTCTCCACCTCTACAAGGCCATTTGAGACCAACGTTCCCCCCGAAGATACGATATCGAAAATCGCTTCAGCCATCCCTACAGCTGGAGCAACCTCAACCGATCCTGCGATCTCGTGGATCTCTGCGCTGATCCCCTTATCTGCGAAGAACTTCTTCAAAATAACTGGGTATGAGGTAGCCACACGCTTGCCGTTGAAGTACTCCAACCCTGTGTAATCCACCGTTTTAGATACTGCCAATGAGATACGACAACCGCCAAATCCGAGTCCCAAAACCTCCTCAACATCGAAACCCTTCTCTGCAGTCTCGTTCTGACCCACGATACCTATATCAGCAACGCCCATCGCTACCGCCTGTGGGATATCATCATCGCGAAGGTAGAGCACCTCCAAAGGGAACCCCTCCGCCTTAGAGATCAACTTTCTCTTACTCTCGACAACGCCGATTCCTGCCTCTTTGAGCATCGAGACACACTGTTCGTTTAGGCGACCCTTCGCCTGAATTGCAATTCGTAGCATACTATTATATTTTATTTGTTTCTATTTCTCATTTCAATCTATACATCCACATCCACTATCCGTCATCCACTCCCACTCCTACATCCGTCATCCTGAACTTGATTCAGGATGACGCGAAGAGAAGTCACACGCAACCCATAATTAGGGATCCTGAATCAAGTTCAGGATGACGGGTGTGAGCTCAGGATGACGCACGTGAGCTCAGAATCTCGCGTAAATTAAGATAGCCTTTCACACAAAAAACTCACCCTAGTTATCGTAGGATGAGTTCTTCTAATCTATTATACCTATTAAGATACATACAACAACTCTATCCCACTGTGATGCGATGATGATGAATTGTATGTAGTGCTGCGTATCTCATAATTTTACCCCTCAAAGGTAGGTATTTATTGATAAAAAACAAAATATTTTGATAAAAATTACATATGGGGAGTTCTATTTTCTCCCAATTTTCAATTTTGAGTTAATAATTGCCCATTTTAGATTTTGCAAAAGTGGGTTGTGGTGGCTCTACCACCTATTTTTGGAAAATCTAAAAGGGGTGGTTAGTAGCTTAAAAGTATTTTTGGGAGGAATTAGAACTCCCCATATTTATCAACTCATTCTCCGAGATAGCCACCAAATTGTTGGAGCGGATAGCATCACGAGTAGCCGATTCATTGTTGGTACGAAGGATCAACATCGATTGCTCTTTGTGCGAGAAGCAGTAGATATACTCCACGCTGATCCCCTTCTGGGTGATTTGCTGAAGAACCTGAGCTAGGCTCGCCGCCGTGTTGTCGATCTGGAGTGCAAAGACCTCCGTGAGGTTGGCGCTGACATTAGCCTCCTTCAAGATCTTATACGCCTTGTGGGGTTCGCTCACGATGATGCGCAAAATTCCAAACTCCGAGGTGTCGGCAACCGTAGTCGCTACTACGCGAATATCTGCACTTGCAAGTAGCGAGAAGATATCCGCCAACTTACCATATTTATTCTCTAGAAATATAGATATCTGATTTACTGTCATGGCTTTTCCTATTTTAGTTTACGTAGATCTTTCACTCTGACCGCCTTACCCTCCGATACGGGAAGCGATCCCTTCGATACAAATTTGAGGTGTGGGGTGATTAACAACTCGTCACGAAGTTGGCTTACGATGGTCTTGTTGAGCTTCTGTAGTGTGACGTAATCGTCTGTGAACAATTCACTTAGCTCCACCTCGATCAACATCTCGTCGTTGTTTCCTACACTCTCGATGGTGATCAAATAGTTGCTGCCCAACTCCTTGAATGCCATGAGGATAGTCTCGATCTGGATCGGGAAGATATTTACTCCCTTCAGAATGATCATATCATCGCTGCGTCCTTGGAATCGCATAAGTCGGCTGTGTGTACGACCACATGGGCACTCTCCCGGCATGATAGCGGTCAAATCGCGTGTGCGGTATCTGATGAGTGGCATTGCCTCGCGACGGATCGTTGTGAGCACCAACTCTCCGATCTCTCCATCTTTTACGTGCTCCAAAGTATCTGGGTTGATGATCTCGACAATTGTGTAGTCCTCCCAAATGTGCAATCCGTTCTGCTCCTGACACTCAAACGCTACTCCCGGGCCATTCATCTCCGACATTCCAAAACAGTTGTAGGCTTTGACCCCCAATAGCTTCTCGATTCGCAATCTCTGCTCCTCGCTATGTGGCTCAGCACCAATACATATCGTGTGTAGCTCAGTATCCGCCTTTGGATCAACCCCCAAATCGAGCATAACCTCCGCTAGGCGAGTGGCGTAGCTTGGGATGATATGTAGGCAAGTAGTGCCGAAATCCTTGATGAACTTCAACTGACGCTTGCTATTTCCGGCTGCTGCAGGGATTGTCAACGCCCCCAATCTCTCCGCTCCATATTGGAAACCGAGTCCTCCCGTAAACATACCATATCCGCTGGTGTTCTGGAATACATCTGTGTCGCGTAGTCCCACCATATACATACATCTCGCCACCTGATTAGCCCAATCGTCCAGATCCTTCTGAGAGTGTAGAACCACTGTTGGCGAGCCCGTTGTACCGCTACTTGCGTGGAGACGAACACACTCCTTGATCGGTATTGCTGCCATCCCAAATGGGTAGTTGGCACGTAGATCCTCCTTGGTTGTGAAGGGTAGTTTCTGTAGGTCGTCCAGAGTCTGGATTGTGTTGATATCTACTCCGCACTCCTCATATTTCTTCTTGTAGAACGATGAGTTAAGAGAGGCCTTCAAACTCTCTTTGAGTCCTTTGAGCTGTAGCTCATTTAACGCTTCGCGAGACATCGTCTCGATCTCTTTTTCCCAATATTGCATATTTGTTTTTTATAGGTTAGCTTCACTTAACTACAAAGGTAATATTTAATTTGGGAATTCGCAACATCTGGTAATTTTTTAGTTGTAGTAACGTAGTAAGTAAAAGTAGTAAAACCTTTGGGAAACTTAGAAAACTAAGCAATGCGCCCAAAAACCACAAAATACCCGGTGAAAAGGGAGAATATTCTCTATTTCGCTGTATCTGTACCCTATAATATACTATTTGTTAGTTTTATTATTACTAGTGGTGCGTTAACTTTTATTTATTTAACGTAATATACTGAACAGCAGATAGATACAACTAAATAATTGTTTTTCGATTTAAAAATCAAAATACTCCACACCCGTCATCCTGAACTTGATTCAGGATCCCTAACTATCAATGTTTCAGACTCTTCGCG
>JBCQTX010000024.1:0-30072 GCA_047174605.1 Rikenellaceae bacterium | reverse complement strand
CCTGAACTTGATTCAGGATCCCGCGAAGAGTCTGAAACATTGATAGTTAGGGATCCTGAATCAAGTTCAGGATGACGGGTGTGGAGTATTTTGATTTTTAAATCGAAAAACAATTATTTAGTTGTATCTATCTGTTGTTCAGTGTATTACGTTAAATAAATAAAAGTTAACGCACCACTAGTAGTTTAGTATTTAATCTTATCACTCATCTCACTCCATCTGTTGAAAGCCCTGATAGCCTCATCGGGAAGAAGAACTTCGCAATGGAGCTTGCGCTGTGACGGATTCATCTCCAATTCATCATAGATGAATGAGTCGTCGAAGTCGATCGCCAAAGCATCTGCCTTGTTATTACCATAATATAGCTTGTCGATATGAGCCCAATAGATAGCGCCCAAACACATGGGGCACGGTTCACATGAGCTATATATCTCGCACCCACTAAGGTCGAACGTCCCCAACTTCTCGCAAGCCGAACGAATCGCCGATACCTCAGCATGAGCCGTAGGGTCGCACGATGCTGTAACTCGGTTGACTCCCGTAGCTATAACCTCTCCATCACGAGCGATTACCGCCCCAAATGGGCCACCGTTATTCTCAATATTTCTCTCTGATAGCTCTATCGCTAACCTCATTAACTCCTCTTTTTTCATCTTGTGATGTGTTATTAGTTAATAATTACCTGCAAATTTAATAAAAAATGCATATTTTTTGGTGTTATTATCATAAAAATAGGAATAAATACGTTAACTTTGGGAGGAAGTTAGTTTTTTGTCTAATAATTTTAAATGAGATTATAAATGAAAAAGGTTTTTATATTTGCAATGTCACTAATTATGATGGTGGTTGCGAGCAGCGAGTTTACATATGCTAGATCTGACTCAAGGGGCAACGATAAGGGTCAGTCATCATCACATAATAATAGCAAGCCACAGAGCAACAGCAAGCCGCAAACTTATCGTAAGGGTGACTCACATCCGGCAGGTAGCTACAATAAAAGGCCGGTCACTTATGAGAGATACTCAAAGCCAAAGGTGGTGAATAAGCTCCCACCATCAAAATATCCAATCAGACACAATGGTGTTGATTACTATCGCAATGGCTCGAAATATTATAAGCGAGTGAATGATAGGTATATACTCTCTCCCTTACCATTTGGTATTCGAATTCCTATCATTCCACCTATCCACTCAATATTTAGATTCAACAATCTAATGTATTACATCGCTGAGGGTATCATCTACCAAGAGACCAGCAACAATCAGTATATGGTAGTTGAGCCACAGCCGGGAATGGTGATTCCGGAGCTCCCAATGATCAATGTAAGTCAGGTTAATATCGATGGCATGATATATTTTGAGCATGATGGCATTTTATATAAGCAAATCCCAACTGTTACAGGACTTCAATATGAGGTAATCGGAAGTCTTTATAATTAGTTAGATATAATAGTAGAACTCCCATCTACAATTGCTGTGAGTGACTAACAAGGCGATTTTCGGCACTTCCCTCGACTCTCAAATCCTCACGTACTTTAGTACGCTGCGGTTTGAGAGCCTTCACGAAGCCCCCAAACTCATCCTTGTTAGTCACTCACTGTGTTGAGGTGACTTATTTAGTCTCCCTCTTTTTTGTTTGGAATAATATATGCTTATGTAGAGATGATCCCAGAACGTATGACCAATGAGATATCTCCTCTACCTCATATTTATTATCTGCTCACCACACCTTTTCGCACAGAGTCGAATAGATGCGGTGCTGAGTGATCTGGATTCCAAAATTAAGGAGCGAAATCAATATAGGTTGGATAAGGATCGGCGGATAAACGCTCTGAAATTTACACTAGCAACGACGGATGATCCCTCGCAACAATATCGTATCTGCCATAATATCTTCGAGGAGTATAAGGTATATCAATACGATTCAGCCTATATCTATGCCCTTAAAACATCTGATCTAGCTAGGGTTAGCGGCGATAAAAATAGTATTGCACAATCTGATTGCGATCTGCTGTTTTGTTACTCGACCGTTGGCCTTTTTAAGGAGGCGGCCGATGTTGTGGCAAATTTCTCAGAGGATGGAGTATCACGGCGTGTGATGGCTAATTTCTACGAGGAGTCGTTTAGACTCTATAGTAACCTCATATCATATGTCGGGGATACGGGTGATCTGGCATATGGGTATAAGCAGCAGATGATCGATAGTTCGCAACAAGCGGTACACTTCTCCAATCCGACAAGTTTCAAGCGTAGGTTTCTGGAGGTGCAGAGCGAACTCTTTATCATCAAAGATTATGAGGCTTCAGCTACTAGAATCGAAAAATTGCTAAATACTCATAACTTGTCGCTCCACATCAAGGCGATTCTCTACTCGTGGTTAGGGTTGTGCCACGAGATGTTGTCGGATCGGGATGGTGCGATATACTCCATTGCTCTCTCTGTAATAGCTGATATTGAGTCGTGTACCTATGAGACCACATCGGCTCAAGTTTTGGCGAGATATATGTTTGAGAGGGGCGATATTACACGAGCTAGTAGCTATATAAACTTGGCATTGGAGGAGGCAAATATCTATAATTCACACATCCGAAAATTGGAGATTCAATCCATAATGCCCACTATCTTAGCCCAACGTTATGAGGATATTCTGCGCGATAGAGGGCGTTTAATAATATACTCATCATTGATTATTGCGCTTGCGATACTCGTGATATTTATGCTGATAAAGATCTATAGAAGCAACACTTCGTTGCGAATAGTCCGTAGCGAGGTGGAGCAAAGAGCGGTCGATCTAGCCCTTATGAACTCTCGATTGCTGGAGGTTAATCGAGAGCTCGAAGAGAGCAATAGAATCAAGGATCTATATATAATCGAGTCATTATATGGCGATTCTCACTTTGTCGACAATGTCGATAAAATGTGTAAGGTGCTGATCCGCAAGATCAAGGCAAAGCAGTTCTCCGATATCTTGGAGGTGGTCGGAGGGATGGGCATCAAGCGAGAGCGTCAGCGGATGTCATCAGCTTTTGACTCAGCATTTATCAAACTCTTCCCTAACTTTATCGAGGAGTATAACAAGCTCTTTGCTCCGGAGGATGCCATCTCGCTTGGCGAGGCAGGCGAATTACCTACGGAGGTTAGGATCTTTGCGCTGATCAGGCTCGGGGTTGATGATGCATCGCAGATCGCAAAATACCTCAACCTGTCGCTTAATACTGTCTATGTCTACAAAGCTAAGGTCAAGGCTCGTGCGATTCACCCCAAAGAGGAGTTTGAGAATAGGATAAAATCAATTGCATAGCGTCTGTTTTGCATTAATATAACCTTAGTTAATTAAAATATCAATAACTCTAATCTTCTTATTATGAGTTATATAGCATTATCTGTGTGTTATATAGACCTTAAATAGTAGCTTCTCGAAAATCAGGATGATACTTTTGTGACACTTAGGATTGAAGGTGTAATGTCGACAACTTTTACCTGAGTAATGTAAACACATAAAAGATTAAGTATCAAATGAGAAGATTTAAATTTGTAATTGCAATCTGCGTGGTGCTGCTTACGGGCAGAGCATACGCGCAGCAGGTGATCAACTCTCCTAATGGCGAGCTAACACTCAACTTCGAGGTGAGCCCACAAGGTGAACCGATATATTCACTAACCTACAAAGATCGAGATGTCATAAAACCCTCCAAGTTAGGTCTTGAGTTGAAGAACGCCCCAGATCTCTTGTCGGGATTCTCGATCAAAGAGTTAGATAACTCTACAACGAATGAGTCATGGAGCCCGGTATGGGGCGAGGAGAGCCTTATTGTAAATAACTATAATGAGTTGGCGGTCACACTAAATCAGGCTGAGAACGATCGAGATATCATCATCCGCTTTCGTCTCTATAATGATGGCGTAGGATTCCGCTATGAGTTTCCACTGCAGCCAAATCTAAACTACTTCGTGATCACGGAGGAGCAGACCGAATTTGCAATGGCGGGGGATCATACAGCGTTCTGGATTCCGGGGGATTACGACACTCAGGAGTATGACTACATGGAGACAAAGCTATCTGGAATTCGTGGGGCGATGGAGGAGGCGACTACATACAACACCTCGCAAACCACATTCTCCCCGACCGGAGTACAGACAGCGCTTCAGATGCGTTCGGATGATGGATTGTATATCAATATCCACGAGGCGGCACTCATCGACTACTCATGTATGCACCTTAATCTTGACGATGAGACGATGATCTTCCGATCGTGGCTGACCCCAGATGCTATTGGTGATAAAGGGTATTTGCAAGCCCCAGCCCAATCGCCTTGGCGAACGGTGATCGTTAGTGACGATGCTCGTGATATCCTAAATTCGCGGATAACGTTAAATCTCAATGAGCCATGTGCTTATGAGGATACATCGTGGATCAAACCGGTTAAGTATATTGGAGTGTGGTGGGAGATGATCACCGGCCATAGCTCATGGGCTTATACGGATGATCTGCTCTCGGTAAAGATCAATGAGACCGATTACACGAAAGCTAAGCAGAATGGCCGTCATGCAGCAAATAACGAGAATGTGATGGCACATATCGACTTCGCGGCAGAGCATGGTTTTGATCAGGTATTGGTCGAGGGGTGGAATATCGGTTGGGAGGATTGGTTCGCCAACTCAAAGGATTATGTCTTTGATTTCGTCACTCCATATCCCGATTTCGATGTCAAGATGCTTAATGATTATGCGGCTCAAAAGGGGGTGAAGTTGATGATGCACCACGAAACTTCGGGGTCGGTTCGCAACTATGAGCGCCATATGGATGAGGCCTATCAATTTATGGTCGAGAATGGATATAACGCTGTAAAAAGTGGCTATGTGGGTGATATCATCCCACGCGGAGAGCACCACTATGGTCAGTGGATGAATAATCATTACCTCTATGCTCTGACTAAGGCAGCGGAGTATAAGATCTCGATAAATGCCCACGAGGCGGTTCGTCCGACAGGCCTTTCGCGAACATACCCAAATCTCATCGGTAATGAGTCGGCACGCGGTACGGAGTACGAGGCGTTTGGAGGTAACAAACCATTCCACACGACGCTTCTTCCATTCACTCGCCAAATTGGCGGCCCGATGGATTATACCCCCGGTATCTTCGATATCAAGATGGATTTCTTGGGGCATGATAACCATAGCAATATCCAGACAACGCTCGCTAAGCAGTTGGCTCTATACCTCACAATGTATAGCCCACTTCAGATGGCGGCAGATCTCCCGTCAAACTACGAGAAGCATATGGATGCCTTCCAGTTTATCAAAGATGTAGCGGTGGATTGGGATGAGAGCTATTATATTGAGGCTGAGCCGGGTGACTACATAACAGTAGCAAGAAAAGAGAAGGGGAGCAACAATTGGTTTGTCGGAGGAATCACAGATGAGAATCGACGTACTTCGGAGTTTACATTTGACTTCTTGGACGCTGATAAAGAGTATGTAGCGACGGTATATGCCGATGGCAAGGATGCCGATTATGAGCTAAATCCAACATCATATCGAATTGTCAAAGGCAAGGTAAATAGTAAGTCTGCAATCTCGATTGACCTTGCACGTAGCGGTGGATTTGCCATCTCTCTGATCGAAGCGACAGCGGATGACGCGAAGATGAAGAGGTTGAAATTCTAATTAAGAGTATAGAAAATGAAACAGATAAAAAAGATAATCTTGTGTATGAGTATGCTTCTAGCGCTGCTCATCACACAAGTACAAGCACAGAGTGGAGCGACAATCTCAGGAAGGGTTGTCGACTCCAATGGAGAGGGAATTATCGGAGCATCGGTAGTGGAGTCTGGTACTACGAATGGTGTTGCTACTGGTTTTGATGGTGATTTTAAATTGGGGGTTGGCTCTTATGAGTCAACCATCTCAATCTCATTTTTGGGGTATTCAACTGTCGAGATTCTAGCTTCGGATATCACGACTGCTAATATCGTCTTGCATAGCGATTCACAGCAGTTGGACGATGTGGTTGTGATCGGATATGGAACGGTCAAAAAGAGTGATTTGAGCGGGTCGGTAGTAGCGATCAAGGCCGAAGATAAGAATCGAGGAGCGATCACATCGCCCCAAGAGATGATGCAGGGTAAGGTCGCAGGACTCTCGATCATATCGGGAGATGGAGCTCCGGGTTCAGGCTCTACCATACGTATTCGTAGTGGTGCGTCACTCAACGCCTCGAATGATCCGCTAATTGTGATTGATGGTATCCCCGTCTCTAACGATGCTGCTCCGGGAACAGCCAATGCTTTGGCGACGATCAACCCAAATGATATTGAGACGATGACGATTTTGAAAGATGCCTCGGCAACGGCCATCTATGGTTCGCGTGCATCGAATGGTGTGATTATCATCACCACGAAGAAGGGGTCGCAGGATGGTCTCAAGGTGTCGTATAACAGTACATACGCCTTTAAAGATCCATACAACACGATCGACGTGATGAGTGGCGATGAGTATCGTGAGGCGGTGCTTAATCAATATGCAGCTGGTATAGCGATCGGTGATGCCGCTCGTGAGCTTTTGGGGATCTATCCCAACCAATCGACAAATTGGCAAGATGCGATCTATCAGATGGGCTTTAGCACAGATCAAAACATAGCGATCTCGGGCAAGGCTGGCTTTATGCCGTTCCGTGTCTCGATGGGTTACTACAACGAAAAGGGTACGATCAAAACTTCGGAGTATGAGCGTTATACGGGTGCTTTGAACCTGAGCCCAAAGTTCTTTAATAACCATTTGAGTGTCGATCTGAATTTGAAGGGGACGATCAACAACAATATTTTCGCTGATAGTGGAGCAGTAGGAGCAGCGGTCTATTACGACCCTACGAAGCCTCTATACTCCGATGATGCGTATGGCTACAATGGTTTTTTCAACCATACTACTGGTGTGGGCTCTGCTTCGCCATCGCCAAATACGAATGCTCCCATCAATCCGCTATCACTCTTGTATGATAATAGCGACACAGGACGCACGCTTCGTAGTTTGGGAAACATCCAGTTAGATTATAAGATTCACGGTTTTGAGGATCTTAGGGCAAATCTTAATCTGGGTTATGATATTTCGCGTGGCGAGGGTAATACCTATGTCAATTCCGGATCTTATCAAGCTGAGAAGGACTCTACATTTAAGGGTGTAGGTCAGGGCAATAGCTGGGATAATAGGCGTGAGAATAAAGTGCTAGATTTTTATCTGAACTACAATAAAAATTTGGGCTCTATTCGTAGTACAATCGATGTGATGGGTGGTTACTCATGGCAACACTTCTACAGTAGCAACTACTCGCAAGGGCGATCAAACGTAACGGAGTATCTGGGCGAAAAAGAGGGGTGGACATACAACGAAGCGGATAGCAGATATTGGTTGGATGGGACTATGCCAAAGCCTTATGAGAACTATTTGGTCTCGTTCTTCGGACGTGCCAACTACAACTTCGATGATCGGTTCTTGTTGACAGCAACTCTTCGTCGCGATGGATCGTCGAGATTTAGCGAGCAAAATCGTTGGGGACTCTTCCCATCGGCCGCTTTGGCATGGAGCATCAACAATGAGCAGTTTATGAGTGGCGCTTCGGATGTTCTATCGCAATTGAAGCTACGTGTAGGTTATGGAGTGACGGGGCAGCAGGATATCGAAGATTACCTCTATCTCTCGAAGTATGAGTATAGCAACAATGTAAATAACACATACTTAGGGACAAACCTAATGAAGCCAAGCGCCTATAGCCCCGATTTGAAGTGGGAGCAGACAGCGACATTCAACGTGGGGCTCGATTATGGATTCCTAAACAATCGCATCACGGGAAGTATGGAGTATTATGAAAAGACAACTTCGGATCTATTGAACACTGTGGCGGCACCTGCCGGAACAAACTTCTCCAATATGGTTGTGGCAAATGTCGGAGCTATGAGAAATAGTGGCGTGGAGTTTAGCATCAATGCCGCTGCCATCAACACTCGTGATTTTAGATGGGACGTAGGGTTCAACGCAACATGGAACACTAGCGAGATTACGAAGTTGGAGTCATCATATAGCGCAGATTCAAATGGTATAGCGGCCGGATACGCCTCATATGGAACGGGAACTGTGTTGTCCAGACATCAGGTTGGCGGCTCGCCATATAACTTCTGGCTCTTCCAGCAGGTCTACGATAAGGATGGTAAGCCGATCCAGAATGCTGTGGTTGATCGCAATGGCGATGGGCAGATCACAGATGCCGACCGTTACTTTACGGGAAAGAGTGCATTGCCGGACTACTATCTAGGGTTTAGCTCGGAGTTCTCGTACAAGAGTTGGGATCTAGGGTTTAATATGCGAGCTAACATCGGAAACTACGCTTTCAACGAGGGTGTGGCAGATAATGGTTCGTACTACAACTTCGGTAATCAGGGCTTCCTGACAAACTACAACAAGACTGCAGTTGCGATGACCGGATTTACCGATATCAGCTCGATTGAGCAGAAGTGTAGCGATCTATTCTTGGAGAATGCTTCGTTCCTCAAGATGGATAACATCACACTAGGCTATAGCTTTAGCGATCTCTTCGCATCGAAGATCTCGGGTCGTGTGAGCGCTTCGGTTCAAAACGTATTTACTGTGACGAACTATTCGGGGCTCGACCCTGAGATCCCATCAGTAACAGGAATTGACTCAACGATATGGCCACGTTCGCGTACCTATACTTTGGGTTTGAACCTTAATTTTTAATATTTACAAATATGAAATTCAAAAATATAAAGGCAGCACTATTCTCTATGGTGGCATCATCTCTAATTGTGAGTTGCACCAAAGATCTGGAGGTTTTTCCTCTTGACGATACGATAGTCTCGACAGATACGGCATATACAACAGCCGAGGACTTCACGATGGCGCTCAACAAGATCTATGGGTCGTGGTCTCTGGCTGGTCAAGATGGAGCAGGAGATTCGGATGTTGATGGGCTCGATGCTGGTAATACAGTACTCATGCGTTCGTGGTGGACGCTTCAAGAGGTCTCGGCAGATTTTACTAAATGTGCGTGGTCAGATACATGGGTAGGTCCGGTCAATTCGATGAGTTGGGGTACGAATGTTGAGCCTATCGAGGGTGTCTACTATCGCTGTATGTTTATTGTGGCGTTGGTCAACGATTTTCTGAAAAACATCGACAAAGCTCCCGAGACGATCAACAAAGCGGAGTATAGCGCCGAGAGCCGATTTAGTCGTGCTCTGGCCTACTACACCTTGATGGATCTATATGCAAATCCACCATTTATCACCGAGAGTAACTACTCGCTAAGACCCTCTCAATTGACTCGTACAGAGCTATTTGATTGGATCGAAGCGGAGCTACTGGATATCAAAGGGGATCTTCCGGTGAGATACTCTCAGTATGGTCGTGCGGATCAGAGTGTGGTGAATGCACTTCTGGCTCGTATGTACCTCAATGCTGAGGTATATAGTGGTGAGGCGCGCTATACGGATGCTATCGCGGTGAGTAAAGAGATAATTGCAACGGGGAATTATAGCTTGGCGGATAACTATGCAGAGCTCTTTATGGCAGATAATGGTGAGAACCCGGCAGCCAACAAGGAGATCATCTATCCGATAATCTTTGATGGAGTTTCGACACAATCATATGGAATGTCGGTGCTGCTCTTCGGATCTCGCGGAAGTAGTGAATCGAGTGTTGAGACCTATGGATGTAACTCAGGCTGGGACGGGGTGCGCTCTACGGGTAACCTGATCCGTAACTTTGAGTTCGAGGGGACGAGTTGGACAAGTGACAATATCAAGGATAGACGCGGAATATTCTATAGCGATGGTCGCTCGATCGATATTACCTCCTCTGCAATCGGAACATTCACCAGTGAGGGGTGGTCGGTCTATAAATTCACCAACCTCAATAGCGATGGATCGGCCGGTAAAAATTCGTCATTTCCCGATACGGACTTTCCGATGTTTAGGTTGGCGGATATCTATTTGACCTATGCTGAGGCAGTTGCGCGTGGTGGTTCGGGTGGCGATATCTCTACTGCGGTGGAGTATATCAATGCACTTCGAGCACGAGGATATGGCGATAGTTCGGCCAATGTTACAGCGTCGTGGCTTACATCGTCAGCTCCCGTGTCGGGCTCAACGACAGCGGTTGCCTATGGTAACATCCTCAATGAGAGGGCTCGCGAGCTCTATTGGGAGGGGACGCGAAGAACTGATCTCATACGATATGGGCTATTTACATCGAGTTCCTATGTGTGGGCAGAGAAGGGTGGCGTAGTATCGGGTGTCGGCACCAGCTCACACCTCGATATCTTCCCGATCTCGGCAAATGATATGAGTGCAAATGGAAGTCTGGTTCAAAATCCGGGGTATTAAAATGTATTGGTTTATGAAAAGAATAAAGAGTTTTGTAGCAATATTTTCGCTAATGTTGCTACTTGGGAGTTGCGAGAGTGATTTGGAACATGTAACATACCATGAGGGAGATGCTATACCAGCTATTCTCGAACCTTTGGAGGAGTCATATCAGCTCGATGTTATGAGAGCGCAGGAGATTGCGATGACCATCAAGTGGACGCAGCCAGATTTTGGATATAGTGCATCGGTGACGAACAACATCGAGATGGATCTTGCGGGAGGAGATTTTACACTAGCCACCACGCTAGCGTCACTTGGCAAGTCGGGCGAGTTTTCGATCTCGCATTCAGATCTGAATAATGCCATTGCGAAGTTGTTGGCGGCGTACTCAGAGGAGTTGGTTGCGGAGGCCATAGGTTTTGATATTAGAATACGTTCTTTGATATCGAGTGCCGCGTCGCCTGTGATATCCGATGTTGTCTCGACAACCATCACGCCTTATGATGGCGAGCGAGAATACGCATCGATTGCGCTTCGCGGAGATTATAATGGTTGGGATTTTGATAATTCACAGCGCCTATACTCTGCAAATGACGATGAGAACTATGCCGGAATGATCTTCTTCGATGGCAAAGCGGCAAATGGTTGGAAGTTGTGCGAGGATGCTTCGTGGTCGTCAAATTGGGGCGTTAGTGGAGCGGAAACTGCCGAGCAAAAGTCAATGACGTTGGTCAGTGGAGGTGATAACTTCACGATCTATTCGGGGAATAGTTATTACTTCGAGTTCAATACGGAGACGCTTTTGTTCTCTATGTCAAAACCTTACGAGAGTTGGGGCGTAGTTGGTAGCTTCAATGATTGGGGTGGTGCAGCGGATGTTACGATGACACTTGGTAATGCCAACAATCAATTCTATTTGGAGGCGACAATGGAGTTCTCGGCAGGTGATGAGTGGAAGATCAGAGCTGATAATGATTGGTCGGAGAGTTATGGATGTTCAGATGTCACGGTGGATGATATCTACACAACGGATTACGGAAACTTCACAATCCCAGAGGATGGAAGCTACACCATAAAATGGTACTTCAACAAGGTCGATCAGAGTATTGAAATCATCAAAAACTAGTAGAGAAGAGAGAATTAACTCGCCAATGGTGGTGTTAATTCTCTCTCTTTTTATTCGTAGAGCTAAGAAAAATTATTACCTTTGCCCATATGGTATGCTATATGGAATATAGCAGATGAAAAATAAGATACTACAATGGAAAAAATATCAAAGAGATTGACCGACCTAGTCGGAAATACACCGCTCCTAGAGTTGGAGAATTATCAGAGACTAAATGGCGTTGAGGGACATATAATTGCAAAGCTAGAGTATTTCAACCCCGCCGGAAGTGTTAAGGATCGTGTGGCGCTGTCGATGATCCGTGATGCTGAGCAATCTGGGAGGTTAAAACCCGGTGGCACGGTGATCGAGCCAACGAGCGGAAATACTGGCGTGGGATTGGCATTTGTGGCTGCCGCTAACGGCTACCGTCTGATCCTTACTATGCCCGAGACGATGAGCATCGAGCGTCGTAGATTATTGGCGGCTCTAGGGGCTGAGCTTCACCTCACTCCCGGGGTGGCAGGTATGAAGGGGGCTATTGCTCGTGCATATGAGCTCAATGAGCAGATCGAGGGGTCGGTGATACTTAATCAGTTCGAGAATGGTGCTAACCCAACGGCTCACTATAATACAACTTCGGAGGAGATCTGGCGAGATATGGATGGCAAGATCGATATCTTCTTGAGCTGTGTAGGAACGGGAGGAACTGTGAGCGGAGTAGGCAAGCGACTCAAAGAGCTTGATCCAAAGATTACGATTATCGCAGTCGAACCAACGGCATCGCCAGTGCTCTCGGGAGGTGCTGCAGGACCTCATAAAATACAAGGTATCGGGGCTGGATTCATCCCTGCGAACTACGATAGTGAGGTTGTGGATAGAGTCATCACAGTATCGAATGAGGATGCCTTCTCAGCATCGCGAAACGTAGCGACTCAAGAGGGGCTTTTGGTGGGAATATCATCTGGAGCAGCTCTATATGCCGCGACAAAAGTGATCGCAGAGCCTGAGAATAGAGGTAAACGTATTGTGGTAATCCTGCCTGATAGTGGCGAGAGATACCTCTCAACAGAGTTGTATAATAATTAATCTCAAAAAAAGAGAGTCAAATGAGTATAAGTGAAGTAATCGAGAAGAGCGCTGAGGTGCTATACGAACACAATAGTGGCTATATCAAACAGAGACATTGTGCACCCCCAACAGTTGAGCCAATCATCAAGATCGTTCAGCTTGTATCGGAGGTGATCTTCCCGGAGTATCTGGGTGAGCAGGTCACTTGTGGAGAGGTTATCAAGGGTGGGGTGGCGACAGACCTATATAGAATATATACGCTCCTTTGCGATCAGTTGGATAGAGCCCTTCGATTCGATCATGGATGTGTGAATAGCGAGAGCGCAGAGGTCAAGGCGACCAAATTCATCGACTCTATTTTGGATCTGAGATCTATACTATTATCCGATGTGGAGGCGATATATAAGGCTGATCCGGCAGCTTCGAGCAGTACGGAGATTATCCTCTGTTACCCATCCATAGTTGCGATGATCCACCATCGAGTAGCCCATCGTCTCTTGGAGCTGGAAATCCCTATTATCCCTCGTATAATCTCCGAAATAGCCCACTCTAAGACGGGAATAGATATCCATCCGGGAGCTACGATAGGTCGTAATTTTGCTATCGATCATGGTACTGGCGTGGTGATTGGCGAGACCTCTATAATAGGTAATAACGTCGTGATATATCAGGGTGTAACGCTTGGTGCTAAGGGTTTTAGATATGATGATGAGGGGAACGCTATCAACGTCCCACGCCATCCAATCATCGAGGATAATGTCAAGATCTACTCCAACTCCTCAATTTTGGGTCGAATAACAATAGGCCACGACTCTATTATCGGAGGAAATATGTGGATAGATCACGATGTGGCTCCACACTCAAAGATGGTGCAGCCGAGATAATATCCTACTCCGAGGCCTTCGATTTGTCGTAATTTCGCTTTTGTCCGTGATATGGATAGTTATCCCACACCTCTGGCGTCGAAAGCCTTGTATCGCCTGTTGATGTGAGGGTCTCAAATAGCTCTTGATTCATCGATTTACGTTGTTTCTCGAATTTTGAATTATTTGCGAGATTTACCATGCATTGAGGATCTTTCGCCAAGTTGAAAAGCATCTCGTTAGGACGTTTGTCGACAGCCAGATGGAAGTATTGGGCGATATTAGGCTCATCACGTTTCGCGATCAACTCGCCTTTGGATGGTGACCCGTCAATATCCGAATAGGAGGTTACGGCCGTTACAACACCATCTTTTAGGATGTAAGAGTATGGATCTCCTGCCGGATGACGATCTGGCTCGAAGTTATATAGATATAGGTAGTCACCCCGACGTAGAGCACGTACAGGATAGCCCCACTCATTAATACGTGATGAGGCGTGGCGTTCACGGGCATAAAATGCTCTGTTTGGGAGCTCCGCCCCTCTCTCGCCCTTGATCCAAGGGAGTAGCGATTTACTTGTCATAGCGCGTGTCGTATCATTATCAACTCCAGCTATTTCGAGGAATGTAGCGGCAAAATCGATCGAAGAGACAACCTCTTTTATCGCTTTTTTCTGAGGTTTTAGTTCGTTTCCCCAACACATTGCCATTGGGACGTGTGTGCCAAGATCATATCCGCTCGCTTTAGCATTTGGGAATGGCATTCCATTATCAGCGGTGACGATAATGAGTGTGTTATCTAGCTCTCCACACTCCTCCAAGTAGCGAAGCATCTTGCCGAGGTGCGAATCAAACCACTCCACTTCAACTATGAAATCAGCGACATCACCGCGTGTAGTTGGTGTGTCGGGCAGAAATGGGGGCATATCAATCGCATTGGGATCTACGCCGGCTCTCTTCCAACTATCCTTTTCGTAACCTCGGTGTGCCTCTTTTCCGCCATACCAAAAACAGAATGGTTCATCGGTATCTCTTAGCTCCATAAATGCTTTGAAGTTCTCGAAATAGTCAAACGAATGCATTCCGGTGAATGGAGGTGTGTTTTTAATTTTGTTATACTCCTTGCCCGCTGGGTTTAGCTCTCTAAATGAGCTCCAATCACCGGGTGACCATCCCTTGCCGGTATAACCAACATGGTATCCAGCCTCGGAGAGTAGATCGGTGTATGTTACAAATTTTGATGGGAAGTCCGATCCATGTGTGCCAGCCTCCTCTATCTCCCAAGTATGTTTTCCTGTCAGAAGCGATGCTCGTGATGGGCTACTTCCCGGAGAGGTGACATATCCATTTTCAAACAGCACACCTCGCCTTGCCACCTCGTCAAATGCAGGCGTTGAGAGCCCATTTGTACCATATGCTGACATATATGGGTACGAGATATCATCTGCTATTGCAAGTAGTATATTGGGGCTTTTTTGTTGCGCCATACCCCCCGTTGCTAGCATGATTGCGGAGGTGGATATTATCACTCTTTTCATATGGTTTGTTATTTTGAGGTAGCTTCAAGGATTATCTCGACAATTGGCTCCGGATTCTCCAAAGAGTGTGGGTGGTGACCAACTCCGGGTTTTCCGATATATGTGATATCTCCGCCGGCAGCCTTCACTCGCTCGATGAATGGTCCGCTATTCTGATCCATCGGAACAACATCATCCGCCTCGCCACATACGTGCAGCATCTTGAAGCCACATCGTGCGATCTTTTCGGCATTGTCAATTGGATTTTTGTCATAATCACGAGCCTCGTCAACACTCTTAAACCCATATGCTTTGAGCATTTTTTGTGTGGTGACCTCATTTGATGGATAGCTAATCGGCCAGCTCTCCATATCGAGAACTGGAGCATCTGCATATACAAGATTTACCTTTTCTGGATTCTTGAGAGCAAAGTTATAGGCTATGAGTCCGCCCCTGCTAAGTGCCTCGATAGTACACTTTTTGTTGAGTCCTTTGTCGATCAACATCCCGTAGAATAGCTCCCATTGAGCGACTGCTTCGGATGAACCGAACATATCTGCAACGTCGTTATAGACAACATGATAACCACGTTCGAGCATCGCCACATCTGTGTGGATAAACTTTCCACCCCAGAACCTAGATCTCCAGATCCAAGGCCTCCCCTCGGCGCACCTCTTAGGAGATACAACTCGCGAAACTTTGCCATTGAAGGTAAACTCGTTGCACTCATACCCCAGATGGTTGATCATCTGCCCATCTTCATGCTCAAACTTAAAATCCTCACACTCCATGTTTAACTGCTCGTAGACCCTCTTGGCAATCCTTGTCGCGCCAATTGCCGAAGGGTGTATGCTATCGGGCATCATTTCGTAGCTGTAATCTATGAACATCGGGTGCATATCGAGTATTTCCAGATCTCTCTCATACGCTATTTCGCGCACCATCGGGATGATCTTCTTCTCAATCACCTCGTCGTCTATACCTCCCATTCTCCACTCATAGTTGTGGGCTGCAAGAGGTGTCATCACAATGATCTTGCACTCAGGCGAGATCATTGTGATTGAGTCTATTAGTGAGTTGTAATTCTCTAGATATTCGCCATCCAAAAGCTCGCTATTGCCCGGCTTTGAGTCATTTGTTCCGAGCATGATATAGGCTATGTTAGGTCTAAAATCTTTGATCGCCTTGAACTCATTTGTCTGGATATATGGACGATTCCCATTGTAGAGTAGGGTAGCGCCACTTCGTCCAAAATTCTTCACTATATACCCCTCTCCCAACATCTCGGATAGTTGCGTTGGGTAGCTCATAGCCTCACGATCCTTGATATTAGCACCATAAGTTATGCTATCCCCGATGCACGCCACATGAATTGGCTCGTCGCCAGAATTGCAGGCGGTTAAGATGATTGCAGAA
The DNA here is from genome assembly GCA_047174605.1 of Rikenellaceae bacterium. Taxonomy (GTDB): domain Bacteria; phylum Bacteroidota; class Bacteroidia; order Bacteroidales; family Rikenellaceae; genus Alistipes. The sequence continues at coordinate 13,726 of JBCQTX010000024.1, read as the reverse complement.
AGAATAAATATCCAGAGCTTTTTCATTACTTGTAATATTTCAAGTTAATCTCCTTCGTAACTCCGCTCTTTGTCGATAGCGTTATTTTTGAGTCTCCGCTCGCTCCACGTAGTGGTTGGATAATAACCAATGCGCGTCCGTTGTGAGTTACGATATTATCCGCTTGGTGATCTCCCACAAAGGTCTCAGAGCCATTGTCAACACCCAAAATACGACTCTTTGAATCGCACGTAATCGTGATCTGCTCATCCTCTCCACTCACCAATGTTCCATTCGCATCCTGAAGCTCAACCTCGATATGCGCTAAGCCCACTCCATCTGATTTGATCTTTGTTCCCTCATAAGAAGAACAAGCAAGCTGCGATCTCTCTTCATAAGTTTTTAGAGTATGCTTAGAGAACTCTTTGCCATTCTCATCAACTCCAATAGCTGTCAACTCGCCCTTTTGATATGGGATCTGCCACAAGATGATATTCTCCTCCGCAAAATCTGCACGGCTTTTAACTCCTAAACTCTCACCATTAAGTTTTAGCTCGACCTTTGGTGCATTCGTATATATCTGAACAACAATCTCCTCGCCATTCTCATACTTCCACTTGTCGAAGGTCTCGAACCACATCCACTTGCGAAGTGGATCTTTGCGAGGAACATTCAAGAACGAACCATCCGCCTGTAGTTTAAACTCGCTCATCGATGCAGGTGTCGTTACGATATGAGTCTTTGGAGTGTCGAGCCATAGAGTCTCGAAGAAGTGTCCTCGTGGGCTCTTTAGTCCCGCGACGTCGAATAGCGAGTATGATCCGCACTTAGCTGGCCAAGGTCCATTCTCACCTATGTAATCCACGCCAGTCCATAGGAATATCCCCGAGATATATGGCTTATCCATGACTGCTCTCCACTCATAGTATTGCCCCACATTCTCAGATCCAAAGATAGCTTTGTCTGGATAGATACCGAAGTCAGTCTCATAATAGGTATCTTTGTAGTTGTATCCAATCACATCCAGCGCGTCTGTGTATCCCGAAACTCTAGCTACAGATGGAATCACAACACCCGAAGTTACCGGTCTCGTGGTATCAACCTCCTTGACCCACTTCGCAAGCAGATGGGCTGTCTCAGCGAGTTCATCTTTGCCACCCGAGAGCTCTGCAAATCGTTTCGCTGTGAGTTCTCTATTTTTCTCTGGCTGACCTGTGAATACCAATCCTGTGTAGCCCTGACGATCTATGCTCGATGCAAAATAGTATGGGTATGTCCACTCAATCTCATTTCCGATGCTCCACAGAATAATCGATGGGTGGTTGTAGTCACGACGTATGAAGTTCTTAAGATCTCGCTCCGCTATTTCGTCAAAGTGAGCCGAATATCCCACCTCCAAAGAGTCAGCAATATTCGATTTTGAACGCTGTATGATCCATTTAGTTTTCCAGACTCTCCACTCGTCGATAAATTCATTCATGACAAGAAGTCCCATCGTGTCACACATAGCCATCATAGACTCCGAGTGTGGATTGTGTGCCGTGCGGATTGCATTCACGCCCATATCCTGCAACTTCTTAAGGCGGCGATATAGCACTTGATCATGGAGCGCAACACCCACACAACCTAAATCATGGTGTAGATTCACACCCTTTATCTTCTCCGATTTGCCATTGAGAATAAAACCTCTCTCTGGGTCGAAGCTCATTGTTTTGATACCGAAATTCTCTGCACTTTGGGCAATTACAGCACCATCTTGAAGAAGTGTCGTCTGCAGCTCATAGATGTTCGGGCTCTCCATGCTCCAAAGTTTTGGGCTTGGTACGGTGAGCTTATCCTCTATGGAGAGTCTCTCTCCTGCTTTTACACTCTTTGTGGATGTTGTACTCGTAACCTCAGCACCTTGATATGTTACCACCTGCTCAATTGTGATCTCTTGGTCGGTCGTTGCTACGCTCTGAACCTCGCTGACAACGTTTACTGTAGCTTGCTCTGCTGTTACACTAGGTGTCGTGATCATTACACCATGAGTTGGGATATAGAGATCCTCTCTCACGATGATATGCACAGGGCGGTAGATTCCACCTCCAACATACCATCTAGCATCTGCATAGGCGCGTCTATCAACTCGGACGGTGATGATATTCTCTCCCTTTGTTATATATGGAGTTAGATCATATTCGAAATCGAGATATCCATTTGGGAAGTTGCCCAAATCGTGACCGTTGATCCAAACCTGCGAGTTGTTATAGATCGCTTCGAATCTAATTGCGATATTTTTTCCATACATTGACTCTGGGATGTTGAGACTCTTGCGATACCAACCAACTCCTCCCGGTAAGAATCCATTGCTTCCGGCTGTATGCTCTTGGGTGTATCCATCTATGATACTCCAATCGTGGGGTATATCGACCAAATCCCATGACGAGGAGTCACACTCGGGTTGGTAGTATTGGCTATCCATATCTCCCATCATGAAGCTCCAGCCTTGGTTGATATCATCCATCGCGTCGCACTCTCGGTAACATTGAGTTGTGCAAATTGCAAGTAGAGTACCCAAAAGTAGTAGAAGTCGTCTCATTCTCTATTTTTATATTTTTAAGTTAGTTTGAGACGAAGATATGAATTTAATCTATAAAAAACAAGTCGTATAATATAATTAATAGGTATAGCCCCATCTTCTAGATCCGATCTTGGCTTTGTTAACACAATCTTAAAACCTATTACTCATTACTTAACACGATTTATACATTGCAGTAACAACTTCTTCTCAACTTTGCACCGAAGAAAAAAATGTATTAAATAACGATTTTAATGAAACAAAACAAACTATTCCTGATTCTTGCGTTGATGTTGAGCGCAACACAGATGATCTCGGCAATGACCCTCCGAGGTAAGGTATTAGATCAGGAGACTGGCGAGCCACTTTTGGGCGCGGCAGTTATGGTAAAGGGGACGACAATGGGAGCATCAACTGGTTTTGATGGTGACTTCGAGTTGAAGGTTGACCCGGGTCAGCAGATTGTAGTCTCTTACATATCATACGTAACACAGGAGATGACAACAGAGCGTGGTGAGAAGGAGATCGTGATAAACCTAGTGCCAGATAGTCAAACACTAGAGTCGGTTGAGGTTGTAACAAAGGTTAATTTGGAGACCGAGGCCAATTTGCAGAGAGAGCGACTAGCATCACACATTGCAATCGAGAGTATCGGAGTTCGCGAGATGTCTCTCAAAGGTCTTTCAAATGCTGAGGATGGAGTGAAGAAGATGACCGGTATATCGGTAGCTGGAGCTGGACAGATCATTGTTCGAGGGTTGGGAGATCGCTACTCGATCACAACTTTGAATGGACAGCCAATAGCCTCTCCAAATCCAGATAATAAACTTATTCCACTCGATATATTCCCGTCGTCGGCAATTAGTAGTATCAACGTAAGTAAGGTCTACGATGCAAAGGCGTATGCAGATTATGCTGGAGCTCATATCGATATCAACACTAAGAATGTCGTATATGATAACTTTGTTGAGTTCGGAGTCACTGTTGGAGGTAATACCCTTACAACGGGTAAGGATCTATATATGATGGATACCCCATCGATCTTCTCTAAATCTACAATTGATAGTGGCGCGGCTGCTTTGACGAATAACTTCGCAGGGATGAGCTCGTATATCAACGAGAACGATGTTTTTGATTCGAGCTTTATGGTCACAGAGAGCACTGCATTGCCTAAGATGGCCGGAAATGTTGCGTGGGGTCATACCTATGATGTTGGTAACCAGAATTTAACGCTTATGGCAACTGCGATGATCGACAATGATTATCAGGTTATCAATGGTGCTGAGGAGGCTACGCTTCGTGTCGATGGAACTAGGAGAAGTGACTTCACATACGATAGCTATAGCAATACACTCAAGATCGCGGCAATGGCGACAGCAGGTATCTCACTTCGCGACAAGGATTACATTAGCTACACAATGTTCTACGCTCGCAATGCAAAGAACGAGTGTCAAGATCGTAGAGGTTGGACATATGATGTTGAGGATCTAGTAGGATCGATCAATATCTCAACAATATATGGGCTTATCACCAACCAGCTTCATGGAGAGCACTATTTGAGCGATAGGTGGTCGGTAAACTACAATGCATCATACTCGATCACAAACTCAGATGAGCCAGATCGTCGTCAGGTGATGTATCAAGATAATGGAGATGGAACATATGCGCTCTTCAAGGAGGATCAGAATGAGACAATGCGCTACTTCGCGGATCTTGATGAGACAGATTTAAATGGTCAATTCGCAACGGATTATAAGTTTGGTGCAGATAACAAACACACATTCTCGGCAGGAGTTGCTTACAAGACAAAGAATAGATCGTTCGATAGCTCTAGCTACTACTACAACTATGGTTCGGAGGCGAGCGGTGGTTTCATAGCGCCAACAATCACAGATACTCATAGCCCATCTTTCTTGAATTATGATAACATTGGCTACGACTCAGGTGAGATATCATTGACATATGAGCGCTATCCAAATGACTACTACGATGCTTATAGCAATATCCTCTCGGCATTCTTCTCGATGGATCTAAATATTACTGAGGCATTCTTGATGACAGCAGGTCTACGTCTCGAGAGTTCGGAGCAGGGTATCGAGTATGGTACGGAGTCAAGCACTTCGCGTCTTGAGAAGGTTATCAGTGCAGATGATCTCTTCCCAGCCTTGAATCTTCGTTATAAATTCGCAGAGAAGAGTCAGCTTCGATTCGCTGCATCGCGTACAATCACTCGTCCATCATTTATCGAGATGGCGCCATTCTCATACGAGCCATCATATGGTTCGGGCATTGTGAAGGGTAACTCAAATATCCAGAATGCTTATAACTACAATGTTGATCTTCGCTACGAGGCGTTCTTCAATACAAACGATATGATCTCGGCTACGGTTTACTTCAAATATCTTGATACACCAATCGAGCGTATCCAGCTATTGAGTACAACCGACCCTTATACATCGTTCGACAATGCAGATGATGGAACTGCTGCAGGAGTTGAGTTTGAGTTCCGTAAGGCTCTATCTGAGTCATTCAGATTGGGTGGTAATGCAACATATATGTACACTAATGTAAATCTCTCGGAGGGTGCACAGACAAATGATAGCCGTATGTTGCAGGGTGCATCGCCATACCTTGTGAATTTGGATCTTGCTTATATGCCATCTATTCAGGGTGAGCGTCCATTGAGTTTGGTTCTTCTCTATAGCTATTGTGGCGAGCGTATCTACTCTGTAGGAGTTGATGGATTGGGAGATACAATGGAGTTGGCGACAAACGAGCTTGATTTCGTAGCCTCTTACAAACTAAATGATAAGATGTCACTAAAGTTGGAGGTTGAGAATCTATTGAACCAAAACTTTGTATGTGAGCAGATTATCCCAGATACTGATCAGCGAGTGGTGGTAGAGAATTACGAGGTGGGTATCTCAGCAAAGGTTGGCTTCTCGATGAAGTTCTAAAAATAATAAAAAGCAAATAACACAAATAACATTTAATTAATCAAAAATCATGAAAAAGTATTTCAAGTTTTACACTCTTGCAGCTCTTGCTGCGGCTATGGCGTTCACAGCATGTAGCAACGACGATGACGATGTAACAGTAGATGGTGGTGATGGTGATGATACAGTGATGACTGTTTTGCCTTCTGAGATCACAGAGGATTTGACAATCGAGGCTGGTAGCTACACGATCAGTGGTGCGGTTCACGTAAAGAAAGGCGCAACTCTTACAATCGAGCCGGGTGTAACAATCGTAGCAGAGTATGATAGCGTATTGGATTACCTTATGATCGAGCAGGGTGCAAAGATCTATGCAGTTGGTACAGCTGAGAACCCAATCGTGATGACAGCTATCGCTTCTGACGGATGGGGTGGAGTTCACCTTTGTGGATATGCTCCAATCAATGGTGATGGTTCTGAGTCAGAGATTGGCGAGTGCCCTTATGGTGGCGACGACGAGAACGACAACTCAGGTACAATGAAGTATGTACGTATCGAGAACTCTGGTAAGACTATCTCTTCTGAGAAGGAGGCTAACGGATTCTCATTCTATGGTGTAGGTGCTGGTACAACAGTTAGCTACTGCCAAGCTTATGGTGGATCTGACGACGGTTTTGAGTTCTTCGGAGGTACAGTAAATATCGACCACTGTGTAGTTGTTAATTGTACAGATGACTCTTTCGACTGGACTCAGGGATGGAGAGGTGGTGCTGACCACGTTCTTGCTATCCAGACTACAGGAAGCGGTTGTGACTGTTTGATGGAGTGTGATAACTCTGGTAGCGACAATGCTCGTGTTCCAGTTGCTCGCCCAACAATCAAGAATGCTACTTTGATCGGTGATGGTGATGGTAAGGGAGCTCGTTTCCGCGAGGGTACTCAGGTTGAGTTCTACAACTCTATCATCTCCAACACAGCTAGCTCAATGATCGTTGAGGCTGACTACACTAACGCATCTTTCACAAACGATTGGTCTGCACTTACTCTAGCTGCTGAATACGCAGATTACAAGGAGCAGTCAATCGCTATGGGTATCGCTCTTGACAACGTAATGTCTGCAACTTCGTGTGAGCTTGTAACTCCATACACAACTGAGGCATTCCTTGCAGCAGGAAATGGTGAGAACCAGACTTTCACAGCTTCTTCAGATTACTACTATGTTCTTTCAACAGATGTTGCTCCAGTAGAGGGTGCTTCATATGTTGGTGCATTCGATCCATCTGCTACTCCTTGGACAGCTGGTGCATGGTGCATCATCGACTAAGTTCGAGATAAATAAAAGTCAAGGGGCTGTCCAAACTTCAGGTTTTGGCAGCCCTTGTTGCATTGTAAAAGTTATTTTAAAAATGCCTTTTTAGGCAACTTTTAGTATCCACCGCCGAGCGCCTTGAATAGCGTGACATAGCTAATATATTGTTCTGTTATGATAGCCACCAGATTCATCTGTGCATCATATAGCTCCCGCTCGGCATCTATCACATTCAGATAGTCATTCATGCCATTGTCATAGAGCGCGTTGACCTTCATCGCAACAGCTGCATTTGTGCCCACCAGCTTCGCTGCAGCCTCTCGTTGTATTGCATATGTCTTGATCGCGATGAGTGCCTTCTCGACCTCCGAAAATGCTGTTAACATCGCCTCTTCGTAGTTGTAGAGCGACTCCATGTAGTTTTGACGAGCCATCATCTCTTTGTTCTTTAACCCTCCGAAGTTGTATATCGGCTGTGTGATCTCGCCTATGAACGTCCACGACCAAGGATGGCTCGAGGTGAGTGATTTTATTGTAGAGCCTAATATACCCCCTTCGGCTGTTATGGATAGTGTCGGATAGCGTTCAGCACGTGCAATACCAACCTTTGCTGCGGCGCTCTCCATCTTGTAGTAGCTCTCGATTATATCGGGGCGACGTTCGAGTAGCTGCGATGGTAATATCATCGGGATGGATTGCGGTAACAGCCCCTCTATAATCTCGTGTGGAACATCTGGCGATACTCTCCCATTTATCCCTCCGGGGTTTTCACCTAGCAGTGTTGATAGTGTCATTCTAATCTGCTCTACATCCCTGCTGTATTCGCTAATATCACTTTTTGCGCTATACTTCAAACTCATCGCTTGGTCGCGAGCCACACCATCCGACATCCCGTAATAGAACATCGAATCAATCAGAGCCGCCTCCGTAGAGCGCAGATCATATGTTTTGCGCGCTATCTCCAGATTGCTCATTGTTTGTTGCAGCGTGAAGTATGTCGTGGCAACCTCGGCAGCTATTGAGAGTCTCATTGCGCGAAGCGCCCATTCGGTTGCAGCATATTCGGCACGTGTGCTCTTGTTTGTCTGGCGGAGCGATCCAAATAGTGGTATCTCCCAACTTATGGTGGGCTGTACGTAGTACTCTTGGATGTTTTTGTCGCTATAGGTGTATTCGTTTTCGCCATATGCATCGAGCGATAGCGATGGTAGATATCCCGAGCGTAGTGCCTTTATATTAGCCTGTGCGCTCTCAACGGTTGTTGCAGCAGCTGCCAGATTACGGTTGTTATCAAGCGCCTTTGTTATAAGACCATTGAGGGTTGTATCGCCAAATATCACCCACCACTTTATAGGGAGCTCTAGCGAGTCAACATCTATGTCACGTCCGAAGATCCAACTATCAGGCGCTTTCAACTCCGATTTCACGAGTTTTGGTGCACACCGCGAAAGAGATAGCACCGCAACGGCAATTATTAAGTATAATCTAATTCTTTTCATCATTTTTTATCTTTTCACGCAGGGCTTCAAACCCTCCAAGTTTAGCAATCATGTAGTATAAGGCTGGATAGAGAAAGACTCCAACAACTGTTGCGCAGAGCATACCGCCAACAAGTGCAACTCCCATAATATTTCGAGCAGTCGAATATACCCCCGAAGCAAATACCAGTGGCATCACACCCAGAATAAACGCAAAGGCGGTCATGATAATTGGGCGAACTCGGAGTCGTGCAGCCTCAATCGCTGATTCAAGCAGCGGTTTCCCATCTTTGAAAAATATTCGATCGGCATACTCCACAACAAGAATCGCATTCTTTGCGGCAAGACCAATCAGCATCACAAGCGATATCTGCATATATATATCATTCACATAGTGTGCATCGAGCAGGTGAGCAACGCCAGTAAATATAAGTGCGCCAACCACAGCAATCGGAACTCCAAGCAGAATAGAGAATGGTAGTCCCCATGAATTATAGAGTGCCGCAAGGGCTAAAAATACAAATATGATAGCCAATAGATAGACGACTCCACCACTCTTTGAAGCCTCGTTTTGCACATATGATACTCCGCTCCACGCTATCCCAATATCGGGTGGCATGGTGGCATCGCTGACCGATTTGACAACATCCATCCCTTGTGCTGATGAGACTTTATCTGCCGGGTTAAGGGTTATCCCGATCGACCGATAGAGGTTGAATTGTGTTACGAACTCCACTCCATATGTCTCGCTGATGCTTACAACACTACTTAGGGGTATGCTCTGAGCCGAGGATGAGGTGATGTATATATTATCTAGTGCCTCTTCATCTGCACGGAACTCTGGTGCAGCTTCGATATATGTCTCGTAGAGCCTGCCAAATCGATTGAAGTTATTTATGTATGTTCCACCAAACATTGTCCCGACTAATTCATATAACTCAGCAATGTTGACTCCAAGACTTTGAGCGTGTTCAACATCAATCTCGAGCTTGCGTTGTGATATCCCACTCTGATATTGCGTTGTCACAGATCCCACCATCGGGTTCTTGCGAAGTGTATCCATCAATGTCTGGGTTTGAGCCCATAGGTATTCACTGCCCCTGCCCTCGAGATCTTGAACTTCGAATGTAACTCCGGAGGTGAGTCCAAGCCCCGGAATAGCTGGAGGGATAAAGCCATATGCCATCGCCTCTGGGACAGCAACATATAGCTCCCCATTGAATTTGTCGGCAAGCTGTTCGGCCGATAGTTTGCGTTTGGAGTAGTCCGCCAACTCCACGAAGATAATTCCGCTATTCGACGAGGTGATACCAGCTATCATATTAAATCCGGCGGCGTATGATACCGATTCAACACTCTTGTCAGATAGTATCACATCACCGATCATCTCCATCGAACTTAGGGTTCTCTTAACCGAACTATTAGGGGGTGTCTCGACCATAACCATCACATAGCCTTGATCCTCTTCGGGAAGAAATCCATCGGGGATGATTCGCCACCCTGCAAAGATCATGACAAGAAGAAGCGCAACGAAGATCGTCACTCTGGTCGTAGCCTTTGCTATAGCACCAACATTCGAGGTGTAGCGCTTCATGACGCGTTCGAACCATCTGTTAAATGCAGCGAAGAATCCACTCGTTGGCGCCTCTTTTTGGCGTAACAACATGGCGCACAATGCTGGGGAAAGAGTCAACGCGTTGATTGCTGATATAACAACAGAGACGGCAAGAACTATTGCAAATTGCTGAAATAACAACCCCGATATGCTATCCATAAACGATACGGGGATAAATACCGCAAGAAGAACAACGGTCGTGGCGATGATTGGCGATGTTACACTCTGCATAGCCAACTCAGCAGCCTTTGCTGGTTGTATACCATTGGAAATATTGAGCTGCACAGCCTCCACCACAACAATCGCATCATCGACCACCAAACCTATAGCAAGGACGAGCCCCAGAAGCGAGATGATATTGATCGAGAATCCAAGCATCGGAAAGATGATAAATGCCCCTAGTAACGAGACTGGAATCGCGATGAGCGGAATGAGCGTAGCGCGCCAATCTTGCAGAAATAGATAGATGATGAGGATGACAAGCAGCAGTGCGATGATCAAGGTTCTGAAGATATCATCAACGCCGGCCTCGATACTCTTTGTGCTATCAACCACCAGATCACACCTCACATCGTCAGGTAGCTTCTCGCTCAACTCTGCGATCTTCGCCCTCACCTTTTTTCCTACCTCTACGGCATTGCTGCCCGGTGTTTGGTAGATAATCATCATCGCCGACGGGTCGGAGTTGTATCGCGAGAGTACGTCATAGGTCAGATTGCCAAGATCGACACTCGCAACATCAGATAGATATATCGTCCCCTCTTGTGGCGTTGATCGAAGTGAGATCCGCTCAAACTCCTCGGCCGTAGATATTTGGGGCGGCAGGATGAGCGTATATGTGTAGATGGTCTCATCGCTAGTTGGTTGCGCACCGAGTTTGCCGGCCGGATAGACCCCTCCTTGAGACTCCACAGCGGAGGTTATATCCTCGAGAGTGACACCATAATATGACATCTTCTGCGGATCGACCCAAATTCTCATAGAGTACTCTCCGGCACCCATCACCTGCACCTCTCCGACCCCTGCGATCTTGAGCAACTCATCTTTGATATTTATATATGCGTAGTTGGTCAAGAACGAGGCGTTATACCGGCCACTGCTATGTATGGCATAGACCATCATGAACGAAGGCATAAACTTCGTCGTAACAACACCCTGCTGAATCACAGATTCGGGGAGCAATGACGATGCAGTCGAGACATCGTTCTGCGTTAGTATAGCGTTGATATTTGCATCTGTATCTATGTCGAAGGTCGCTTGCAGAGTCATCGTACCATCGTTGGCGCTGGTGGTTTGCATATATAGCAGATTGTCGACACCCATCACACTCTCTGCAATTGGGGTCGCAACGGCATCGTTGACTGTTTGTGCATCGGCACCATCATATGTGGCTGTCACCTCTACCATCGGTGGGGTGATATCCGGATATTGCTCTACGGATAGCGTAAGCATCGAAATTGTTCCAATCAGTAGTATCGCAATAGAGAGCGCAATGGCGAATGTCGGACGCGAAATGAAGAATTTTCCCATTTTTTAGAGTTTTATACTATTAATATATAGGATTAACCTTCGCCCCCTCATGGAGCTTAAGCTGTGACGATGTCGCCACCTTTTCACCTGCATCAAGCCCCGAAGTGATATGCCACCCAGAGCCATATTTGCTACCCACCGTAACCACTCTAAATATTGCAGTGCTGTCACCTTTTATGACCCATACGGAGCTCACCCCCTGCATCTGTGTGACAGCCTCTTGGGGTATTATGATCTTCTCTGTCTCGTTGCCGATATTTGCTCTTACTCGTGTGAACATATTGGGTTTGAGAAGGTTGCTGGGGTTTGCGACTTTTGCGTATATTACAACTGTGGAGTTGCCCGAGGTGATCTCTTTTTGAGTATAATCATAGGTTGCTTTGTGGTTGTACTCGGAGCTGTCGGCTAGAATAATCGTAATGTCAGATAATAGATTTTTGTTGTCGTAACTATTGCTGTTATCTATATATTTCAGATATCGAGCTGTAGGGATTGCAAGTGGTAGTTTCAGCGTGTCGCAATATGATATTGTGGTGAGTGTCGTGAATTTTGTCCCCGGCCCAACGTAATCGCCTGCAACGGCTGGAGAGTCGGCAATCAGACCACTCATCGGTGCTTTGATAGATGTGTATGATAGGTTGAGGCTCGCGTTTTTGAGCGCCTCCTCTGCCGATTTTACATTTGCCTTTGCCGCTGCGAATGTTGTTCTATATTGGTCGAGTGATGTTCTGCTTATTGCATCGATCACAGCTAGTGGAATGGCTCTTTTGTAGTTGCTCTCAGCCTCTACTAGACTCGCTTTTGCCGACTCTAGTGATGCCAATGCTGAGTAGTAAGTTGTGTAGATGAGCGATGGCTCGATCTCGAAGATCGTCTCCCCCTCTTTTACGGGTGCGCCACTCCTATACTCTACGCTCTTAAGGTATCCATTGACGCGGGGTTCAATGGTTACACTGTATTGCGGTTCTGTTGAGCTAGCAAACCAAATCGAGTTGCTCGACAGTTCTTTGTCAACTGTTGCGACTTTGACATTTACAGGTGGCATTTTACTCTCTTTTTGAATGCTCTTACAACTTTGCATTGACGATATAGTCATAGCTATTAAGTAGATAGTGATGATTTTATTCATTTTGCTTTGCTTTTTTTAATTGTAAAAAGGCAAAAAACATACCCAACGTAAATATATCTAGGTATTATCTCTTTTTTTGTGTAAAAAAATATGCGAAATTGTTGTAGATGTAAATTTTTTTATATCTTTGTGAAAGCGTTTTTTTAGCAAGTTCTGTTAGATGCTAAATGTAGAGAAGTTTACAACAATCAATTTAATTAAATAATTTAAACAGTATGGAAAATCTATTATCTCAAATCAAGGAGCAGATGGATGTATTTACAGTGAATGCAGATGCTCAGGCTACAAAGAACAACAAAGCTGCTGGAACTCGTGCGCGTAAAGCAGCATTGGAGGTTTCGAAGTTAATGAAGGAGTTTCGTAAGATCTCTGTTGAGGCTTCTAAGTAATAGCTGTCAACAAAATAAGAGAGGAGTTCCCGGGATGGGTGCTCCTCTCTTTGTGTCTAATTGGTATATACTCTGCTCTACTTCAGCTTGTCTATAAGTAGGAGTAGCTCCTCCTCCTCCTCGGGTGTGAACTCACCCTTTTTGACATAGATAATCTCGCAATCGCGATTTATGAGAATTGTGACAAATTTGTTGTTGCAATCGCCCAACTCCCACTCTGTCGAGAGTGTTCTATTTTCGTCGGATAGCACCAATGCGTTGTTCGTCGTACCCCTCTTTTCGGCTATAGCGCGAGCTAGCCTGTTGGGGATAAATGGCGCATCTTTCAGATTCATGATACCCATACCAACCAGATTCTCCCCTTCGGCTCGTTTGCTCTCATCCAGATCATCGATGAATTTTTGATTCTGCGCTGCGCGATCGGGATCTATATAAAATATCATGATATTCTTCTCTCCCCAATATGGGATCTGGGTATCTTTCCCGTCGAGGCTCAATATCGTTACGTTTTCCACTTTGCGTATAACCTCTTGCGCGTGAGTTATTGTTGTCGCAAATAGCGAAATAGTGAGTAATGCAATGACTTTCGTAATCTTCATATCTGCTAATTTTTGTATGGAGTCAAATTACTAGTGGTGCGTTAACTTTGGTTTAATAATAGTTATGTGCTGAATACCTGATAGTTATGATGTGGTATTTATTTTTCGATTTGAAAATATAAAGACTCCACGTCCGTCATCCTGAACTTGATTCAGGATCCCTAACTGTCAATGTTTCAGACTCTTCGCGGGATCCTGAATC
>JBCQTX010000023.1:0-30320 GCA_047174605.1 Rikenellaceae bacterium | reverse complement strand
CATCGAACAATCCTCGCTTACCTGTACTCTTAAAAATCATATCTGCATTTGCTTTAATTACAATGTAAAGATAGTGATAATTTACTGAATTACAAAGACTTAATTTTTAGAAGTCCCCTATTGCTATTTTTTATAATCAACAAAATTATGAGGAGTTGCTCCGCTCAATGGATATGGCTCGAGAGGAGTTCCGAGGTTATCCCCTTGCTTCTTAATCCAAATATCTAATTTATCGCTCAACTCTTTTAATTTTTTACTCAGCTCTGGATCATTTGCCAAATTGTTTGTTTCGAAAGGATCTTCAGCAATATTATATAGCTCCTCTGCTGGTCGCTGATAATAGCGACTAATTACCTCTCGAGCATGGTTGTCGCTCTTAGCTAACTCATCCCACTCGTCCCAATATGCTCCAGCTCCATCTTTTCGTTGTATATCAGAGTGGTTCGAATGGTAACAATTAGGAGATAAATTTCGAATATATTTAAATTCGCCATCGTTCATAGCCCTAATAGGGTATATATTCATCTTTCCATCACTTGTGTGTGTGGTATAGATCTCTTTTCGATGCCTTTTTTTTGGGTTGCTCAAAATATCAGCGAATGAGTACCCATCAATATCTCGTGGTGCATCACCTCCTGCAATATCGATTAATGTTGGCATTATATCTATCCAACTAACCATTGCATCTGTTCTAACACCCGGCTTTATGTTCCCATTCCAACATGCGATGAGTGGCGTTCGAACTCCTCGCTCATAAAGATTCCACTTGCCAAATGCCCACTGTGCACCATGATCGGCTGTATAGATGCTCAAATAATTGTCATCATCAAGATAATCCTCAAAAAGAGCCTTAACATCGCCCAACATACTATCCATCGCTGTGATATCGCCTAGATATCGAGCCCAATGCTCACGAGTCATAGGTGTATCTATCAAATATGATGGCACTTCAACCTCATCTGGATCATAAATTGTGTTATCACTCCATGGCACATGAGGTCGGCGATCTCCGACTATCAAACATAGGGGTTTTTCGGAAGTCCTACCATCTAAATATCGCTCGACACTCGTCGCAATCTCATCTGCACTAGCTTCGATATCCAAATAATCGAATCCACACAAAAGCGGATGCTGCATATTGTGAGCGACCTTACCAATCGAAACCACCTCATAGCCTTCGGCTTGCAAGAGATTGACCATAGTTTGGGACTCTTGAGTCGGCACTTGATGGTTCGAAATAGCGCCATTTCGAGCTGATCCCAATCCACTCAACAGAGCTGCTCGACTAGGCCCCGACGCTGGCGAGGCCACATACGCTCGATCAAAAACGAGACCTTGCTCTGCCATTTTTGCGATATTCGGAGTCTGGACATAATCAGCACCATAAGGCTCACACTGCTCAAAACCGTGATCATCTGCTATAAATAACAAAATATTTGGTTGCGATTGCTTAGCACAAAATACCGTAGTTACACTCAACGACAACGCTCCGCAAATTATATATCTATTCATATTTTTTTATAATTTCATGGTCTCCTTGGCGCTGACAAATCCGATTCGCTCCATGAGAATCTGTAATGTTTCGCCCGAATTGAGTGAGATTGGCTCTTTATAGAGTGAGTATCGCTCCTCTGTGGGTTTCTCGCCTTTGTAAATATAGTATGATATTGAGTAAATCGTTGGATCGTTGAGAATTGTAACCACACCATTCTCTATCTTCGTAGAGATTGGCTCCACGACTTGCTTCGTGCCATTTGGTTGACGTTGTGCGATAAAATCATCCTCACTCCACACTGACCACTGTTTATTATAGGTTTTGATCCACTCCTTTTCGTATGCTTTACGCATTCGTTTCAGCAACGATTTATAACGTTCATCACCCACCAAATTATGGATTTGATGTGGATCTTCCTGACAATCGTATAGCTCCTCTGCTTCGTGGTTTATATCGAACCACCTGCTCTGAGCCTCATTCAGCTCGCCATTTTTGTACATCTGCTCCATTTGAACCATCATTGGCATTTGACGACGATAATCCACCGGACAATAGATTGGTTGATCTGGCATATAATTATAGATATACTGATACCTATCATCGCGGATAGAGGCTCTCTTCTCCGCTTTTTCATCGAAACGATCTGTTGCTCCAAAGACATATTTTCGTTTGTTCGATGACTTTTGTGCTCCATACATAGCTTGACCATGAATATTATCAGGGATCTCGACTCCAGCAAGAGACATTATTGTCGCTGGGATATCAACAAACATATTTAAACCGTTATCCACACTACCTCCGCCTTCACCTCCAATGTGGCGAATCATAAATGGCACATGGCTACCTGAGTCCAATATCTCTCGTTTTCCTCGTGGCATAGGGCCTCCATTATCAGAGTAGAAAATCACGATTGTATTTTCTGCTCTATCACTTGCCTCCAACTCATCTAACAACTCTTGAAATTGCGCATCCATGATCGCGATATTGTCATACATCACCGCCATATCATGTCGAACAATCTCTGTATCGGGATAATATGGTGGTAAGACTACCGACTCAGGGGCAGTTTTTAGTGGCTCGTCTCCTCGTTCCCATATTTGGGATTCATGTGTGATAAAGAGATTGTAGATAGCAAAGAATGGCTGATCTTCTGGCGCATTACGCCAATGCGCCGTGTCACCAAACTCATCCCATGCAGCCTTTGGAGCTCGAAATTGATAATCGCCCTTGTCGTTATTTGTACAATAGTATCCCGCTTGGCGCATATACTCCGTATAACACTTCACCCCCTCTGGAGGAACTGCTTCGTAGCTCTTCACGATTGTATTTACACGCATATAGTTAGCCCCATCATTCGACGAGTAACGTCCCGTAATTAATGAGTAACGACTAGGAGATGACACCCCGACACAAGTATACATATTTGTGTGTCGAATAGCGCTCTGCGAGAAACGATCCAAATTAGGAGTCGAAGCCACAGCGTCACCATAACAACCCAAATATGGGCTAATATCTTCGCAGACAACAACCAATATATTGGGTTGATCGATATCATTCACTGCGGCACTATATACTGGAGTACACAACACAGAAACGAGCCCCAATGTACCGACCTTTTGTTTTATAATATTTGTTTTCATTTTTAATTTATTAGTGAGTTAGGCTATTAAAGATATATTACCAAGCATCGAATCTATAGATACAAATATGGCTATATCTCTCATCGGTTCGCAATATTATCAATAAAATATATTGATGAGAGCTGGCGAGTGTGATTACATGCAACCAATGTCACACATAAAAATAATAACGAATATAGCTTGCTCATACTCTGTAGGCGAATAATGTTAAATTCCTATTTATTTTCATCACTAAAACCCCAATGGCTTTTATTCAATACTAAATTAGTAGGGGGCACCACTAATTCATCTCTATCTGCTGTAATCTTGCCCCCCTCATATTTCAACTCTGTAATCTGCAAAAAGCATCTCTCGGCATCAGCTCTTTGATTCGTCGACATAGTATCATCCTTATCTTTGCTGAGATATGGCTGACAAAAATAGAAAATAAAGGCCCTATCCTCAATCACGACAACACTTGGGTGGCGAACCCACCCCTTTTGAGAGGGGTCAACTCCATCTTCTATCAATATTTCGTCACAGAATTCCCAACTCTCAACATCGTTAGATTTGTAGACTGGAATCCCTCCCGTTACATGGTCCGTCAACAACCAATATTGATCTTTCCAATAAAACAAAAATTGCCCCTCTTGATAACCATATCCCGTGACACTCACATCGTTAACATCACCTTTACTTGCACCTAAGTAATTCCACTCCGAACATGGTGTGTCAAGCGAAGTTGTCGTCACACGATAGGTGTTAACCCCTCTCTCTTTTTTGAGATTGTCTCGATGTAAGATATTCCACACATCTCCACACTTCATGATTGTTGCATCAATAGCCTTAAATGACGCGTGTAGCGCCCCATATGTTTGCCACCCATGTAAAAGATCATCCTGCGGAGCCTTCAAATGTAATATTAGGCTTTCGTTTATGCCCCAACGTTCTCCTCGTCCATCACCCTTTTTAAACGTTAAAAACATATGGTAAATATCACCATCGCGAACAATGCCCGGAGCCCATAATATATCCGCCCCCATCGCTGTTCCACCAACGCCATCGACTTTAATATACCCTCTAAAATTCCACTCTATCCAATCTTTTGATGATGCAACACCTATAGCCAATGCTGGCAGAGGAGCTCCTTCACAAACTGCACGTCGACAAGTATAATAGACCCACCACTCTTGCTCCTCTTCATTCCATATTACCTCTGGATCAGCGACTCCTTGAAAGGTTGGATCGGTATATAATGGCTGCGGAGAAAACTTTTGCGCAAAAGAGATATTGATAATTAACAGCAAAAAAACAAGAAAACTACATCGTTTCATAATATCGCTCCATTAGTTATTTGTCAATTCTCTAAACAACTCTACCTCAGACTCTTTATATGGAGTTCCATCAGCTCTAAAGAGGTCATGAAACCACAACTCTGGCTCCGGCATAGCATCACCCTCACGAACAACATTTCCATCCTTACGCTCAATGATCAAGTTGCGAGGTTTGCCATCGACCAAACGGCTACTCCATGGCCAAATCGTTCCAGACTTCCCAGAGACAAACCCCCAACAGACTGCTCCAACCTCCATATCTTTCATCATTTCGAGCACCGCCTCTGGGGTGTTATCTTCAGTACGTGCCAACCACTCTGTCATCAGCACCGGACGACCATCTGCTTTGTACTCCTCGATTAACGCTTTGAACTCAGGAGCAGATTTGTAGCAATGGATCGAATGAAGATCGCTATTGATACGATTTATCGCTTTGTTGTTAACTCCAATTGCACCAGCAGTACACGAAGTAATTGGTTGTAAGGGGTTTACCTCACGAGCCCACACCCACGAGTCATAGACCAAACGAGCTGATTTATCCCCCATTGATGAGCCGGTCTTGATCGAACTTCCCATATCGCCATTCTCACCTGTACCATGTCCCGGCTCATTATATAACTCCCACAATAATACACGGTCATCATCCTTGAATCGTTCGATTGTTCTCTGAACATATGCTTTCAACTGCGCCTCCTCGGCCGCTGTAGTCTTGTGCTCGTGATAGCGAAGTGCAACATCACGCACTGGACAATTAACCCAACCTGAATTATGATACCCCTTTACGGGAAGTGGCTGCTCTCCCAATTTCGCTACGGGGTAATGGCAATCATCAAAAAAGACAAACCATGGACGAATATCCCTCTCTGCACAAATATCTAGAAACTTATCCATTCGTTTGTAGAGCCCCTTCTCATCGTCTGCCCACACCATATCGTGTAGGTAGACTCTAAGAGTATTCATTCCAATTGATTGAGCCCAATCAAGCTCCTTTTCTATCTGACGCGGATCCCACGTAGACTCTTGCCACATATCGATTTGATTGATCGCTGTCGCTGGATAGTAATTACATCCAACAAGCCAATCTAAATTTGAGTACCATTCATTGATACTATCTATACTCCAACGCCCTGCAACAGCCTCTGTAGTAGAGAAATTCTGAGCTTTAACATTGGTAGTCGCCGCAATGGATAACGTTACAAGAAGTGATATGATAATACGTTTCATAAATAATATGTTAGATTGTTAGAGTCTTCTTTAACTGCTTTATAAAAATAGTAAATAAAACCATCAATCCCACAAAAAAGAGATAAAACATGAATATTTACAGTAAATTTACGGCAAATACAAAACCATAACAAACTAATATACAAAGCATTATACATATCACAACAACGCCACACAATACAACATTTATCCTAAAAAAAATAGATGACATATGCTATATTAAATAGATTATTTGATATATTTTTGAGAAATAGCAAGAAATTTAATATAGACAACCAGAATATAATGAATAAGAATGATGAAATAATCCGACATGGAGCTATATTCAAGAACAAAGTGTTAACCGAGGAGTATGCTATAGTATCATATGTCCGCTTAAACAGTAGTACGAACGCACTATATTTCACTTCAAATCACGATATTGGGACGATGGCTACATTGAACAGTTTTACAGATATTGATTTTTTAAAGGAGTTCTACAAACAATTACCATCGACAGATTCATATTTCAATGCTCTATTCAGAGTTGAGGGAATTGGACGTACTGATATCACTTGTACGCTAATAGAACTTGAGATACTATAAAGCGCTACATAGAGACTCATACGTTAAACCCAACACTATTTCGGCCATAATATTTTGTTGATTAAATATTATATTATAACTTTGCACATTAAAATATAATACACGACTACAAACACAATGGAGTACAATTTCAATGAGTTAGAGCGCAAGTGGCAACAGAACTGGCGCGATCGCAAGACATACAAGGTCGAGATCGATCCTTCAAAACCTAAATTTTATGTGCTAGATATGTTCCCGTATCCATCGGGAGCAGGCCTTCACGTGGGTCACCCACTTGGTTACATAGCATCGGATATCTACACTCGCTACAAGAGATTGTGCGGATTCAATGTACTCCACCCAATGGGCTACGACGCCTTTGGACTCCCTGCGGAGCAGTACGCAATCCAGACTGGTCAGCACCCTCGCACAACAACAGAGCAAAATATCGCTCGCTATCGTGAGCAGTTGGACAAGATCGGATTTAGCTTCGATTGGGATCGTGAGGTTAGAACTTGCGAGCCAGAGTATTACCACTGGACTCAATGGGCATTCTTGAAGATGTATGCTCACTATTATAACACTGCAACAGAGAAGGCAACCCCTATCGAGGAGCTTATAAAGCAGTTCGAAGCAAACGGTTCGGAGGGTATCACAGCAGCTTGCACAACAGCACAAAACTTCACAGCCAATGAGTGGGCAGCGATGGATGAGGCGGCTAAAGAGGGCGTACTTCAAAACTATCGCCTAGCGTTCCGTGCCGACACAATGGTTAACTGGTGTCAAGGTTTGGGAACAGTTTTGGCGAATGACGAGGTGAAAGATGGTTTGTCGGAGCGCGGTGGATTCCCCGTTGAGCAACGTCGCATGAAGCAGTGGTCTTTGAGAGTTACTGCCTATGCAAAGCGTATGTTGGATGGCTTGGACTCTTTGGAGTGGAGCGAGTCATTGAAGGAGATCCAGCGAAATTGGATCGGCCGCTCAGTTGGTGCTCAGGTATTCTTCGATATTAAAGGTTTTGAGGAGAAGTTGGAGATCTTTACAACTCGCCCTGACACTATCTATGGTACAACATTTATGGTCATAGCCCCTGAACATGAGTGGGTTGAGATGTTAACTACACCAGAGAACAAAGAGGCTGTCGATGCATATATTGTAGAGACTAAGAAGCGTTCGGAGCGTGATCGTATCGCTGACACCAAACGAGTTAGTGGCGCTGCGACGGGTGCATATGCGATCAATCCATTTACCGGTTGTGAGATTCCTATATATATATCGGACTACGTCCTTGCAGGATATGGAACGGGCGCAATCATGGCGGTTCCGGCGCATGACTCACGTGACTGGGCGTTTGCTCGTCACTTCGGATTGGAGATCATTCCGGTTGTCGAGGGAGGTAACGTTAAGGAGGCTTCGTATGATGCTAAGTCGGGAACTGTTATCAACTCTGGGGATTTGAACGGCATGGATGTTAAGGATGCTATCAAGTTTATGTTTGACGAGGTTGAGCGACGTGGTTTGGGTAAGAAGCTGATTAACTACCGCTTGCGTGATGCAATCTTCTCACGTCAGAGATATTGGGGTGAGCCATTCCCAGTATATTATAAGGATGATGTTGCATATCCTTTGACAGAGGATCAGCTACCTTTGGAGCTACCAGCAATCGAGAACTTCGGACCAACGGAGCAGGGCGAGCCACCATTGGCACGTGCCGAGAAGTGGTGTGACGAGGATGGAAATCCATTCGAGTTGTCGACAATGCCGGGCTTTGCAGGATCATCGGCATACTACTTGCGATATATGGATCCACACAATGACAAGGGGCTTGTGAGCCGTGAGGCGAATGAATATTGGCGAAATGTTGATCTCTATGTAGGTGGTATTGAGCACGCTACGGGTCACTTGATGTACTCTCGCTTCTGGAATATGTTCCTCTATGATTTGGGATATGTTTGTGAGTCGGAGCCATTCAAGAAGTTGGTGAATCAAGGTATGATTCAAGGTCGTTCGAACTTTGTCTATCGTGTCGTGGGAACAAATAAATTCGTTTCAATTGGACTAAAGGGTGAGTACGAGACTCAGGAGATTCACGTTGATGTAAATATCGTAAAGAACGACATTCTAGATTTGGATGCTTTCCGCGCGTGGAGACCAGAGTTCAAGGATGCAGAGTTTATCTTGGAGGATGGAAAATACGTTTGTGGATGGGCAGTTGAGAAGATGTCGAAGTCGATGTACAATGTTGTCAATCCAGATATGATCGTTGAGAACTATGGTGCGGATACACTTCGTATGTATGAGATGTTCTTAGGCCCTTTGGAGCAGTCGAAGCCTTGGGATACTAATGGTATTGATGGAGTTCATAAATTCTTGCGCAAATTCTGGAGACTATACTTCGACCGCGAGGGCAACTTCGCCTTGAACGAGGAGAAGGCTACAGATAAGGAGCTTAAGACACTTCACAAGACAATAAAGAAGATCCGTGAGGATATCGAGAACTTCTCATTTAACACTTCGGTATCTGCATTTATGATCTGTTTAAATGAGCTTGGCGAGTGTCACAAACGTGAAGTTGCTGAGGCGCTTACAGTTCTTATTGCTCCATTCGCACCACACATCGCTGAGGAGCTTTGGGAGGTTGCAGGTCACACAACTTCGGTATTTGATGCTGCATATCCGGTGTGTGAGGAGAGGTATTTGGTTGAGAGCTCGTTCGAATATCCAGTCATGATGAATGGAAAACTTCGCTTCAAGATCACATATGATTTGGCGAAAGATCCAAAGGAGATTCAGGCGGAGATCGTTGCGCATGAGGCTGCACAGAAGTGGTTGGATGGAGCAGCACCGAAGAAGGTTATTGTCGTGAAAGGCAAGATTATTAATATAGTATATTAAGTCATGAAGAGTTTAGTTGCAACATTTTTGGCTGTTATGACACTTATCCCAACTTTCGCATTGAGTCCAACAAACGAGGATATCAAGATCGAAATATGGGATAATACAACAGCACCTCACTCGAATAATTTAACACAAGAGATAGCTGAGCCAAATCCATATAGATGGACATTTAATAGCTCTGCGGAGCTCTTGATATTTGAAGCAGATCGCGAAAAGCAGACCGGACAGGCGGTGATGATCTTCCCGGGAGGAGGTTATCAGATGCTGTCGATGGATCACGAGGGGACGATACTCGCAGAGTGGTTCGCAAAGAATGGAATCACAGCGGCAGTGCTCAAGTATAGAATGCCAAATGGAGTTGGAGTTGTGCCATACGAAGATGTGATGGAGGCGATGAAGGTTATGCGCATGAGATCACGCCAATTGGGATATGACTTCAATAAGATTGGAGTAGTAGGATCATCGGCCGGCGGACACTTGGCAGCCTACGCATCGACATTTGCACCGAAAGAGGAGAAGCCAGCATTTACAATCCTTTTCTACCCGGTTATCTCAGGAGAGAAAGGGGTTGCTCATGAAGGGTCATTCAACAATCTGTTGGGCAAGGATCGCACCGAGGAGCAGACTATGACCTTCTCTTTGGAGAGTAGAGTTAATGACGACACACCGCCAGCGATTATGTTTCACTGTCAAGATGACACAGTTGTCCCAGCAGAGAATAGCGTGAGATACTACACAGAGTTACACAAACGAGGAATCTTCTCATCGCTCTATATCTTCCCTAAGGGAGGACATGGTTGGGGAGTTTCGGATCGAGTAACATTCCGAGATGAGTGGCAATCGTTGCTTTTGCAATGGTTGGAAATATTAAACAATGATAAAAATAATAACAAAAAATAGATGGCAGATAACTCAATCTTGATGCGCCTAGATGGGCTCAAATTAAAATACGAAGAGATGTCGGGGAAGTTAACCGACCCCGAGATAATCGCTGATAACAAGGTATTTACACAGCTTATCAAAGATTACAAGGAGCTTCAGCCGATCATCGAGACATCGGATAGATTCCGCACGGCACTAGCAAATCTAGCTGAGGCAAAAGATGTATTCGCAAATGAGAAGGATGATGATTTCCGCGAGATGGCACGTGAGGAGATTGCGACCCTAGAGCCGGCAATAGAGCGCATGGAGGAGGAGATCAAACTCCTTTTGATTCCGAAAGATCCTCAGGATAACAAGAATGCCATTGTCGAGATTCGCGGTGGTACGGGAGGTGATGAGGCTGCGATCTTCGCAGGTGATTTGCTACGTATGTATATCAAATATGTCGAAACAAAGGGTTGGAAATATGAGATCACTAGCTCGTCAGAGGGTACTTCGGGAGGTTTCAAGGAGGTTGTGATGAAGGTTACAGGTAACAACGTCTATGGAACGATGAAGTATGAGTCGGGGGTTCACCGTGTACAGCGTGTGCCACAGACCGAGACTCAGGGGCGTGTTCACACCTCGGCATCATCTGTAGCGGTTCTTCCGGAGGCTGAGGAGTTCGATATCGAGGTTTCGATGAATGACATCCGCAAGGATACCTACTGTTCATCGGGCCCGGGAGGTCAGTCGGTCAATACAACATATTCGGCTGTTCGTTTGACACACATTCCAACGGGAATCGTTGTACAGTGTCAGGATCAGAAGTCACAGTTGAAGAACTTCGACAAAGCGTTTGAGGAGCTTCGTACACGTATCTTCAACTTGGAGTATCAGAAGTATTTGGATGAGATCTCGTCGAAGCGTAAGACTCTTGTTTCGACTGGAGACCGTTCGGCAAAGATCCGCACATACAACTATCCGCAGGGACGTATCACAGATCACCGTATCAACTTCACGATCTATAACCTTTCGGCCTTTATGGATGGAGATATTCAGGGCGTTATCGATGAGTTGATCGTAGCAGAGAACGCTGAGCGATTGAAAGAGAGCGAGTTGCAATAATTCGCATGGCAAATATGAACGCTCCACAACACACAACTCTTTCGCAGCTGCAACGCTCGATTCAAGAGTGCGTTGTGGGGCGTTTTGCACTCCCCGTATGGGTGAGCGCTGAGATCTCTGACGCAAAAGTCAATGGGTCAGGACACTGCTATATGGAGCTTATTGAGAAGGGGGCTAATGATGGCATAGCGAAGGCGCAGGCTCGTGCCGTGATATGGCGAAGCGGCTATTCCACTATAGCTCAACGATTTGAAGCAGAGACTGGGCAGAGATTAGAGCGAGGAATTACGATCCTAGCAAAAGTTCTAGTGAACTACCATGAGCTACATGGTTTATCGCTCCAAATAACCGATATAGACCCAACATACACGATTGGCGAGAGCGAACGAGAGCGACAACTTGCGATCGCGAAACTTAAGGCCAACGATTCGTATGATAAAAACAGAGAGTTGCAACTACCGAAATTGGTGCAACGGGTAGCAATCATATCAAGTTCAAAAGCCGCAGGATATCAAGATTTTATCCGCGAGATAACAAGCTACGAATACCATTTTGAATTGACACTCTTTGAGGCCACCATGCAAGGAGCTGGAGCCGAAGAGTCGATCATAGAGGCGCTAATCGCGATTGCAAATAGGAGAGAGGAGTTTGATGCAGTGGTCATTATTCGAGGTGGAGGGTCAACCAGCGATCTGAATTGCTTTAATTCATACCGCCTAGCGCTCCATTTTGCACGTTTCCCACGCCCCGTCATCTCTGGAATTGGACATGACAAAGATAGTAGCGTGGTTGATCTTGTGGCTCACACAGCATTAAAGACCCCGACAGCGGTTGCCACATGGCTAGTTGAGCGTATGGCGACACTTGATGGGTGGTTGCAGAGTGCAGCGGTGGAGCTACATCGATTTGCAGTGGAGATATCGCGCCGAAATGAAATCCTACTCGAAGGGTATATAAAAGAGCTCACGACACGATCCGAAGAGATGGTCAATCGTAATAAAAAAGAGCTCATTGAGATGCTACAAGAGTTGCCGGAATTGGCCTATAACACGATCTTAGCAAGACAAAAAGAGTTGGATTACACCTCGACAATCATAGAGGGGTACTCGCCCAAAAGGTTGCTAGAGCTAGGATTTGTAATTGCGCGCAACCAACACAACAGAGCTACGAAATCTATAGATCATATAAAAACAGATGACACTCTAACAATTGAGCTCATAGATGGAGAGGTCGACACACGAGTGATATCATGTAGAAAAAAAGTATAAATATGGAAGGGAAAATGACATACGAAGAGGCTACAAAGCAGATAGAGCTGATACTCACAAAGCTACGCAACAACGAGATCTCGGTAGATGAATTATCTATTGAGGTGAAGCGTGCGACAGAGCTCATCACCCTCTGTAGAGAGCGTTTGACCTCTGCGGAGGCCGATCTAAAAACCATTTTAGAGTAGATATGAAGGGGATTATTCGCTGGATTCTGGGGCATCTACCGCGCCCTATGATGCAACGCATGGCCGAAATTGTAGTCCCTATCATGGGGCTACTCTACATTGGTCGTGGCAAAGAGTGCCCGATTTGTGGTACTCGTCGACGTCGGTTTCTCCCTTATGGATATTATGCAACGCTGCGCGAAAATGCACTCTGCCCATCATGTCTATCTTTGGAGCGACATCGACTCCTATGGCTATATCTATCTCGTGAAACAGATCTGCTCACCTCACACCCTACTCTACTTCATGTAGCTCCCGAGGTATGTATCATGCGACCACTACGAAAGAGCTACAAAGGGGTAAAATCAAGATATAAAACAGCTGATTTGGAGAGCCCTCTGGCTGATATTCACTTCGATGTACAGCAGATCCCCCTCGATGACAACTCATTCGAAGTGATACTATGCAACCATATTCTCGAACATATCCCCGATGATAGATTAGCAATGCGAGAGCTGCATCGTGTGCTCAAACCCGGAGGTTGGGGGGTGCTCCTTTCGCCCGTAGAGCGCGATCGCGAGCTGACCTTTGAAGATGATTCAATCACCGACCCCGAAGAGCGCGCAAAGATATTTGGGCAATATGACCATCGTAGAATCTATGGCCAAGACTACACCGCTAGACTCGCAGAGGCTGGATTCGAAGTTGAGGCGATTGATTACATCCTCAACTTCACACCAGAACAACGCCGTCTATACTCCATCTCAAATGAGATGATATTTCTTGTTCGAAAAGTATAATCCGCTCTTACTCCTCCGTCTTTGGATAGGTATCCGAGATCTCTGTTACAACCTCGTCCTGCTCACCTGCATAAAAGACGAGGATAACAGCATCTGTTGTCCCCTTATTCTCACCGTAATGTATCGTGTTAACTGTCTCGACAATAGGGTTACCTGCGTTGATAGCCATCGTATTTCCCTTATCATCTGTCACTGTTAGCGACCCCTCCAACATATACCCGACATTAATCACCGGATGGTAATGCAATGGGAGTTTACACATTGGAGGAACGGTAATTTTAAGCAGTGTAATGCTGGCCTCCCCCTCTGGATAATCTATTAAATCTACCCCATCCCAACTTGTTGTCACCCCATCTAGAAGAGTCACAGTAGTGGTTGACGTAGAACTCTCTGCTTTGCAACTATTGTTACAACCAGTTGTAGTAAATGCCATTGCAATGATAGCAATTAGCAATAAATAGCTCTTTTTCATACTCGAATATTAAGATACAAAAAGGGCTCTCCTCAATTTCATATCATGATTTTGGGAGAGCCACTCTTTAGTATTATCTGTAAGGTTTAATTACTCAGCCTTCTTCTTTTTCTCTGGTGTACCATACAAAGCGTCTGTGTTGTGAACCACGCTCTTTGTCTTACCATGCAACTCAGCCTGCTTAGCTGATGTAAGACTCTTTGTTGAGATCTCCTTGCCATCAACCATCAAAGAGATGTTGTTATCACCCTCTGCCGATTCGAAGTTGAAACATACATATCCTGTAGTGTGAGCTGGAACAGTCACGATCTCATCAGCACGATCTGTCTTGTTGTTTGTGCAAGATACCTTAACTGAGATCTCTGCGTCTGTATTGTTGCGGATATACTGCTCAACAACTACATGGTTGTTAACCATATCTGCTTGGATATCACCATAAGCAACTCCTGTATATTTGATTCTAAATGCGTGAGCATAATCAGATGGAGCAGTAGCAGGGAATGTGATGTTTAGACCCTTTGCATCTTGACTCCACTCGATTGTCTCGTCAGAACCCAACAACTCAACCGATGTAACTGTCAAATCCTTACCACAATCAGCAGCAAGAGACTTCAACGTAACCTTAGCGTTTGGCTCCCATGCAAGTGCAATAGCATACAAGTTATCATTGTTCATTGTGTAACGGATATCGCTATAAGAGTACTCTGTAGCAACACGGTCTGTCATATAACCAGCTGTAGCCTTAGCCTCTCCCTCGCCCCAACGAACCCAGTGGCGCGTGTTGTAGATAGCCTCACCATTAACCTCTAACCAACCTCCAAGGCTGCGAAGAACTGAAGCCTGCTCCTCTGTGATAGTACCCTCCAATTTAGGACCTACGTTAAGCAACAAGTTACCATTCTTAGCTACGATATCTACGAAGTCATCGATTACGTGGTTTGGAGTCTTGTTCTCCTCGTCTGGAGTGTAGCTCCATGACTTGTTACCAATCGATGTATCTGTCTGCCAAGTGAAGTGACGAATACGCTCACTCTTACCACGCTCGATATCAAACACCTGAATGTTGTCACCGAAACCTACCTTAGTATTAACGACAACCTCTTTGCCCCAATCAAGAGCACTGTTGTAGTAGTATGCCATGAACTTGTAGAATGTAGGTTGGAATGGATACTTTCCAACTGTCCAGTCAAACCAAATAAGCTCTGGCTCATACAAATCGATCAACTCATACATATGCAACAACCACTGCTCACGAGACTCCTCGTTAGAACCCGGGTAGCGACCATACTCAGCAGTCATTCCCTGTCCCTCTGGACGCTCCAAACGCTGACCATAAAGTGTGCAATCTGTATCACGAACATCTGAAGGGAACTTCATACCCTCATTGTAGAACCAAGGGTTCTCAGCACGGTGAGACGAAAGACCGAAGTGAAGACCTGCTGCCTTAACCGACTTTGATAGCTCACCTACGAAATCCTTGTGAGGGCCCATGTCTACTGAATTCCACTCATTCCATGCACTATCATACATAGCAAATCCATCATGATGCTCTGCTACTGGCACAACATACTTTGCTCCAGACTCTTTAAAAAGTGCAGCCCACTCATCAGCGTTGAACTTAGGAGCTTGAAACATAGGGATGAAATCCTTATATCCGAACTCTGTAACAGGGCCAAAAGTCTCCTCGTGGAACTGGTGGATCTTGCTTCCCTCGGTGTACATCCAACGAGCGTACCACTCACTTCCATAAGCTGGTACTGTATAGACTCCATAGTGGATAAAGATTCCTAGCTTTGAATCTGTGAACCAATCTGGAATTGTGTAGCTCTGCGCAATAGATGCTGAATCTGGCTGGAACACCTCTGTGCCCTTTGGAGAGGCTGTCGTGCTGATGTCTGGATAATAGCTTGCAGAAGGAGCACAAGCCACAAACGCTGCCGAGATAGCAAGCGCTGATAAAATTGTAGTTTTTTTCATCTGTTATTAAATTTAGTGTTAATTTTATATTTTGTTATTTTGGCTCTACAGCGTAATCCGGCACATCCACACATACTCGTGGAGCTCCAGTTCCTCGCGCATAGCGAAGTTGAACATCACACTCCTCACGCATCTTTTCGAGTACATCCGAATAGATATTGTTCCCTGCCAAATTTGTCGACTCCTTAGGGTCACTCTTCAAATTGAACAGCTCCTCATAAACTGGCTCTTCACCATTGAATCGCGCCTCTGCAAAGATACGATAAGTTATGACATCTGTCAAATTAGTCTTATAAATTGTCATTGCCGGAAGACCCATCGCCTTGATTTCACGTGCTCTATCTAGTGCCGAGATATTAGTATTCTTGTAATATCTAATATATTTCCACTCCTTATCCTGAACCGATTCACATCGTGGGTTACCAAACTGTGTCGACCACAAATTCTCCGTAAAGAGATACTCGCGAAGAGACTCCTTCTCACCCTCCAACATTGGCTTTACACTCTCACCCTGATACGACTCTGGAGCCTCAACACCAGCGTAATCCAAGATACTCTTCGAGATATCGATCGTAAGTACCAACTCATCATTTATTGTTTTGCGCTGCGACTTCGGCGCACGTGGATCATAGACAATCATTGGCACATGTGTACACAACTCATAACATAGTGATTTTCCACCCAATCCAAACTCACCATTCAGAATTCCATGATCAGAGCAGAAGATAATAACTGTGTTTTTATCGAGCCCCTGACGCTTTAGCTCATCGACCAAATTACCGACCAAAATATCGATTCCTGTAACCGCCTCCATCTCGCGAATGTTGATCTCGCGAAGATCCTCAATATTGTCCACATAGTCATATATATCTTGTCGATCCTCCGCATGGAGAAGCTCCGCCGGAAGTTTAGGCGTAATGATCTCATCACGTGCAATATAGAACTCCGGAATCGGAATCTCCTGATCTCGATACATCGTGCGATAGATCTCCGGATCGCTATCTAACATCTTCATGCTCTTTGTTCCATTACCGTGAGGAAGATTAAAGCATACATTCAAGAAGAATGGTTGATCCTCTGGGCGACTATCTAGGAAGTGCACCGCCCCCTTCAAGTTTCGCTCGTTAGGCGACAAGAAGTCCATAACGCCCTCCTCCAAAATCTCAACCTGCGTATCTGCATCTGCTCCATGAAATATCTTATGTCGACCCTTCGGATAGAATCCAAGGTGCTCATGACCACCATACCAATAATCAAATGAGCTATCCATCAACCCTGTGTCATACCCCTTCTCACCAACTGGAGTGTGATTTTTTCCTACATATCCCGTATAATATCCATTATCGCGCAACACAACCGGATAGACCTCACTCCACGCCTCGGGGCTTAGCGATGTTCCCGAATTAAAGTTCACACCATGATTACGCTCAAAGCGTCCCGTTAGCATACAGGTGCGGCTAGGTGTTGAGATTGCAGAGCTGACGTGTGCATTTGTGAACAACACTCCCTCAGCTGCCAAACGATCAATATTTGGTGTCTGCACCAGCGGATGTCCCGTACAACCTAATAGGCTATATGGTTGGTCATCTGTTAATATATATATAATGTTTGGTCGCTCGTCATTTGCGGCGTTTGCTACAGCGACGACCGAGATAGCTCCGGTAAGAGCTATTACCCCTTTCGTTGAAATTCTCATTTTTATCTATGTTTGGTTGTTGGTCTACTTTTTCTTATTCGCTGGCGCTTCATAATCGGCAGTTGTGATACAAACCTTTGGAGCTCCCTCTCCACGTGCATACTTCAACTGGACGTCACACTCATCGCGCAACTGTTGTAGCAACTCAGCATAACAGTTATTGCTGATCAGATTTGTCATCTCCATCGGGTCATTCTTCAAATTAAAGAGCTCCTCATATACTGGCTCTTCGCCATAGACTAGCCTACGACCTACGAAGTAGCGATACGACATAACATCATTCTGACTCAATTTATAGAGCGCCGTTGAATTCAAATTCATCTCCTCTATTGCATCAATCTCTTTTGTTGCCGATGGATTCTCATTCTTATAATATCTGATATACTTCCACTCCTTGTTTTGCACCGACTCGCAGCATGGGTTTCCAAAAGATGTTGACCACAGATTCTCCGTGAATAACCAATCACGAACCGACTCCTTCTCACCCTCCAACATCGGAAGAAGGGATTGACCCTGATATGACTCCGGAGCCTCTACATCTGCATAATCGAGGATACTCTTCGAGATATCAATCGAGAGAACCAACTCGTTGTTATCTTTATATCTCTGACTCTTTGGCGCACGTGGATCATAGATGATCATCGGCACCCTCGTACAAATTTCATAACAGAGAGACTTTCCACCCAAACCATACTCGCCATTGAAGATACCATGATCCGACGTAAAAATAATGATTGTATTATCATCCAACTTCTGGCGCTTCAACTCATCGACTAATTTACCAACCAACTTATCAATTCCCGTCACCGCCTGCATCTCGCGAATGTTACGCTCGCGAAGTGTCTCAGGCGTATCTACGTAGTTATACCCCGTTTGGCGATCCTCGGCATGAAGCACATCTGCTGGCAGACGTGGAGTCTTAATATCAGCACGCGCTATGTAGTTCTCAGGCAGTGGGATCTCCTGATCTCGATATTTACTCTTATACAGCTCCGGATCAGACTCCAACGATCTCATAGAGCTAGCTCCCGCCCCATGAGGCAGATTAAAACAGATATTCAAAAAGAATGGTTGATCCTCTGGGCGACTATCCAAGAAGTGCATTGCTCCCTGAAGGTTACGCTCATTAGGCGACATAAAATCCATCATACCCTCCTCTAGGATCTCAACCTGCGTATCACTCTCTGCACCCATAAAGATCTCGTGCTTGGTCTTTGGATAGAATGTAAGGTGCTTATGCCCCCCATACCAATAATCATATGATTGATCCATCAGCCCTGTTTCATAATCCAGCTCTCCCACCGGAGTGTGATTCTTACCGATATAACCAGTATAATAGCCACCTTCGCGCAAAAGCACCGGATAACACTCCTGCCAAGCCTCTGGGCTCAACGAAGTTCCCGAATTAAAATTCACTCCATGGCTACGCTCAAATCGACCTGTCAAAATACACGTTCGACTTGGAGTGGAGATTGCAGAACTAACATGGGCGTTATGAAAAAGGACACCCTCAGCTGCCAAACGATCGAGATTTGGTGTCTCGACAATTGGGTGGCCATTACACCCAAGTAGAGTATATGGCTGATCATCCGTTAGGACAAATATGATATTTGGACGCTCACTATTATTTGCCGCAAAAGCAGTCGCTGAATAGGCTGTACTTAGCGTAATTAATGACCCAAATGTAAAAAGTTGAGAAGAGGTTAGCTTCATGATTGGTTTATAAGTTGGTTTTGAAAAAATATTCCGATACAAAGATATGATAATTTTTCATAATTTAAGGTGGAGTTATACTCTATTTTTTAGGGGAGAGATACTTTTTATCGCAATTTTATCTACGTATTGTTCTATTGGGTTGCAAAATTGTTAAAATATACGGTTCACTTGGAAAACTCGAGTTATTTTAATATCTTTGTTGAGATGGCCTCTTTGTATCTACATATCCCCTTTTGTCGCCGCTTATGTGGTTACTGTGATTTTTTCAAATCTGTAAAGAGTGAAAAGATGGACGGTGTTATAGCTATGATGATGTCAGAGTTAGCCGAACAGAGAGAGTTCCTCACTGAGCGAACCATATCCACAATATATTTCGGAGGAGGAACACCATCGCTACTAAAACCGAGTCAAGTGGCTAAGTTTTTGGAGCGCATTGACTCGCTCTACGACACCTCTCGCGTAGATGAAATAACGCTTGAGGCCAACCCGGACGACCTCACGAGGAAATACCTTCGCGAATTAAGGGCTACGGGTGTAAATAGATTGAGCATTGGGGTACAGTCATTCGATGATGGCGCTTTGAAATTTATGAATAGACGCCACACGGCTGCTCAAGCTCTTCGCGCCATTGCAGATGCAAGAGCAGAGGGGTTTGACAATATAGCAATAGATCTGATCTTTGGAGTGGATGGATTTGGAGATGAGAGACTTCTTCGATCAATCGAGAGTGCTATAGAGCTTGATGTTGAACATATAGCGGCATACCACCTAACAATCGAGCCGGGAACGCTATTTGCACGCAGAGTGGCAAAGGGAGAGTTTTCACCCGTAGCGGAGCAGGTGAGCGAGCAGGAGTTTGAGTTGGCACACACGAGTCTAACCAGAGCTGGTTATGAGCATTACGAGATATCGAACTACGCCAAACGAGGTATGCGATCTCGTCATAACTCAGCATATTGGCACGGTGTGGAGTACCTCGGGATTGGCCCCGGAGCACACTCATTTGCACGCGGAATTCGGCGATGGGCTTGTGAGTCGATAGATGGATATCTAGATATGGATTACGCGGAGCGATATAAGTCTGAGATATTAAGCCACTTGGAGCGACGCAATGAGACTATAATGACCTCACTGAGATGTTGTGAGGGGCTGGATCTATCACTCTTCGAGGCCGAATATGGCAAAAAAGAGCTTCAACAGCTGCTGATGGATGGCAAGAAACTGATAGATTCTGGAGATCTGATAAGAGAAGAGGGGCGGTTATACATACCATCTGAGCGTTTTTTGAGATCAGATATGGTGATTGAGCGGCTATTTAGTTTGGGGTAAATATTAAGAAAATTTAAATAGCTGCTAAAAAGTTATTAAAATGTTGTATGTAGGGTCACAGTGCCATAAAAACGCGGTTAAACCTAATATTCAAAGTTATAAAGAGCCATACCGCATGGGTGAAACTGTACAAATTTTGTCCCATTTAACGGGAAATATTAAGAATATTTAAAAAAAATTTTTATTTAGGAAAAATATATACTACCTTTGTAGCGAGATATTAAAAGTTTGCGTTGCTAATAGGTTGAGTTTAATAGATCATTTGATAGTTATTATAATAATTAATAGATTTAAGCAGATATGAGCGAATCGACACAGAGCCTAGATCATCTATTTGAGGTGAGTTGGGAGGTTTGTAACAAAGTTGGAGGAATCCACACTGTTGTGGCTACCAAAGCACTGACAGTGACACGCAAAATGGGAGACAGCTATATTGTTGTCGGACCAGATATCTCATTTGATGGTGGAAACAAAGAGTTTGAGGAGGATAGAGAACTCTTAAAAAGTTGGCGTAAAGCGCTATATAACGAAGGAATTCGCATTCGTATAGGACGTTGGAAAATCGCAGGTAGCCCAGTAGTGGTACTTGTAGATTTTACAACGTTTTTTTGTAAGAAGGATGAAGTATTGGCATATATGTGGGAGAGCTACGGCGTAGACTCGATCTCTGGAGGTTGGGACTATGTTGAGTCGATCCTCTTCGGATATGCTGCAGGTGTTGTTATCAGCTCTTACGCTTCGATCTTCTGCAAACCAATGGATAAGGTTGTGGCACACTTCCATGAGTGGATGACAGCATCGGGTGGTCTATACCTCCACACTCACTCTCCACAGGTGGCAACAGTCTTTACGACACACGCTACGGTTATGGGTCGTTGTATCGCAGGAAACGGTCTTCCTCTATATAATAATATGGAGAGCTATAACGCTGATGAGCTAGCACGTCAATTGGGCGTTGTTGCAAAGCACTCTATCGAGAAGGTTTCAGCCTACAACTACGATGCTTTTGTGACGGTAAGTGACCTCACGGCAAACGAGTGCAAACTACTATTGGGACGCGAGGTTGACTACGTTACACCAAATGGTTTCGAGGATGACATCGTTTGGAAGGGTCGTACATTTACAGCCAAAAGAAAGGCTGCTCGCTCGAAGATGATTGCGGTGGCAGAGGCTCTATTTGACAAGCGATACATCAAGGAGCCTATCATTATAGGTACAAGTGGCCGTTACGAGTATAAAAACAAGGGAATCGACCTATTCCTAGAGTCGTTGAAGAGCTTGGCGGCAGATCCAAATCTAGATCGCGAGATATTGGTATATTTAACAGTTCCAGCGGGAGATCGTGGAGCTCGCAAGGATCTAATGGCGAAGATGGCGGATAAAACCGTGTCGCTAGACCCTTCGATCAATCCACACCTCACACACTATATTGACAATCCGCAGTGGGATCCAATCATGAACTCACTCGCTGGTTCAAATTTGGAGTTGGCAGATTCAAAGATCAAGGTTGTGTTTGTCCCGGCATACCTAAACTCAGGCACAGGATTCTTCGAGTGTGAATATTATGAGCTATTGACAGGTATGGATGCGACAGTCTACGCATCATACTACGAGCCTTGGGGATATACCCCACTAGAGTCGGCAGCATTCTCTATTCCAACTATCACAACTACACTCGCTGGCTTTGGAGTGTGGGTCAACGAGAAGGAGGAGCATAGCGGTGTACAGGTTATTGAGCGTGGAGATTACAACGATGGAGAGGTTATAAACGCAATCTCGGAGGCGATCCTCAACTTTACGAAGTTAAACAAGACACAGGTGAAGGCGATGAATACATCGGCCTCGCAGATCGCAGCTACAGCGTTGTGGTCAAATCTATTTGAACAATACGAGCAGGCTTACGCAGTTGCAATTACAAATTCTATATTGAGAAATCAAAAATCAGTCATGGAGAGTACTACCCCAAACACAGGTGCACATACGGTAGAGCACCTAGTCGAGCATCCAAATTGGAGCCGAGTATTAATCGAAAAGAGTCTTCCAGAGCGTCTTCACGCCCTCGAGGAGTTGTCACACAACTTGTGGTGGTGTTGGACAGCAGAGGCTCGTGTTTTATTTGAGTATATTGACGCTAAACTATGGGTAGAGGTTGATCGCAATCCTATCGTACTTTTGGATCGCGTGTCATTGCAGAGATTGGCAGAGCTTGAGAAAGATAAGAAGTTCTTGGCTGACATGGATGCTGTCTACGCTAAATTTACAGCGTATATGAACGAGGCTCCAGATCCAAAGATGCCAACTATCTCATACTTCTCGATGGAGTATGGTCTACACTCAACATTGAAGATCTATTCAGGAGGTTTGGGAATCTTGGCAGGTGACTACCTCAAAGAGGCGTCGGACCGCAACACCCCAATGGTTGCAGTAGGTCTATTGTATCGTTATGGTTACTTCACACAGAAGCTATCATCACACGGAGAGCAAGAGGCTTCATACGAGGCTCAGAACTTCGCGAAGGTGCCTATCTCGCCAGTTCGTGACGAGGAGGGTAACTGGGTAACAGTTCAACTTACACTACCGGGACGTATGCTTTCAGCTCGCGTATGGAAGTGCCCTGTAGGACGTGTAGATCTATTGCTGCTCGACACAGACTACGAGGCAAATAGCGATGAGGATCGTACTATCACTCACCACTTGTATGGTGGCGATTGGGAGAACCGTCTAAAGCAAGAGATGTTGTTGGGAGTTGGTGGTATCCGCGTTTTGAATGCATTGGGAGTTGACCAACAGGTATACCACTGTAATGAGGGTCACGCAGCATTTATCGGAGTTGAGCGTATGCGCCAGATGTTGAAGGATACAGATATGAACTACTCAGAGGCAATCGAGGTTGTTCGTTCTACATCACTCTTCACAACACACACGCCAGTACCAGCGGGTCACGATGCATTCCCTGAGGATATGCTCCGCAGATATATGTCACACTACCCACAAGGTCTTGGAATTAGCTGGGAGCAGTTCCTAAACCTAGGTAAGGTTAATATGGCAGATCCAAATGAGCGCTTCTCTATGTCAGTATTGGCATGTAACTTGTCACAGGAGGTTAATGGTGTATCATGGTTGCACGGTGAGGTTTCGAAGGATATCATGGGTCATATGTGGCCGGGATACTTCAAGAATGAGCTACATATCGGATATGTTACAAATGGTGTTCACTTCCCAACATGGGTTGCATCGAATATGCGCAGATTGTACGAGAAGTACTTCCCAGCTAGCTTCGAGGGACAGACTTATGACATCCCAGCATGGCAGGCAGCGAAACAACTTCCAGATGATGAGTTGTGGGATGCACGTTTGCGCTTGAAGAACCGCTTGATCGACCACATCCGTTCTCGTTATGATGATCCAACAAGTGTGCGTTTCGACTCACCTAGCCAGATCATTCGTATTAAGGAGGGATTAAAGCCAGAGGTTTTGACAATTGGATTTGCTCGTCGTTTCGCAACTTACAAGCGTGCAGCGTTGTTGTTCACCAACCTTGAGCGTTTGGATGGAATCGTAAATAACCCAGAGCGCCCTGTTCAGTTCTTGTTTGCTGGTAAGGCTCACCCAAATGACAAACCGGGTCAGGATTTGATCAAGCGTATCGTTGAGGTGTCATTGATGCCACAGTTCATCGGTAAGATCATCTTCTTGCAGAACTACGATATGGAGCTAGCTCGCCACTTGGTTCAGGGAGTTGATGTATGGTTGAATACACCAACACGACCATTGGAGGCATCTGGAACATCGGGAGAGAAGTGTGTAATGAATGGAGTTCTTCAATTCTCAGTTCTTGATGGATGGTATGTTGAGGGTTACACACCAGACTCAGGATGGATGTTGCCTATGGAACGTACATTCGCAGATCAGAGATTCCAGAATGAGTTGGATGCAGAGCGTATCTACACTACTATCGAGGAGGAGATCGCACCTCTATATTACAAGAATCGCGAGACAGGTGAGGATTTGCCAGTAGAGTGGTTGAAATATGTGAAGAACTGTATTGCAGATGTTGCATCTAACTTCACAATGAACCGTATGTTGATTGACTACGAGGGGCGCTTCTACAACCAATTGGCAGAGCGTGGAGTATGGATCAAGAGCGATGACTTCGCTGGAGCTCGTGATATCGCAGCATGGAAGAGCAAGATCGTTCGCTCTTGGGAGAATCTCCGCATCGTGGATGTTCAACGTGCAAGGGTTGACAGCGAGCCTATATATGTAGGTAAGGAGTACCTCTATGAGGTGACTTTGAATGTTGATGAGCTAGATAGCACAGATATCGGTGTTGAGTTGGTTGTAGCAAGCCAGATCGAGTATGGTCAGCAGGCTAATATCATCGAGACACAGGAGTTGAAGGTTGTAAACAGCGTTGGAACTTTGGTTACATATAAGCTAGACTACACTCCAGCACAGACAGGAAGCTATGATTTTGCTTTGCGCATCTTCCCTAAAAATGCAAACTTGAAGCACAGAATGGATATGCCTTTGGTTAAATGGGCATAAACAATATAAAATGCTTATAATAAACAAGCGTTTTATATTAAAATAATAATTATTATAAACAATTATCTGAAAAAAATTGTTTTTCCAGATAATTGTTTATAATTTAGGGGTAAGAAAAATTAAAATTTTATGGGAGCTCTAACATTTGATAAATCGGAATTGGGTAATCTTGAGTATTCTCTAACGCGAGAGATGCTTGCTACAGATCGCCGTGGTGGTTATATGAGTACAACAATTGTTTGTTGTAACACACGTAAATATCATGGTTTGATTGTTGCGCCAATCGATGATACCGAGCGAGATTTCGTTCTGCTTTCATCTTTGGATGAGACTATCATTCTAGATGGACAACGATTCAACCTTGCCTTACACCGCTTTAGAGGTGTCTATGAGCCTAGGGGTCACAAATATATTACAGATTTTGTATATACACCAACTCCAACGATCACCTATCGAATAGGAGATGTGGTTCTACGCAAGGAGTTGTTGTGGATTCATAAACGCACACAGCTCATGGTACGCTACACTTTGGTAGAGGGTAGCGCTCAGAGCATTGTATTGCATCTTCGTCCATTCTTGGCATTCCGCGATCGCCATGCGTTGTGCAAGGAGAATGTCGAGGCTGACGGCTACTCATACCCTATCCCGGGAGGAGTTAAATGTCGCCTATATGAGGGATTCCCTTGGTTGAATATGCAGATTAGCCGTGATGAGTTTGAGTATGTTCCAGCTCCAGATTGGTATCATGATTTTGAGTATCAGCAGGAGATAGAGCGCGGGTATGAGGGATATGAGGACCTTCTTACACCCGGCTACTTTGAACTTACGCTGACCAAAGGCGATAGTGTTATCCTCTCAGCATCTACTGAAGAGATGATCTCTGCTAAGACAATACAAGAGGATTTTGATACTTCTATAGCACGCCGTACACACAAGGTTGACTTCATGTCATGCCTACAACACTCTGCTCGTCAGTTTATTATCCGCAATGGCAAGGGTGACACAAATGTTATTGCCGGTTATCCTTGGTATGGAATCATTGGTCGCGATGCATTGTTCTCAGTTCCGGGGTTGACTCTTCAGCAGGGTAACAAAGAGGATTGTATCGATGTGTTGGATACCATCTCTAAACATTTAGTTGGAGAGGAACAATACACATATCGTTCGTGTACAGCAGTTGATACTCCGCTGTGGTTCTTTAGAACACTTCAATTGTTGGAGGGTGCTGTAGGGGCAAAATTCATATGGGAGCGTTATGGCGAGGTGATGAAGAATGTATTGAATCACTATCGTGTGGGCGACTGTAGCTCTGTATCGGTACATGACAATGGTTTGGTTTGGGCATGGTCGGATGATTTTGCTATCACATGGATGGATACCTCTATTGATTCGGAGGATAATAGACAGCGTAATGGTTACCAAGTTGAGGTTAATGCCTTGTGGTATAACGCTGTGTGTTACACTCTTGAGTTGGCAAAGAAGTATAAGGATCGTGCTTTTGTGAAGGATTGGGAGTGGTTACCAGAGCGTGCAAAATCTACATTCGTGTCGCTATTCTGGCTGAATGAAGGATACTTGGCGGATTATATCAACCATGACACAAAGAATTGCTCAATCCGTTCGAATATGATTACAGCTTGCGCATTGAGATATAAGATGCTGAGCGAGAAGCAACAGATTGATGTTATCAGGACGATTAAGCAGCACTTATTGACAAAGAAGGGACTTAGATCATTGTCGCCACGCAACCCATTGTATGGTATATTTGGCGCAGCTACGATGAATAATTCAGCTCCTAAGAATGGTTCGGTATGGGTTTGGCCATTAGCGTTGTATGTTCACTCATGCTTCGAGGTGTTGGGCGATTCGTTCTTGCCTGAGGCGGAGGAGATTTTGGGCAACTTCAACTCAGAGATTCAAAAGTATGGAATTGGCTCAATAAGCGAGTATTTCGAGGCTGACCCACCGTTTAATCCACGAGGAGCTATCTCTTATGCAACAAGTGTATCATCGATATTGGAGATCTCATATTTGGTGAATCTCCACAAGAACAAATGTGGAGTGACTCCGATGGAGAAGGTTGTTGTGAAAAAGCCTAGAGCTAAAAAGGTGGTAAAGAAGTAATAAGACTATAGTTTATCTCTCTGATACGAGGTAATAAGCGAAGGTGCGAGGTCCAGGCGGTGTGGAGATGAGTGTAGGTGAGAGTAGTAAAGGTAATACTGATATTAAATATATAAGAAAATATAACGATGAGAGTATTAATGTTTGGTTGGGAGTTTCCGCCCCATATCGCAGGAGGACTGGGTACGGCGTGTTACGGAATGACGAGAGGATTGGCACGCAACGATGTGGATGTCACATTTGTTGTACCACGAGCATATGGCGATGAGGATCAGCGCTTTATACGCGTTGTTAACGCTAGTGACGTAGATGCTCAATATGGTTCTACATTTAGTGGATCTGAAGATCTCATGTCAAAATTGAGCTTCATTCACATTGATTCGAACATGGTGCCATACGTCTCACCAGAGGAGTATAGTCGCTACCATGAGGAGTTTATTAGAACAGGACGCAAAGAGTGGGAGACAAGTGACGCTTGGAGTCAACGTTTCACATTCTCGGGTAAGTATGGTGCAAATCTGATGGAGGAGGTTGCTCGCTATGCTGTTGTGGCTGCACAGGTCGCAAAGGAGATGGAGGGACAATTTGATGTGATTCACGCACATGATTGGTTGACATACTACGCGGGTATAGCTGCAAAAAGAGTCTCTGGCAAGCCGTTGGTTGTACACCTTCACGCTTCGGAGTATGATCGAAGTGGAGAGAATGTAAACACACATGTCTACGAGATTGAGAGAACAGGAATGTTGGCTGCAGATCGCGTAATCGCGGTATCAAATTTGACGCGTAAGATCGCAATCACAAAATATGGCATTGAGGCACGTAAAGTTGTCACAGTACACAATGCAGTACGATTCGCAGACAAGGAGGATAGCGTTGCTCCGGTTCGTGGTGTGAAAGATAAAATTGTCACGTTCCTCGGCCGTATTACATATCAAAAGGGTCCTGACTACTTCGTCGAGGCTGCGGCAAAGGTGTTGGAGAGAGTTCCAAATGTACGATTTGTGATGGCAGGATCGGGAGATATGATGAACCATGTGATACGTCGAGTGGCAAAGCTAGGTATTGCGGATAAATTCCATTTCACGGGTTTCTTGAAGGGCGACGATG
Organism: Rikenellaceae bacterium; assembly: GCA_047174605.1. Classification (GTDB taxonomy): domain Bacteria; phylum Bacteroidota; class Bacteroidia; order Bacteroidales; family Rikenellaceae; genus Alistipes. The sequence goes on along the minus strand of JBCQTX010000023.1, from coordinate 1,990 downwards.
TTCACAAAATGTTCCAACTATCGGATGTATATATAATGCCGTCAGTCTCGGAGCCATTCGGAATTTCGCCATTGGAGGCTATGCGATCAAATGTTCCGGTTATTATCTCGAAGCAGAGTGGTGTAGCGGAGGTTTTGGATTACGCAGTGAAGGTTGACTATTGGAATGTGGATGCTATGGCAGATTCCATCTATGGCTTGATCACATATCCAGCCCTAGCAAAAATGTTCTCTACAAAGGGGTTGAAGGAGGTGACAGGATTGAAGTGGAACTATGCTGCAGCAAAGATCCGCGATGTATATCAAGAAGCAATTAACGAAGTTGAGTCTAAATAAAAATACCTACATATATGAAAACTATTTGCCTATATTTTCAAGTACACCAGCCTTGGCGTTTGAAAACATACCGCTTTTTTAATATCGGTAACGATCATAACTACTTGGATGATCTATTGAATCGCTCTATCATGCAAAAGGTAGCGAACGATTGTTATCTACCGATGAATTCACTTTTGTTGAGTTTGATCAACGCCTCTAATGGAGCATTCAAATGCAGTTTCTCTATTACGGGAATCGCTATCGAGCAGTTTAAGGCATATGCACCAGAGGTCTTGGAGTCATTCAAGGCTCTAGCAGCAACCGGATGTGTTGAGTTCCTAGCTGAGACCTACTCACACTCTTTGTCGGCATTGAAGAGCGATGATGAGTTCAAGGGTGAGGTAGAGCGCCACGCTGATATGATTAAGAGTGAATTTGGTGTTACGCCAACTGCTTTTAGAAATACGGAGTTGATCTACAATGATAGCATTGGAGAGATGGTAGCAGAGATGGGATACAAAACCATGCTTGCAGAGGGAGCTCGCCACGTAATGGGCTGGAAATCATCTAACTATGTATATGCTAACGCATTGAATCAAAAGTTGAGACTATTGATGCGCAACTTCAAATTTGCTGATGATATTGCGTTCCGCTTCTCAAATGAGGGTTGGGATCAATACCCTTTAACAGCCGATAAATATGTCGGTTGGTTGTGTGACTCTGCGGAGGCTGAGGGAGATGTGATCAATCTATTTATGGATTATGAGACATTTGGAGAGCACCAGAAGGCAAGCACAGGAATCTTTGACTTTATGAAGGCTCTTCCATCGCAGATTCTAGCTGCAGGATTGGAGTTTGCTACAGTTAGTGAGGCAGCTGCTAAATATCAACCAGCATCAGTGTTATACTGCCCACACACAATGTCATGGGCAGATGAGGAGCGCGATGTGACTGCATGGTTGGGTAATGATCTTCAGAATGAGGCATTTGCGAAGATATATGCCCTACGCGAGAAGGTTCTAGAGCTTGGCAATAGCGATTTTGACTATGTATGGCGCTTTATGCAGACCTCGGATCACTTCTACTACATGGCTACAAAATGGTTATCTGATGGTGATGTACACTCTTATTTCAACCCATATGACTCTGCATATGAGGCGTTCATTAACTATATGAATGTATTGTCCGACTTCGAGATTGAGATTGATAAGGCATTAGAGATTAAACGCAGCAATATAGCTGAGGCTGTAGTAGTTGAGAGTGCTCCTGTTAAAAAGACTGCAACACGCAAACCAGCTGTGAAGAAAGCTGCTGCTGCACCAAAAGCTAAGGCTACAACAACAAAGAAAACAGCGACAAAAGCACCTGCAAAGCGTGCAACAAAGAAGGCTGAGTAAGCAATTACCTGACTACATACAAAAAGCGAAGTTCCAAATGTCTCTGTGATATTTGGAACTTCGCTTTTATATACCAAGACCGTTACAAGGTGGATGAAATTTACATTTTGCAATGGTCTTAAAGATTACACAGAAAATAGAGTGACTAACAACTCCCCTCAACACAGAGAGTGGCTAACAAGGATGAGTTTTGGGGCTTCGTGAAGGCTCTCAAACCGCAGCGTACTCTAGTACGTGAGGATTTGAGAGTCGAGGGAAGTGCCGAAAATCGCCTTG
>JBCQTX010000079.1:0-5872 GCA_047174605.1 Rikenellaceae bacterium | reverse complement strand
CGTGTATTGCCTATGGCGGTCAGGTCTTTAACTTCGATGACTTCTCGGGGCTGCTCTATGATGGTGCTCCGGCGATTCCGTTCTCTCTATCTTCGGGGGTCACTACCCTCTATGCGGAGATCTACGACGAGCTGAACAACGTGGGAGTCGATATCTACACCAAGGCCAACCTAGACGAGATCACCCCATCGAGCAGGTGGAGTGTCGAGATCGAGGAGGGCGCAACAACGGATGGCGTCACAGAGTACACTATGACCCTCAGACCAATCAACATAGATGAAGATATCGTCAGCGGCTTCGCAAAGATCACCGCCGTAGATAGCGATGGCAACAAGAGCTCGCAGGTTGTGGAGTTTGAGTATGTGCAGATGGACGAGGTTGTTACTATGACGATGGCTGAATTAGCGAATAGCAACCCATCAACCGATGCACTATGGATCATTACCAATTCTTCGATAACCGACTACTCGAATTTGCAAACTGCCAAATATCTCTACTTCCCTAACTTGACGGCGGTTGAAAGTGGTGCTTTCTATAGTGAGTCTAATGAATACGCAAGCCTTGTGAGCATTGAGCTGCCAGAGGTAACATCGATCGATAGTAATGCGTTCTATCAATGCACAAGTCTCCAATCCGTAACCCTAGCGACTGAGAGTACGTTAGAATCGGTGGGGGATAATATATTTTATGGGATCGAAAGTATGGAGGAAAAGCCAAGCCTGACTATCGGTAGTTCGAACTCAGATTTTGTTAAACTTGATGCTGTTAACAACAAAGCGACATTCGGCAATAGAGAGTATCAATTCCTCTCAATCATAGTAGTACAACAATAATAACCAAGCAAAAACAGAGACAATGAAAAAGATATTTGGATTACTTATGATGGCTGCGCTGGTTATGGGCTGCAGCGATGATTTTGATGATAGCGAGATCTATGATCGACTCGATGATCTGACGAGCGAGCAGGAGCAGATGGAAGAGAGCGTCGAGACGTTGCAAACAGCTGTGGCAGAGCTAGATAGTAGACTCGACACATACGACAAGGTGACCACCATAGAGCCCGTAATAGGCGAGGATGGCACACAGACGGGATACACAATCTACTTCTTGAACTCCGACCCCGTAGTGATCACATATGGCGAGGATGGCGAGGATGGTGAGGATGGCGAGGATGGATCTTCGGGCTCTTCGGGGTCAGCAGGAGCGGCCGGTAGCAACGGTGCAGTTGTGAGTGTGGAGTACACGGAGGGCGACGCAGAGGTGACCATCACCATCACCGACTCGACAGGCAGCAAGAGCGAGTACACATTCTTTGTGTCGACGACAGCGCTTGAGATTGAGTTTCTCTCAACTTCGTATGAGCTTAAGGATGGGGAGAATACCATCTCATTCACAGTAGCCGGCGATGTAGCAGCGATATACGCAACAGTTGTGGACGACACCAACGGAATTGGCACAGCAACCACAAAATTGGGATCACCAACGAGCGAGTGGGAGGTAGAGATCAGTGGCAGCGAGGGCTATTACACAGTCACACTAGATCTAGTAACCCCTATGCGAGATGAGACAAACGGAGTATTGACCATCACAGCCGAGGATGCAGCAGGCGAGCAGGTGAGTAACTCCGTGGCGTTCAGCTACGAATCTGAAGTTGATAAAATTATGTTCTCAATCGCTGAGCTAGAGGGCGGATTTGTCGACCCTTCGAGCTACACCAATTGGATCGTTACCGATATGATCATGGATGCGGATGATTTCGGGGTGTTGAGATCAGCGTTGCGAGATGATTATTCTTTTGACTTTGCCTATGAAATCGAAAGTGGCTCTATCACCCTAAACTTCCCATATCTTTTGAGTGATATCCCTGAGGGAACTCAAATAACTGAGGGGGCGTTTTACTATTGCTATTCTCTAAAAGAGGTCAATATGCCTAAGGTCGAAGTGGTTGGTGCTTTTGCGTTTAACAAATGTGAAAATTTGGAGAGTGTCTCAATGCCAGAGGCTACGACTCTTGGAACAGATGTTTTCCAGATGTGCGATAATTTTGGTAAGGATAATAGTGCAAATACCCAGACAATCAATCTGGATAAGCTAGAGGTTGTTAATGATAGAACTTTCTATGGTTGTACAGCCTTGGAGTATATCTCGCTCCCTGTAGCTACGTCCATCGGCGAGAAGGCGTTTACCGACTCTGGAATAGTGTCGATTAATATACCCGAGGTGGTGACTCTTAAGAGTTATGCGTTCCAACATAGCTATTATCTAACGACTATCAACGACGACAATGAGCTTGATAAGGTTACATATGTCGGAGGTTCTGCGTTCAATAGATGTAAATCCCTAGGTAGTATCTCGCTACCAGAGGCTACCTATATCGGAGGTACTGCGTTTGATATGTATGATGATGAAAATAGTAGCCCTACCGTATTAGCAACCCTCTCTGCACCTAAGGTTGTAGAGATCGGACAGTGGGCATTCCGAAGTTGTACTGCGCTGACGACTATAACGCTGGCAACCCAGAGTACGCTTACCTCTGTGGGAGAGTATATTTTTTATGGTGTTACTACTACGGGTGTCACACTTAAGATGAATACAACTGATAACTCGAAGTATATTACTGATGAAGGTAAAAAGTTTGCAGGTTACGAGTTCTTATCAATAACCCCACTCGACTAACCCCACCCCCAAAATAAAATCACTGCGGCAATTTGATATGTCGCAGTGATTTGTTTTTATATTATTACTGTCCGGTAAAAGTTCTTGAAAAGTGTTGGCACCTCGTTTCGGCTCCCCAGAGCCGTCATCCTGAATCAAGTTCAGGATGACGGGTGTGGAGTATTTTGATTTTTAAATCGAAAAACAACTCGACTAACCCAGAGAGTGGCTAACAAGGATGAGTTTTGGGGCTTTGCGAGCATTTTTAACCGGAGCGTACTAAAGTACGTGAGGATTAAAAAGCGGAGGAAAGTGCCAAAAATCGCCTTGTTAGCCGCTCTCTTTTAGCCCTCTTACCAGATCGAGGTCGGGTAGGTAATCGCAACATCCGCGATCTCATCACCATCCATAACCAAACTATACGATGGGTTGACAAATCCGCTATATGGCGCTATTCCCAAGGCGTTGTATCGCTCCAAAACCTGCGTATGGCGACCCCTATCAATCTTCACAGCATAGCGCTCAATAAGCTCTTTGGCAGCATCATAATCGCCCTCGCTCTTGATACGTTGGATCTCACAAAGCAGCTCGCCAAACTTGGTGCGTAGAGCCTCCACATCCTCCACAACGATGAAGCTACGACCATCCACATCGACCATCTTTACAACACCATCTCCACGCTCAAGAACCCAGTGAGAGATCAATTGACGGTTGCGCATATGGGTCTGTTCCACATCCGCACCCAACTCGATACGTGCCAGCTGAGTCAACGCTCCATTGGTGATATACTTGATATATTGCGCCTTAGCAGCCTCCATAGAGGGCAACAAACCCAACTCAACCATGTGGGGGTCAGCGATGAAGTAGAGTCCAAATAGATCCGCTCGAGCCTCCTCAATAGCCGATCCATAGCTCCCCAATGCGTTCGGAGAGACCCCTTTGGCAAGCTGTCCTGATCCGTGCCCCAAACACTCATGCATATCGACATGGATGGCATCCGAGACATCTCCATACTCAGCGATCAACTCCCGTGTAGCGTCATCTATATAGAACTCCTCCGCAAATCCGCTCCCCTTAGCAGCCTGCGCATAGGCGTTGATAACGTTATCTATAGTGACCGATTTCGAGCCGTAATCCCTACGTATCCACTCCGCATTTGGGAGGTTGATTCCAATGGCGGTCGATGGGTAGCTATCCCCTGCCAACATAGCCGCTGTGATCACCTTAGCCGAGACCCCCTTCACCTCCGCCTTGCGATATGCCGGATTGATCGGTGAACGATCCTCGAACCACTGCGCATTCTGAGCGATGATCTCTGTGCGACGGCTAGCCTCCACATTCTTGAAGTTCACAAGAGACTCCCAAGCACCTTTGCGCCCCAACGGATCGCCATAGACCTCGATAAAGCCATTGATGAAGTCGACATTCGAACTATTATCCTCCACCCATGCGATGCTATACTCATCGAAGAGCTCCAAATCTCCCGTTTTGTAATACTCCACCAAGAGGTTTATGATATTTTTCTGGGTCTCATTCGCCACCGTAGCTGCCCTCTCTAGCCAATAGATGATCTGCTCGATCTGCTCCGAATAGAGCCCACCAACCTTATATACCACCTCCTTGATCTCGCCACTCTCATCCTTTACGAGCTTTGAGTTGAGACCATACGAGATCTTCGAGGGGTTCTCTCTCTCCATCTGGGTGTAGAACTCCTCCGCCTCCGCTTGGGTCACCCCATCGTAGTAGTTTCCTGCCGACTCCACAACCACATCTACACCGCTCTCACGTGTGATCTTTGTCTTATATAGCTCTGCATCGAACAAGATCGGGGTCAATATCTCGATCAACTCACCCTGATTTGGCAGCACCTCGTCTACCACCCGAGCGAAATACTCCGCCGAGAACTCAGGTGTGAACTTCACCGCTGAGTAGTGGTGGTGGATACCATTTGCGAACCACACCTTTTTGGCGTAAGTCTCCAGAGCCCTCCATTCATCCGTTGTGCGATCCCCCTTGTAGCTCTCCATGATTGCTCGCAAGGTGTTTCGAATTGTGATGTTGTATTTGAAATTTTGATCAATCGCTATATCTTGACCCACCTGTGCCGCCTGCGAGAGGTAGTAGATATAGATCTTCTCATTGAGTGGCAACTCCTCGAACCCCGGCACCTCATAACGCAATACACGGATATCATCGAAGCTATCCAAAACCCAAGGCTGCTCACCAACCGACTCCTCTACACCGCCACAAGACGACAACAAAAAAAGCGCTAAAGAGGTGGTTGCCCCTTTAACACTTGATAAATTTAATATACTCTTCATAATTTATGAATTATTTTTACTTTTTAGTACGCACATTTAATGATTCTACTACCGCTTGCCGTCATCCTGAACTCCACGCCCGTCATCCTGAACTTGATTCAGGATCCCGCGACGATATGTCACACGTAATCCATAATTAGGGATCCTGAATCAAGTTCAGGATGACGGGAAAAGATTAACGCATCAGTGCTATTTACGAATTACTCGTTAAGTGCGCCCCACAACATATCCTTCAACTCCATGATATTGGTATTGGTGATCGACGATATGAAGATCGGATCTATCCCCTCCGGGAGCTCCTCGCGCATCTGCTCGATCAACTCCTCGTCCAACATATCAGATTTTGTGATCGCCAGCAACATCCTTTTGTCCAACAATTCGGGGTTGTATTGGGTGAGCTCACCTAGCAATACTTCATACTCCGCAACGATATTATCGCTATCTGCCGGGATCATAAAGAGCAGGATTGAGTTTCGCTCGATATGACGCAAGAACCTAGTTCCCAGACCTTTACCCTCATGTGCACCCTCAATAATCCCCGGGATATCCGCCATCACAAATGAGTGGTGATCTCGACACTCCACAATACCCAGATTTGGCTCCAAGGTTGTAAAGGCGTAATTTGCGATCTTTGGCTTAGCAGCCGAGACCACCGATAGCAGTGTGCTCTTTCCAGCATTTGGGAAGCCCACAAGCCCAACATCTGCCAACACCTTAAGCTCCAAGACGAATGTCCCCTCGAGCCCCTCCTCACCCGGTTGCGAGTAGCGAGGCACTTGATTAGTAGCTGTTTTGAAGTGCCAGTTACCCAATCCTCCACGACCTCCCGGAAGAAGTACCAACTCCTCTCCATGCTCGGTAACCTCACCTACGATCTCCTCTGTCTCGGCATCTCG
>JBCQTX010000078.1:0-5873 GCA_047174605.1 Rikenellaceae bacterium | reverse complement strand
GGAGATGTCCTCATGATACCACTGAATCAAGTTGAGCTGGAGCAATCACTTAATAGCAACTTAGATGATAGCGGAGGGCAGTAGTAATGGCAAGAATAACAAGCGCACAACGTAAATGGCTAGCAGCACAATTGCTAAGGTCACAGAAGATGGGCAATGCCTACATAACACGCATAGCAAGAAAGCGCAACAAAGTTGTGCAAAAGGCTATATCGGAAATAACCGCAGAGAACTATGCTGAGGTTATCGAAGATATGAGCGAAAGCTACTTAAAGGCCGAAATATACAAGCTGCACACAGCCGTAGCATATGACGCTGGAGAAGCTCAATTAAAGCAATTTAACAGCATTAAAAGCGACACGTACACGTGGAAGCAAGAGATAAACAAGTGGGCGAAACGAATGGGAGGAGAGCGGATTGTTTCGATGACTGATGCCCTCAAAACCGAAATGATGCTATGGGCCAAAACCTCACTACAAGGGGCTAGTGGGTTGGGGGTTGAAAAGCAAACAAAGGAGATCCGCAAAGAGGTTTCCAAGCGTTGGAGCTCAGTCAAATTATGGCAAGTAAGGCGAATAGTACACACAGAGAGCCTAGCGGCAGCTAGCGTTGGGCACTACCAGAGCATAAAAAGCACAGGTATAAAGACTGTAAAAACATGGAGTACAACGGGAAATAACACAAGAGAGCAGCACTTGCAGATGGAAGGTGTGGAGGTTGACGATGACAAACTATTCACCCTGCCTAATGGCGATCAGATGTTATACCCAAGAGATATGGAGCACGGAGCATCGGCAGAGAATATAATCAATTGCGCGTGTGGTGTGATTTATAGCATAAAAAAGTAAGATGGAAAAGAAAGAATTTATAGCAGAAGATCTAAAGGTCGAAAGGAGTGATAGCGGTCGCATGGAGATCAGTTTCTATGCGTCTATATTCGGCAACATCGACTCGTATAACGATGTGGTAAAAATGGGAGCGTACAAAGATACGCTGGCTAATGATTTTGACCGCATGCAGCTGCATTACAATCATAATGGCTACGACCTACCTATTGGCGTTATAAGCGAAGCCTATGAGGACGCTAAGGGACTTTTCATGAGGGCTACAATCTCGCCAACAACGCAAGGCAAGGATATAATGATCCTTGTCGAAGATGGGGCGTTAAAAGAGTTTAGCATCGGCTATGAGACTATAGCGAGCCACGAAGAAATCGTTGAAGGGCAGCAAGTGCGATCGCTGGATCAGATCAAGCTATACGAAACATCGATAGTCAATCGGGCGGCAAACGCAGAGGCTACAATCGTGTCAGCACAGCGTAAGTCCTATGAGAACTTAGAGACGATGCCGGATCAGGATCTTTTGAGCCTAAAAAACCGAGTGCAAAAAGAGTGGAACACAAGAATTTTTAAACGTATATAAATTATGGAAACAAAAACACCCGAGGAGATTGCTGTAGAGCTTAAGCAGTCAATCGAAGCGGTAAAGACCGCAAAGTCAAACTATGCGAAAGCAGAAGAGGAGCTAAAGAGCGCCAAGGGCGAGGTAACAGAGATCAAGGGCAGCTACGAGAAAGCTGAGACAGAGCTCAAAAAAGCCAAGGGCGAGCTTGATCAGCTTATCGCAAAGGTAGAAGGCAAAATGAGCAAAATGAGCAAAGCACCGATCGAGCTTCCTACGACCTATAAGCAAGCGATTAGCGACGCCTTGAACACAAGCGAGGTGAAGTCGGGCATCGCCAATTTGTTAGGCCGCAAATCAAACAGCGTTAAGTTCGAAGTTAAGGTATCTACAGCCACTATCAATCGACCAGTCGGCAATGCAAGGCTAGCTTCTGGTATTGATGCAACACTAGTAGGTGCTACGCCATTCTACAATCTTATTCCGCGCGAGTCAATGACGGGTGATGAGTCAGAGGCTGTATGGACAGAGGCTGACGCACTAGTAACACCAGGCTACGTAGAGGAGAACACAGCAATTGACAGCTCTATCACGGCATCATTGTCAGCAAGCGAAAAGAGGCGCGAGCTAGGATCGGCGGTAGCGGTTATTCCCGTAACTCGCAAATTCCTTGTAGACAATGCAAGCGTCTACGACCTTCTTGTCAATCAGGGTATGCAGAATGCCATCCTTTTTGCCGATAAAGAGTTGTTGAATGGTGTGGGTAATGACTCTACTGCTCCGACTAAAATATACGGACTCGCAGGGCAAGCTACAGTATTTGACGCAGATGTTATGGAGATCACGGGAGAGGTTGACAACCCTAACCTAGCTGATGCTATCATGGTAGCAAATGGTCAGATCCAGCAGCAGTCTAATGGTCAGTATTCACCTACACATGTGGTGATGTCTGTTAAAGATCGAGTTGCGTTGTCGGTAAGAAAAGACGCAGACGGCAATCCTTTGGTTTACCGCGACTATCTCAACGACGGCACAATGAAAATCGACGGCCTTACTGTAATAACAGAGCCAAGACTCTCAAAGGGCGAAGCGTATGTTGTCACTCAATCTGCAATGCGAATGTATGAGAAGGAGTCGTTCATGGTAGAGCTGGAGCGTATTCCAAGTACAGATTCTTACGTAATCTACATTTGGTGGCGCGGTCAGCTAGTCGTTAAGGCTTCAGAGAAGAAGGCTCACGTTAAGATCACCACCGCAGGTATTGAGTCGCTAGCTAAGGTGGTTGACACCGACACTGACACTGATGCATAGTGGATAATCCCAAACTAGAGAATAAGGGTGCTATTGCACCCTTATCTTCAAAAAAGCGCACAAATGAAGATAACAAGATTAAAGAGCGATACATACGCAAGCAATAAGGAGCTAGCTCAATACATGGGGCTTCCAGACTCTTTAGTTGCGAGCAAAGGCGACGAGCTTTCAAGTGCTATCGAACGTGCGACATGCACCATTGAGAACAAGCATAACGTATCACTCCGAAATCAAACTGTTAGACTACATACATTTGGTACCGACAAGGTTGTAAATCTATATTTAGGTGAAATTGCAGAGATTGAAAGCGTCAAAGAATCGGGAGTTGCTGTATCTAAATTTACATTGGATGGAGATAAATTGCGTCTTGCAACCGATCTGGAGGGAGATATAGAAGTTGTGTACACGACAAGCGCGAGTCCCGAGGTTTTCAAATACAAAATTGAAGCCTTAGAAAGAGCTGCAAAAATATTCAACGGCAATGAGTAGGGCAATATCACCAAGATATCTAGATGCAATCGAACTATGCAAGAGGGTGTGCGTTAAGAGCGATTATGGAGGTTGTAATACTGACGATTTAGTTGTTGTAGAAAAGGTGTTCGCAAACGTGGAGGAGCTAACAGGATCACGCCTAGAGTGGTACAAAAGCCGAGGCTATTCAAAGCCCGTGGTAATTAGTTTTTACGATATTTCGGAGGTTTGGGACGCTATAAAGTGGCAAGATCGTGAAATCGAGGTCAAAAGCAGAGACAGGGATAAAAACAACGTATTGATAACTGTAGTAACAGCTGATTTTGTAGATGACAAGTGTTGAGATAAAAGGCAAAAGCGACCTTTTGAGGGCTTTTAAAAGCCTGAGGGGAACGCCAGCGGAGGCGGTATTTAAAAAAGCCGTCAGCGCAACAGCTATATCTGTACTAAGCGACTCGCAAAAGAACCTCAAGGAGAACGGAAGCCAAGCAACAGGCAAGGCTTTTTCTAGTGGTAAAGTTGAGCCAATCGAGACAACATCTAGCAATATAACAAGCGGAGTGAGTTATGACGCAAATTACGCCTATTATATCGAGTTCGGACGCAAGGCTGGACGAATGCCCCCGACTGACGAGATAGAACAATGGTTGCAAAAGAAAGGGCTTTCACACTCAGCCTATGCCGTGGCTAAGTCAATAGCCCAAAAGGGAACTGAAGCAAAGCCGTTTTTATACCCAGCATTGAAGAAGAATAGAAACACAATGACAAAGTATTTTAAGCAATATTATGACGAGTTTATTAAACAGTTCACGGGGTAGGTTGTTTGTGATAGATGATCTACAAGCGTGGGCAATAAGGCAAGTTCGAGCACTAGGATTCAACACAGAGGGCGAGCCAAAAAAAGGCAAGCCAACTGTATTTGTTGAGCAGCTAACTTCTGAGCCAATATCGGGTATGGTTTGCGCAGATACATATGATGTATCATTGGTTTTTAGCATCGAGAGCAGGTCTAGCAGCGCGGACGAGGCGATAGGTGTTGCAAGGGAAATATCAGAGGGGTTAGATTTTGACGACGCTCCGTTTGGAATTAATAACCGGTCGTTTTACTGCACCATAGAAAGCACTGAACAAGATGGTAATGGGTTGATATACAAGCGACCTATGCGCCTAGAAATGGAAATAACACATAAATTTATATAATCATGAAAACACAAAAATACGAGCACGAAAAAGGCACGCTCTATATGGTTGCAATTGTGCAGTTCGACACATCAACCGCAACGCCATCTATCCTACTAGGGCAGACAGAGCACACAGTAACAATTACGAACAACACCGAGGAGGTAGCGACAATCAAGCAGCCGGGATTGTCGACTGACGGACTAGCCTATCAGGATAACTCGGACGGCAATAGATCTGTATCTTTAAGCGTCTCAATCTCGAAACTGACGGATGCTACAGCAGACGCAGCGCGAGTAGCAGTATTCAACAAGATCAAGCACTCGCACGACACAACCACGCTAGTGTATATCGGCACATTCACAGAGCCAGATGACGAGACAACTTCTACGGCTATCTCTACGATGAAGTTTGTAGGCGAGAGATGGTTGTTAAAGATCGCCAGCGCAGAACTAGCATCGCCATCGGACGAGAGCATCACGGGAACAATCTCATTCGTTGGAGCTGGTGAAGAACCAAAGGATGTTACAGGTGTTTTGTCTACACTAATCGCAGCCGATGCATACGCAGTGCAGATTCTAGGATCAGACGATTAATGAACTAGCTAGCAGGGCAACAATCCCTGCTAGCAAAATCAAAACTTATGTTTCAAAAATTCAGAGACAAATGGGAGCTACGGTCTAAGAGCTATTACATTGCTAGCCTTGATGTTTATGCGTTTCACTCATGGAAATTCAACGCTATAGCCAAGGGTATGAGCGTGAATATTGATTGGGGCGTGTTTTCAGACGAGAAAAAGGCAGATGCAACATCCAAGCTCAGGGAGATGATGAAGATTGCATACACGCTTATTGCGTCTTATTCTGTGGTTAGCGAGCAGTTAGGGCTTAAGCCACAAAGACACATATCACTAGGTCAGATCGAGGCATGGGCTATACTTCATGATGACGAGTTTAATAGTCTATTTAACGACTACTTTGTCAGCAAAATAACAAAAAAAAAAGCGGTGGCGGAGTAGCCGTTGAGTGGGATGAAGCAACGGCGGAGGTCACACTTATTTATGATGCAAAATTAGGTTATCGGCATCGCCTATTAACCTCTATGTATGAATATAATCTTATCATAGAGGGCAAGAGGAGGGATCGAGAGCGGATAGAGTTTATTGTACGTAGGGCTACATGGTGGAATGTGCGACATCGCAATAAGGCGTACCGAAAAGAAGAGGAGTTCGCAAAGTATTGGGTCATCAGCGCTGAGGAGCAACCGAAAGTCATGTCTCCTCAGCAAGCAACACGGCTTAGGGAGTTAATATCAAAATCAAGCGGAGGCATAAAGGTATATTAGTATGGGATTCATAGGAAATTTATTGGTAAAGTTAGGGCTAGACAATAGCAGCTACAAAACCAAGATGAAAGAGTCGGAGAGCACCACCACCCAATCAACGAATAAGATGGGGAGTACGCTCGACAATTTTGGCAAAAGGGTAACAGCGGCATTCTCAGTTGCTGCAA
>JBCQTX010000077.1:0-5977 GCA_047174605.1 Rikenellaceae bacterium | reverse complement strand
CCCTAGATTCTCACTCAATTTAATTGCGCGTTGCTTGAACGCTGAATCATAACTTTTTCTTTTCATTGTATTTGTGCTTTTTGCCTTAACTGGGTGTGCGGACAAAGATAGGGATTCCAAGTGGGAATTTACCACCCCTCACATCGTCGGCCGTTACGCGATATGTTCCTGGTGTCATCATCACATTAACATCGCTCATTTTTAGGTAAGGCATAAGCTCCTCGAATGAGGACACCTCCACTTGTTTTGTGCTCGTCTCAGCTCCAAAGGCTTGAGTTGCGACGGATAGATTTGCTACTGCCACAATCATGGCAACAACATACATAATTCTCTTTTCCATTTTTTATCTTTCAGTTAGGTTAATTTATCTCTCTAGGATAGGGAACGAAGCAACTCTAAATCTCGTGCATCCGTAAGGTACCAATGTGATCTTTTGGCTCTGAGCTGGGTCGTTTTTTATCTGACTATCGGGTAGCTGAGGATCTTGAGGGGTGACCTTCCAATCTATGCTTTGGGCAGCAATCTCGATTTTAATTGGAGGTGAGTCGACATCCCATGCCCAGCTGTTGTTGAGCGGAGAGGTCGACACCTTAAAATCTGTTGTGTTAGGCGACAAAGCGTAGCTGTAGTCCCAATTAGGATCCTTGATCTGGTTCACCGATGTAGCCTCTCCATTTAGAGCATAGAGCAATGGGCCACGCATAACGTATGCAAAAGGTCGTCCGGCAGCAACCTCTGCCGAAGTTTTGATATTTGCTGTTCCAGGAGCTACATATTGCTCTTTGGCGGTGCCAGGTTTGATGAGTTTAATCTCACGACTTGCGATAACTTCGCACTCCATTGGGAATTGAAGTGAAATTTTATCACCCTTTGCCCACTCTCTGTTTATAGCTACAAAACCCTTGTCGTTGATCTCTAGCTCTTGTTTTGTGCCATTTACCGCCACCGAAGCATCTTTGCACCATGATGGGATTCTAAAGTAGAGTTTGCACTTTTTGTTAATCGATCGATCTACGCTGATCTCGATTTTGTCGTCAAATGGGTAGTTCGTGGTGGTGGTGAATGATACCTTCTCGCCACCAAGCTCTCCATCGAATTTATTGGGTGCGTATGTTACAAATGCAAGGTCTCGCTTATCGGCACGCATAACCATGCTTTGGATAAAAATTGGTAATCCTCGATTGATGTTTCCTGTGCAACAAGGTGGGTGGTATGAATCACGGTAGTCGTGGCGTGAACCTCGATAGTTGATCGTAGTTCCTGGGATTCTATTTGGCGAGAATACATATACATGGGTGTTGTACTCATCCGTAGAGGCTGGCATGGCATTAAAGAAACCCTTCTCGATAATATCTCCATACTTCGATTTGGCGGTGTTTCGAGCGAGCCACGTCGACGACCACATCATATCGACAATGTCGCACAGCTCCGTGGAGTTAAATGCTCCGATGCCTTGCAGATACTCATTTGCGGAGTTGACACCATAAGGTTGGAAATGTTCACGTTGCAGGAAGTCGTAGGCATTCTCGACAGCCTCGATATACTTTTTGTTGTTTATCATATTGGTTGCTGCAAACACCTTGCTCACCTCGTTGAACGTCACTCCGTGGCAAACACGTGCGTAGTCGAAATCATTGGCCAAGAATGAACGATACATTCCACTCTCGTGGTTTTTCAATATGCGAGCTCCTTTTTTTGCTAGCTCCTTATCATCGAGTCTTTCGGCCACCTCAAAAAGGGTCTCCAAATTTACAAGGTGGCGCAAGAAGTGCATCTCGGTGCCTGAGATCGCTGCATCAAGGCTTACTTCACGCACAAATTCAGGCATATAATCATAGAACTTTTTTAGGAATTGAATATATTTCTCCTCTCCCGAAGCGTCGTAAAGAGCCAAGATACCTCTGTTCAAGACCGCTGTTGCCCAATAGTCACGTGATAGTTGTGATGGGAGATGGCGTTGGATCTCTGATGTGGCGTATGAACCAATCTCGCCATCATCCTTATATGTATATTTAGGATCTTCCAATCCCTGCTCAAGATCCACTTTGTGGAAACTATCTCTTTTCGATGGGGTAAAGAAGAATCCATCCTCCTGCTGATTTTCAACAATGGCATCTATAACCCCCTTTACCTTTGTGATTAGCTCTTGATCCTTTGAGATGTATGCCAATCGAGCCAATCCATCGAGGTAGTACGCCTCTGCTTCGAGATCACCCCATGGCATCTCTTCGTAGGGCATCTCAGCCCAAGTGTTTAGCGGGAAGCGCATTTCGTCGTTCGGCTCGCTATACTTTTCCATGTGTCCGGTGTAACCTTCGATAGCACGATCTTGCATACCTTTCAGCCACCCTTGCGGAGAGTATGCACTTGCCGAAAATGGCATCATCTTATCTTGCGCTGTGGCAGTAGAGAGCAGAAGCGAAGCGCAAACGAGAAGTGTAAGTTTTTTGAAGTGAGTCATAGTTTTTTAGATTTGTGTGGTCTGTTTTATTTATAATCTAACACAAAAATAGGTCACAAATCCTAAAAAATAGCATTAATAGATTCTGAATAGCTCTCACTAAAAAATAACGAGACTCATTTGCTATCAAACAATTAAATTTCAATCTTTTACGACATGTAATCCAATGTATCAAATTATTTTTTGAGACTCTCTATATACTCAGTTGGGGTCACTCCTACGCTCTTTTTGAAGGCTCTAAAGAAGGTCGCTCGTGATGAGAATCCACACAATTCACATATTGCGACCAACGTATATTTAGAGTATTTTTCGTCGATGACAAGCTCCTTGAATCGAGCAATTCTAAACTCATTTACATAACCATTATACCCAACTTTTAGGTGTTGGTTAAGCGTATACGACAGAGTGCTCGACGAGGTATTTAGAGCCTTTGCCAAATCTGTGATTTTGAGATTGGCGTCGATATATGGCCTCTGCTCTGCCATATATAAATTCAATCTTGCCAACAACTTTTCGCACTCCTCATCCGAGATTTTTATATTGCTATACCTCTTACTCTTTTCTGCCTCCTGATGCCTTCTTCTCTCGCGCACTACGATAACACACGACACGACAGAGAAAATCAGAGTTATGATAATAGCTAAACAAAAGAGAATATAACTTAGCGATAACCCAATCGAGAACTCCACACTCGCCTCACTCTGCTGCTCACCCATTCTTCGAACCCTAAATCTATACTCACCCGAAGCTAAATTGAAGTAACTAGCTCTATTATCTCCCGATAATATTTCCCACTCCGTGTCTCGTCCCTCAAGTAAAATCTCGAAGAGCTCGCTCTGTGGCTTAGTGTAAGTTAATGCGCTGAAGTTGAACTCAATATGGTTTTGAGTGGTTGAAAGTCTGGCGTTTGCAAAATTTTTATACTCCTGGCCATTAACTTTTGTCGAGGTGATTTTGATAGGTCGATACTCGTGAGATGTCATTGCCTCGCTCTGAGCTCTATGGCTCAACACTCCTCGTGGCGAGGCGATATACATATCTCCCTCATCGCCTACGTATGCCGCACCGATTGGGAAAATAGACTCTGTGATGCCATCCGAGAATCCGAAGTGCGAGAAATTATCCCACCCCTCTGTTGTGCGTATCAATCCATTGTCGCTACCCACCCAGATATAACCACCGGCATCCTCTATCACAAATGAAAATTTATCGCTATGAATCCCCAGTGAGGGATCTACACGTCGGCATTGGCTCATATCTAAATTCGAACGATATATCCCACCCCGATCTGGCAAGAAATAGAGATTTTGGTGACTATCTTCATATATATACCTCACCGCCTCCTCGTTTACAAACTCCTTTGGGAAGAGCTCTGTTCGCACTCTTTGTGTTTTAGGATCGTATAGCACCATGCCATTTTTGGTCGCTAACCACCCCTTGCCTTCGGAGTCGAAAAAGACACGATATACCATATTTGATGGCAGCGGCGAGTTGTGCATCGTAAATTTATGAACGACACTTCTGCTCTTCGCTTCGTAGCAAAAGACACCTCCCGAGGTGGCAATCCACAAGTGATTGTTTTTATCGGTGCAGAGGCTATATACTATCCCCTTTGTAAATATTGGATTGGCAATAGGGAAACCATGTAGTTGCTTTGTCGATGGATCGAGAACCCTTAAGCCCGAGCCATAACACCCTATGTAGAACAGCCCATCGTGGAATAGGATAGAGAGCACCGCATTGGACTCTATTTGATTGTGATACTCCGCAATCTTGCCACTCTTTTTATCGACCAAATACAATCCATCTTGCGCACCTACAACGATCCAGTTTTCGTGCTCAGCGAAACTTCTCACAGATATATTTTGCGTATCGAGCAATCCCGACAGATCTGAGATTTGAAACATATCACTCTGATGCAGAGTGTAATCCACCCCCGCTTGGTAATATCCGATCCATAACTCATCCCTCTTGTCGATCAACAACGAATAGGCTGCATTTGAGCGAATCGACCCCTTGTCATTGGGCGAGTAGTTGAAAGATTGAACAATGCGATCACCTTGAGTCGATACTTTATGAACGCCTCCTCCGTCCGTTGCCACATATAAATCGCCCTCAGAGTCGGAGTTCAGAGCTGTAATCTTGGCGCAACCGACATCGATATAGGGCGCATAACTAGCGCTCTTCGTGTCGAAACAGAAGAGGCCATCATTTAACGTACCCAAATATATCTTGCCATCAATCTTCACAAAGCTGTGAATACTATTAACCGCACCGCTTTGGTCTTTGAAGGTTTTTACAGCAAAGTCGTTATTTGGATCAATTGAGCTTAATGCCCTCTGCGTTGCGACCCATATCATTTGATCGGAATCGACAAAGATATCCTTTATAGAGTTGTAATACGAGAATAGATCCTCCTCGATTTTAATCTGGTTTATCTCCCCATTGTTCACAATATAGAGTCCCGATTCTGCCCCAACCATAAGCCCAACGCCATCACTAAAGTGAAGCGACAACACCAGCTCGTTGATCCGATCGGCAAAAAGCCGAACCAATCGACCCTCCTCCTTTTTAAGCTCCCACAATCCAATATTGTTTGCCACATAAAGCTGTCCCGACGGAGTCTCAACAATATCATTTATACGGCTGATCTTTATATTTGGATTTAAGGAGTCGCACTCAAAAGAGAATGACTCAATATTATAACCATCGAAACGATCAATTGAGTTATGCGAACCAAACCACATCATCCCCTCGGAATCCTCATAAATCCGATTCACTAGCATATCCGATAATCCATCGGCAATAGTCAACCCTCGAAAATGGTACTCACGTGCAGAGGCTGCGCCAGCTAAGCAACAAAGCAGCAGAGTGAGGATCGCAAAAAGATAGACCTCTATACGCTCTCTACAATAGATTCTCACAACTTTTACATGCCTCATACTTCAACTTTCGCCTATAACTCATTTTTAACCACACACATCCGCCAATAGAGGTTGTTGCCCTATCGCTGACTCTACTACCATTGAGTGGTGATAACCTTTGTAAAGTTAAATAAAAATAATTTCTCGACCAAATGGGATAAAAATATTCTTATTTGATGACTATGCAGATGCCATAAATAAAATAAATTGGGAATAATATTATGCATACATAAATATTATCCCTATCTTTGCAATAACAACGACTAAGGAGTATGCAAACGCCAGAAATTTGGGGCGCAAAAACCGTGTTCTTATCGTGGGATATTGTCAGAAAATTATTTTCAAGATATTGTGTATTAGGGGATTAGAAATGTCGTTCGTTCCCCCTACGCACCGCTTAAAGCCTTGATAATCGATTGATTATCAAGGCTTTAATTTTTCCTGTGTTGCACTTGTGTTGCAAATCCTCTTGATATACATATTTGAAACTGCCGTGAAATGTCGAAAATAATATTATCTTCGTGCTTTCAAATTTTAAAAACTATAGAAAAAATGGCAAACAAGAAGATTTTTGATTACATTAACAAGTTCG
>JBCQTX010000022.1:0-33227 GCA_047174605.1 Rikenellaceae bacterium | reverse complement strand
CAGCGATCTCTTGGCTTGCCCAAGCTGTTGCAGAGAATCCTGCTACTGAGATAGTTGCACCCGGTTGGATAGATGGACCACCACAAACTGTTCCACGCCAAATTGATGCACTTACAAGGTCAACTCCTCCTGTTACCTCAACCTCAGCCTTAGCTGTACTTACTGATGCACTTAGTGCTACTGCGGCTACCAAGCCAAAGATATACTTTTTCATAATTTTTTCTCCTCTTTTTTGAAGTTTCACTCGCCTCATACCCCTCTACACACACACGTTTAATTTAAAAACTCACTCGACACCAACCTCTCACTCAACTCTTGTCTTTTAATTTAGTCAATCTCACTCAATCTGCACTCTTCTAAATATCCATATCGGATATTCGCGTCGACGCCATCATCACCTGTGTTTGATCTGCGAAGGCACTCAACCTCACAAACCCTTTTCCACCTACTCCAAATCTCTCACCCGGTGAAGATACGATGCTACACTCTTCGATCAAACGATCAAACAGCTTCCACGAACTCTCATACGGTGACTCCACCCAAACATATGGCGAATTAACACCACCCCAAAATCTTAGTCTCGTATTTGCCAACCCCTCACGTAGCAGCGACGCATTTTTCATATAGTAATCTACATTCTCCTTAACACCCACAACACCCTCAGGTGAGTAGAGAGCCTCCGCACCACGTTGAATAACATAGGCTGGCGGATAACTCTTGATCTGCTGACGGCGTCTCCACAACGTATTGAGAGATGCCGAACGATCGGTGCTAAACGAGTACCCTGATACCTCCTTCGGAATCACCGAATAACCACAGTGAAGTCCGGTGAAACCACCGTTCTTCGAGAAGCTACGAAACTCGATCGCCGTACGACGAGCTCCTTTAATCTCATAAATGCTTCTAGGTATCGTTGGATCAGTAATAAAAGGTGCATAGGTGGCATCGAAGAGGATCAAAGAGTCATTTTTCAATGCATACTTCACCCACTTCTCCAACTCTGCTCGACTTATCACACAACCCGTCGGATCGTTAGGGTAACTCAAATATATCACATCGGGACGAGCCTTTGGGAGGCTGGGTGAAAATCCACTCTCCACATCACACTCAAGGTAGATCAGATGACTCCATCCACCATCTTCACCCGCATCTCCCGCTCGATTCGCCACTACATTAGACTCAATATAGGTTTGGTAGACCGGATCAACTACAGCGATACGTATATCGCGGCAGAGAATGTCGCCAATACCACCCAAATCATCCTTTGTACCGCAATTGATAAATATCTCATCACTCTCGACCTTAACCTTGCGGCTACGGTACTCATTCTTCACGATTGCATCTATCAAAAAAGGGTAACCTGCGTCTGGCCCACGACCCTTAAAGGTCTCTGTACCAGCCATCTCGGTTATACTTGTGTGCATTGCATCGATAACACATGGAGCGAGTGGGCGAACCACATCTCCGCTATCGAGACGAATCAATTTTTTTTGTGGATTTAGGCGCGAATAGACATTGATTTTATTATC
This sequence comes from Rikenellaceae bacterium, assembly GCA_047174605.1. Classification (GTDB taxonomy): domain Bacteria; phylum Bacteroidota; class Bacteroidia; order Bacteroidales; family Rikenellaceae; genus Alistipes. The sequence continues at coordinate 31,698 of JBCQTX010000022.1, read as the reverse complement.
GATGGTTTTCTGTACATCATCATTAACAACCTTTAAAAATTGTGAATTTATCAATATCATCTCCTTCGCTCTCCTTATTTAGATAAACATATATATAATGTATTGGATGCAAATTTACTAAATTTTTTTTAATCCAACAACCATAAACTATATTTATCACCACAATGTGCAAAAAAATAAATTACTACTGAAAATTTCAAAGAACTCACTCTCATCACTTTGTAGATTAAAGCCTTGAAGTCTCTGCAGAATGAAACGACTTGATTTTTGCAAATTATTCGATAATTAGCCGTTTCAACACCTCTTGTCTTAACTACACTGCAAATATAGGGGGTAAATGAGCACTATTCACCACAAATCACCAAACTATTTTCGTAATTTTTTTTAATAATATAAAATTGAAAGTAAAACGGTAGTTATTGTGATAAATTCGTTTTTTACTCCCTTTTTTTTTGATAATTCAACAAAATCGTTAATTTTGCATCATAAAACAATCCCATTAGAACATTTCAACGGTAAATTAATATGGCAGAGAACCTACTAGACGATCTCGACAACAAGATCCTCAAACTAATTTCGAACAACGCACGCATCTCATTCCTCGAGGTCGCAAGAATGTGCAACGTATCAGGTGCTGCTATACATCAGCGCATTCAGAAGCTACAGAGCTCCGGAGTGATCACCGGATCAGAGTTCACTCTAAACCTCACTAAAATTGGCTACGAGACCTGTGCATATGTTAATTTGTACTTCGATCCTCAGGTTGATCTCGACGAGGTGGCCGAGAAGATCAAGAGCATCCCAGAGATTGTGGAGTGTCACTTCACCACAGGGCCATACGACCTGCTTGTTAAGATATATGCGCGCAACAACACCCACCTTCATGATGTGATTCAAAACGAACTCAAAACGATGGGGCTTGCAAGAAGCGAATCTGTTATATCATATCGCGAGTCGTTCCGCCGACAGGTTACACTGGGAGATATAGAGGACACAATGGATGATATGACTCTTATGCGATCGATTGATCAGTAAACAATAATAAAAAAATTATATAATAAGGGGTAGCTAAAATGACTTAGCTACCCCTTATTATATATTATATCTGCCCTCTACAAAATACTATCCCCGAAGAAATCGCGCAACTTCGATGGGCTTCCATCCTCATCGCCCACCAATAGGTAATAGGTGATTCCGGCATCTGAGATATCAGCGTGCCCCTTTGCATTTGGCAACATCCTCTCATAGATCCACTGAATATTTGGATCTTTACTATCTCTCATCCAATACCACACCGAGAAATCCTCCAATGAGTTCAACAGCGCATTTGGATCTGACGACCCATTTTGATCCTTAATTCTCTTATAATTTATTCTGCCCTCGCTGAGCTCTATCGCTTGATCCATCGTGTGGTGGTATGGTCGACGGATATGGTTATCGTTATAGCCGCTATGAGATACTACATATATATGAGCCAATGACTCCATGCCACCCTCTTGGATCACCTCATCAACACACTGATAGAAGAACTCCGATGGGCCCATATGCATGAAGTATAGAGGGTCATCAGCTGTTGACTTTGCAATCTCCGCCTTTAGACTCTTCTTCGCTTTATCAAACTTCTTGGTGCAGTCAAAAAAGACCTTTTTATTGAGTGGAAAGCGCTTCAGACCACCCTGCACTCCGATATTCATCATATTTTCATCGGCAGGCCCCGGCTTTCCCTCCACAAAATTGTTATACGAGTAGTGCACCAACTTATCCCCCAAACCCAATTTTGCGATTATCGCCATAGTAGCAGGCGTTGCACCCCAATCATCCTCATCGGCTCTGAGCCACTTGTCGAGCGGATCATCCACATTATTTCCATCTGCACTTATCGCAAAACGATTATTATCATAACCCCACGATTGTGCCGATAGGGCGATTGGCAATGCTAACAGCATCACGAGTAAAGCAACTACTTTGGCTTGGTTTCTCAAGATCATAGTCTATATTTATTTAAAAGTTAGAAAAGGCTTTGTTCCGTAATAGAGGCTGGCGGGGTAAGCCCCAAGTGGCGATAGGCAAGCTCCGTAACTTCACGACCACGAGAGGTGCGCATCAAGAAACCCTCCTTGATAAGGAATGGCTCATAGACCTCCTCCACAGTTCCAGCATCTTCGCTCACCGCTGTCGCAATTGTATTAAGACCAACTGGACCTCCCTTGAACTTCTCGATTATCACCGTGAGAATCTTATTATCCATATGATCCAACCCTCGCGAATCTATATTAAGCGCGGCAAGTGCGATCTTCGTAATCGAGAGATCAATCACACCACTACCCTTCACCATCGCAAAATCCCTCACTCGACGCAACAGAGCATTTGCGATACGAGGTGTGCCACGCGAGCGAAGTGCCACCTCCAAAGCTGCATCATCCGCGATCTCGATCCCCAAAATAGCCGATGATCGTTTGACGATTCTCGACAAGGTAGCAGAGTCATAATACTCTAAGTGTGCTTGGATTCCGAAACGCGCGCGCAAAGGGGCAGTCAACAGACCACTTCTGGTAGTTGCACCGACCAATGTAAATGGTTCGATCTCGATCTGAATCGAACGAGCCGAAGGGCCTTTGTCAAGGACAATATCGATCTTGAAATCCTCCATCGCGGAGTAAAGATACTCCTCCACAATGGGGCTCAGTCGGTGAATCTCATCGATAAAGAGAATGTCTCCCCCCTCAAGGCTCGTCAACAATCCAGCCAGATCACCCGGTTTATCGAGCACTGGCCCCGAGGTAACCTTCATATTGGCCCCCATCTCCTGCGCCACGATACCCGCCAATGTTGTCTTACCCAGACCCGGAGGACCATGCAGAAGCAGGTGGTCGAGAGACTCGCCACGCATCAATGCTGCTTTTATAAAAATCTTGAGGTTCTCGACAGTCTTTTGCTGACCGGCGAAATCCTCCATCTCTTGGGGGCGAATGCGAGCTTCAAACTCTAGATCACTCTCTGTATTACGGACTATTGACATGATAGTACTAAGATAAACTATTTTTGCGCAAATGCAATCTACTATTGTATAAGTTGCACATTTTTACTATATTTGCACGTAATGTACGTACAACACGCGCGCGAACACCAAACTATAGATAGTAGTGATCCCGGAAGGAATCGAACCTTCATCGTAAGAACCGGAATCTTATATTCTATCCATTGAACTACGGGACCGTGAGTGCAAAGATGGGAAAAAATTATTTTAGATACAAATTTTAATATGTCGCAAAATAGAGAAGATTGCTGGCCTCGACTCGAGAGTGTCATCAGGTGGAGCAATATGTCTACGAATCACTTCGCTCGACATATTGGATTATCACGTGGTGAGAATCTCTACCAGATCAAACGAGGCAACAATGGAATATCTCGAAAGTTGGCTGAGATGATTGTATCGACTTTCCCCCAAATAAACATACATTGGTTGCTCACCGGAAGTGGTGAGATGCAGATCGAGGAGCTGGAGCAGAGTGCACAAATAGAGTTTTACGATGCTGACATTGAGCAGGAGATACGAAGGGTGGGCATATTAGAGCCGAAATCAAGATTGCTACTCCCCAAAGAGATAGATGCAGATTTTGCAATGATCTATCGCGGAGATGCAATGATCCCATCGATATCGACCAACTCGATCATCATGCTCAAACAGATAACCACAGAGATGATCATCCCCGGGAGGGAGTATCTGGTGGTGACCAAAGGGATCTCGGCACTTAGGATAGTTCGCTACCATTCACCCGAGAAGCTGGATGGAATGTTACGGTTGGTGGCGACTAACAGCGGACAATATGATGATATATTCATCGAGACCAAACAGATCGAACAGCTATATAAAGTTGTGGCAAAATTAATAGTTAATAATTAAACAAAAATATTTAAAGATGTTTTCAGGAATTGTAGAGAGTGTGGCGCGAGTGGTTAAGATCCACCAATATCAAGAGAATAAGGATTTTACGATGGAGTCATCGATTAGCTCAGAGCTTAAGATCGACCAGAGCGTTGCCCATAATGGTGTCTGCTTGACAGTCGTCGCTATAGAGGGTAACACCTACACTGTGACAGCTATGCGAGAGACTCTACAAAAGAGCAATCTCGGATTGTGGGAGGTAGGTGACGAGGTGAATTTGGAGCGTTCAATGCGCCCAGATGCCCTTCTCGATGGCCATATCGTCCAAGGTCATGTCGATCTCACGGCGACGTGTGTAGCAAAAGAGGATGCTTGCGGAAGTTGGAACTTCACATTTGAGTATAACCCTATCGATGCATCGAGCTGCACGGTAGAGAAGGGGTCGGTGACGGTGAATGGCGTGAGCCTCACGGTATGCGACTCCAAGGAGAACTCATTCCGCGTCTCGATAATTCCATATACTTATGACAATACTAACTTCCACAATATCGAGGTGGGGAGCGTTGTGAATCTGGAGTTTGATATTATCGGCAAGTATATCGCTCGACTAATGCAAAATTACAAATAATAGATAAAATGCTAACAACACTATTTATCGATTGGAGATTTGACCCTGTCGCATTCTCTATTTTCGGGGTTGAGATCCGCTACTACGGCATGATGTGGGCCCTTATGATCCTCATCGGGTCGATGCTTTTTGACCGTTTTTGTCGTCGCGAGGGACTTCCAGCAAGTGTCTCGGAGTCAATATTTATCTATGGAACACTCGCTACTATCATCGGAGCGAGAGTTGGCCACTGCATCTTCTACGAGCCAGAGTATTTTCTGCCAGAGCCTTGGAAGATCATCACGGGAATTCGCGATGGCGGAATGGCGAGTCATGGCGCTGCGATTGGACTTTTGATTGGGCTTTGGCTCTTCTCGCGCAAAAATTCACTTCCATATACGTGGGCACTCGACCGTATAATGGTTGTGGTGGGTATCGGAGGAGGATTGGTGCGCCTTGGAAACCTCTTTAACTCCGAGATCTTCGGCTATCCAACAGAGCTCCCTTGGGGATTCAAATTCCACAATTCGGGGTTGTGGCAGAGGGTTGCATCACCTATGGCGTGCCACCCGACACAGCTCTACGAGGCGCTATGCTACTTCATAACATTCTTTGTGTTGCTTATCATGTACTACAAATATGATATGGGACGCCGCTATGCAGGGGTTATGTTTGGAGTGGGTCTAATCGGAATATTCCTCACACGATTCTTCATCGAGTTCTTGAAATTCGAGCAAGTGGAGTTCGAGCAGGGGATGATGCTAGATATGGGGCAATGGCTCTCTATTCCATTTATCATCATGGGATTTGCTATGATATGGCACGGATATAAACACCCTAAAAAAGTGACAAAATAGATTATATTAGTCAAGATGAAACAACAAAATTCACGAATGGTTGTCGAGGTTAACAAACTCATCGCCAACGCATTACTCTCTGAGGGAGGGGTCTACCTACCAAACGTTGGGTCACTCTCAATCACAACATCGACTCCCGAGAATGGAGATCCTACTCGCGACATAACACTGCTTCAAGGTGAGCAATACAGATCACTCACGACAATTATATCGAGTCGTGGCAACTGCTCACCATCACAAGCTGAGCAGGTTTATAAAAGATGGCTCGACGTTGTTACCGAGGGTGATACCATTACGATACTAGGCATCGGAGAGATCACGGCTAACAGCTTCACGATAACCTCACAGATGTTCAACAAACTAAACCCTGTGCAGGCACTGAAGTCACAAGGCGCAACAGCAGCTCCCAAAGAGCAGCCAAAAGTTGAAGAGAGTGCTCCGACACCTATTCCGGCACCTACTCCGACACCTGCTCCGGCAGAAAAGAAGGAGAGTGCAAAGGTTGCCGCCTCTCCAAAAGTTGAGACGAAAACAACAAAGAGTAAGGGCAAATCTAAGGGTGGATACGTATGGGCTCTAGCCGCTGCAATCGCACTTATAGTGGGTGTGACATACTATGCGCTAACATATGAGAGTGGAGAGACAAACACCACGACAACTGTCGTGGAGCAAGAGGTAGAGCCGATCGAAACAGAAGCTGAACCAACACCAGAGCCGACACCAGAGCCAGAGCCAAAGCAAGTTGCCACAAAAAGCATTAATCTTGATGACGACCCAGCAAAGGTATTAGAGCAGGTATTGGAGCAGAGCAAAAGTTCAACTGCGAAGTATCGAGTTGTCTTTGCAGTATTTTCATCGCCAAGCAACGGTGGTCGCACCATTATCGAGATGGCCAAGGGAGAACTTACGAAGGATCTCAAGGTGAGTGTCTACCCATATGGAAGCACATATATGCTCACAATATTTGAATCAAATAGCGAAGAGGAGTGCCACGAATTCAAACGCTCCGCACTCGGCAAGAGTATATCTGAAGATCTTTGGGTATATGCAAAGAGATAAGACAAATAGAGGGGATCAAAAGATCCTCTCTTCGTTTATACAGAGGGTGGTAGATCTCTTCTACCTCCCGATCATTGGGCGATATGTGGCGAGAGATCAATTTCGATACTTCTGCTGTGGAGTTGCCAACTATATAATCCTTGATAGTGTGCTCTACTACTTGATCTATCACTATCTGGTTGCGGAGCGCTATATATATATAGGTATAGCTACTATTTCACCTCACGTTGCCGCGTTGGCCATCGTCTTTCCGATCACATTCTTCACGGGATTCCTACTTAATCGCTATGTGGTCTTTGAATCTACCTCGCGCAAGTTTAAATTTCAGATCGCTCGTTACGCCGTGAGTGTTATGGGATCAATCCTTTTGAACTACGCAATTATTAAAATACTTGTGGAATGGGTCGGAATGTGGGCTACACCGTCCAAGATTATATGCTCCATCATAACAGCGGTTTATAGTTTTTTCATGGCACGTTGCTTTGCCTTTACTGTCGTTAAAGAAAAGTAGCAGAGTCGGGGTGCGTGCAAACAAAATAGACCGAAAGATGTATGAAAACAACTTCAATAAAAGGAGAGGGCGCGTAATAGTCGACCTAACTCCCCAGCAAACCACAAAAAAAATAGAGGTGCTGAATCCCCAACTCTGCCATTTAATCAAAATACAAAGTTAATGCCGTTTATTGTGACGTGCGGTAAAAAAATGGAAAAGAGGGGGGGATATTCATATATGGCCTTTAAAGCAATACAATAGGCTATATTCATAAAAATAATTATATATATTTGTAATAAATGGAGAAGAACAGAGAGGCTATCGCACGCCTGATAACGATGATGAATGAACTTCGGGAGAAGTGCCCTTGGGATCGCGAGCAGACATTTGACTCGTTGCGTGCCAATACAATAGAGGAGGTCTACGAACTTACGGAGGCGATCGACACGAAGGATATGGCGGGGATCAAGGAGGAGTTGGGAGATCTACTTCTTCACGTCATCTTCTATTCTCGTTTGGGCGAGGAGCAGGGTGAGTTTAACTTCGCGGAGGTTGCAACAGACCTTTGCAACAAGTTGGAGTACCGCCATCCGCACGTCTATGGTGACACGCTAGCCAACACTACCGAAGATGTTCGCAAGAATTGGGAGGCGTTGAAGCTACGAAAAAAGATGCGTAAAAGTGGAATATTGGGCGGAGTACCAAGATCGCTCCCGGCAATGGTGAAGGCGGTACGCATTGGATCAAAGGCGGCATCAGCAGGGTTCGATTGGGAGGCCAAGGAGGATGTTTGGGCGAAAGTTCGCGAGGAGATTGAGGAGGTTGCAGCAGAGATGGAGAGTGGTAATCAAGAGAGGATGGAGAGCGAATTTGGCGATCTATTCTTCGCGCTGATCAATGCAGCGAGACTCTACGATGTGGATCCGGAGGCCGCTTTGGAGCGTACAAATCGCAAATTTATCTCACGATTCTCTCATATGGAGCAATCGGCAGAGGCGATGGGCAAATCGGTAGCTGATCTGACACTAGAGCAGATGGAGGAGCTATGGTGTAAGGCAAAGAGTAACGAATAATAAAGAGAATAAAGAGATTAATGGCACTTATTAGAGATGTAAGGGGAAAGAGCCCCGAAGTAGGAGAGGGTACATTCCTAGCGGAGACTGCGGTGTTGATTGGAGATGTGACCATTGGTCGTGATTCATCAATTTGGTATAATGCTGTTTTGCGCGGAGATGTAAACTCGATAAAGATCGGAGATAGAACAAATATCCAAGATGGAACGGTGATCCACACAATATTTGATGGGGCGAAGAATCCATCACAAGCGATTATTGGCAATGATGTATCTGTAGGTCACAATGTTACCATTCACGGAGCGGTGATCGAGGATAACTGCTTGATCGGAATGGGATCGACAATTTTGGATAATGCAGTGGTCGCAACAGGTTGTATAGTGGCGGCAAATGCACTGGTTCTTACGGGGAGTAAATTAGAGCCAAATTCGCTCTACGCAGGTGTCCCAGCCAAAAGAATTCGAGAGGTAAGCCCTGAACAGCGCAACGAGATAATCAATAGAATTGCCCACGATTATAGACTCTACGCCAGCTGGTACACCGAAGAGTAGACAACCACACCAACACAACCAACCACCAACCTAAATATGATCCTAAGAGCTAAACTAACAATATTGCTGCTCCTAGCAGCAGTTATGACGACATTCGCCGCTGAGAGCGGCATACTAAAGGCACGTATTCTCGATGCCGATGCTACAACTGTTCCCGTTGCAGGAGCTGTTGTGGAGCTAATTCCTTCTACAAATCCCGACGCAAAGGTCTACTACTCGACCGATGGATCGGGACTCTTTACCTCTGCACAGCTACTATATGACACATATACACTAAACATCTCGTTTCTGGGCTATGAAAGTCATAGTCAAACAGTTACGGTGGGCAAGGCAGAGACCACGCTCTACGACATTATGCTCAAATCATCATCGGTTCAGATGGAGACAGTGATGAAGGAGACCAAGGCGCTCCGTGCCTCGCAGAAGGGTGATACTCTGAATTATAACGCTAGTTCATTCAAAGTTGCATCGGACTCTGATGTTGAGGGTCTACTCTCGAAGATGCCGGGTATCTCGATCGAGGATGGCGAGGTTACAGCACAAGGAGAGGAGGTTAAGAAGATCTATGTGGATGGCCGCGAATTCTTCGGAAGTGATGTGGCTACGGCATTGAAATCACTTCCAGCGGAGATCGTTGATCGCATTGAGGTCTATGACAAACTCTCCGACGAGGCGGAGTACTCGGGTGTGGATGATGGTCAGGGCGAAAAGACGATCAATATCGTGACCCACCAAAATATGCGCCAAGGAGTCTTTGGAAAGGTCTATGCAGGTGGTGGATATGAGCCTGATTCAAATACAGGGGATGATCCGGGGAAATATATGATCGGAGGAAGTGTCAACCTCTTCAACAACACAAGTCGCTTGTCGGTGATTGGACTGACGAATAATATCAACCAGCAGAACTTCTCGTTCGAGGATGTTATGGGACTCTCGGATGATAGTAGTTCGAGTGCTAGTAGCTTTATGGTTAAGCAGTTACCGGGCGTTGCGACAGTCAATGCGGTGGGACTCAACTACTCAGATGTATTTGGAGAGGATGATAAGTTGAAGGTGCAGGGAAGCTACTTCTACAACCACACCAAGACCACAAATGTCGAGACCAAAACCAGATGGTATGAGGGTGAGGAGGCGACTTCATCTATCGACTCATTGTATCAAGTATCGAACACATTTACAGATAATATCAACCACCGTTTTAATGGTCGTATCGATTGGGAGATCAACGACAAGAACTCACTTTTGATCCGCCCATACTTTAGTATGCAGGCCAACGACCCACTCTACGATAACGCTGGAACACGCTATGGAGCGAGTTATGATGCCGGATATCAAGATTATAGCAATCTAAAAGATACATATTGGAAAGGATTCAACGTCGGATCGAGCGCCAACTATCGTCTTAGACTCGGTGAAAGAAGAAACTTCACACTGGGAGGTAGCTTCACGATAAATGACTATAATGGCGAGGGTTCAACCACGACATATCCGAACCAGCCAAATGATGACGAGGATAGCGCAACGACATATCTCTATGAAGATGGCCCAAGTTTCAAACGAAACTTGAGCGGTAATGCAGGATATACGGAGCCTCTGGCAAAGAATCTGATATTGAACCTAACATACAGATTATCACAGAATTTCCAAAGTACAGATAAGGGATCGTACAACACCGACGAGAGCTTTACACCAACGTTAGAGAATGAGATCACATCGGCATCGAGCTACACCTCAAGTACATATCTCACCCACAAGGCGGGAGTTGGAGTTCGTTTTGTGAAGGATAAAAGCAACTTGATCGCGAGCGCATTTTACCAAAAATCTGACCTATTAACGGAGACAATAGATGAAGAGAATGGAACGGTTCGAAACAACCCGAGCTACACCGATTTTGTCTACTCGTTGATTGGTCAAGCCTACTTCAACCAACAAAATTCGTTGCGTATCTACTTCAATACATATACCAACAACCCAGCGCTATCGCGTATTCAAGATATCTACAGCATCGGAAGTTCGTATATCTCGAAGGGTAACCCGATGTTGGAGCCGACATATACGAGCAGCCTAAGGTTCCGATTCATAAACTCGAATATCGAGAAGGGTCGCACATTTATGTGGATGGTGCATGGTGAAAGAACCAACAATTACATTGCGTCACACATTGTATTGTGCCCCGAAAACCTCACGCTCGATGGCGTAGATAGCTCTGACACTGAGGATATTGAGCAATATACAACATGGGTAAACTTGAAAGATTACACCTCTGTTGGTACACACTTCGACTACGGACTTCCATTCGATTTCATGAAGTGTAACCTCAACTTAAAGTGTGGTATCACCTACTCGATCACCCCAAGTATCTTTGGTGGCGAGATTCAGAGCGATGGTACAATTTTGGGTGGTGACGAGACGGAGACTGACAAACTCACCTACTTCCTTGGCGCAGTGCTCGGAAGTAACATATCCGAAAATGTCGATTTCACGCTTCAATGGCATGGTAAATATTACGAGGCTGATAACTCAGCGACATCTGCCGAAACACTAACCACAAATAAATATTATGATCAGAGCGCCTCGGCAGCTATGAAGTTTGTCTTTGGAGGTGGATTCACCTTCACCGCGAGCGTCACATACAAACAATATATTGGTATCACAAATGACTACGTTGACCAATATACTGTCTGCAACGCATTCATAGGCCGCAAGATATTCAAGAGTAAGCGAGGAGAGATCAACGTAGGTGTCAACGATGCGCTAAACCAAAATACATCATTCTCACGATATATTGGCACGAACTATTCGCAGAATACAACCAACATAACGATGGGTCGTTACTACTCGGCGCAGTTTGTCTACAACCTTCGCTACTTCGGTCGCGATGCATCAAAAAATGCTGATGATTATGAGGGAATGGGTAACTACATTAACAATACCAGCAGCAAGAGCAACAACAGTGGTCATGGCCCCGGAGGTCCCAGATAATCAAGTTTAAAAGCGAGATTCTAAAATAGTCCAATCGACAACATTCCAAAAGGCATCGATCGATTCTGCTCTACGATTCTCATAATCAACATAATAGGCGTGTTCCCACACGTCGATAGTCATGATGGGGCGCAATCCGCTAGTTAGTGGGTTGCCCCCATTTGATTCATTCACAATAGATAGATCCAATGTCTGATCATCGACAACAAACCACACCCAACCAGAGCCGAAGAGCTGCGTGGCGGACTCTGCAATCTCTTTTTTGAACTCCTCGAACGAGCCAAATCTTGCATCAATAGCACGGGCAAGTCGCTCCTGCGGCATATTAACAGGATTTGGTGAGAATTGATCAAAATAAAATTCGTGATTCCACGCTTGCGCAGCGTTATTGAAGAGTGCACCCGAAGATTTAAGCATGATATCTCGAAGCTCCATACCAGCAAATGGAGTCCCTTTGATTAGTTTATTCACATTTGCTATGTAGCCTGCATAGTGTTTATCATGGTGCAGTTTGAGCGTATGCTCCGAGATAGAGGGCTCTAGTGCCGAGTAGTCATATGGCAATGGCCGAACCTCGAACTGAGTCGGAAGCTCCGGTATAATCTCATCGAACATCCTCTTCGGCACGCCACAAACAGGGCATACCCAATCAGATGGCAGATCTTCAAAAGGGGTGTTGGGGGCGATCCCATTTGATGGGTCACCACTCTCTACTATATAGATGTGTTGACAGGTTGAACATTGAAAGTTATTCATAATCTTTGATTTTGAAGGTGATAAAACACCTACGAAATCGCAAAGACCATGCCTATGCCCGATTAGTCCTCTAGATCCTCCAAATAATCCCAATACTCCTCCTCCAACTCATCCTCATCATCTTGGAATGAGCTATAGTAGTAGTAGTCATAGAACTCCTGATCGAACTCATATGTGTAACCATTATAATTATAGGTCTGCACACCAGTCGAAGCGGTTGTGATGGTGACATCGTGAGTCGACGAGGTCAAAGATTCGATAAACTCAACCCCTCCGAACTTTTTATTGGCGCACGACAAGAAGTTGTAGATTATTGGCGAGAGGGTGACATATGAGTATGTATCCTGTGTGATGGCCAATCCACCCCCATCTATAGTCAGATTAAACTCGGAGTTGAAGGTCTCCTCAACCGTCAGCGAGCTAAAGCTTGGTATTGTGATAGTTCCCTCACACCACCAATCGCCGATATATTCATCATCATCGTCATCATCATAATCCACCTCAAAGTACTGAGCCACAGAATCCGTGACCGAATATGAGAACTCCCCATACCCCGTACTCCAGAGCTCTACACCTAGTTTGTTGCTACACACAAACATATAATCTAGATCATTCTTGGTAGCTGCACAGGTCATCTCATCATCAACGATGCTGACGCTCCACCTGCTGCTTGAGCTACTATTTAGAAGGTCTGAATTCCCTGCTGTGTCGATACAATATGTACCAATTCTATAATTTGTATCGTAACTTCCAGCCGTATGCAATCCATTCGCGCCATACTCTACGTAGTATTTATTGCCATCCTTCGAGATCGAGACATCGCTGGTGTTACCCATCAAGAAGCTCTTTTTGTTGTAGTAGAGCGAACCATATTTAAACTCCCCTATGAGTGTCCAATCAGGCTCTTCGTCGCCCTCAAACTCCAATCCAACAGCCTCCATCTCGCTGAGCAGAATAGCCAATCGCATAGCCACATTCACACCATCCATCGCTAGGTTGTTGGTTATAGCGACATTGCTATAGACCACAATACCATTATATACACCTTCGTAATCTGTTGTATCGTCACTCGAAAAGATGCTACAGCTAGTAACAAGTGTACTCAATGCGACCAATAAATATAAAAATAATCTCTTCATTACTCTCTCAAATAAGGTTAAACTAACAGATGAAGACATAAAAGTAAATTAAGCCCCAAATGCGCAGGTAAATATAGATATAATTTCACGATCTAACAAATCGCCAACTACTTTTGGCTTGGATAATTAACGAAATCCACACAAAATTATTACCTTTGTAGCGAATTTAAAAATATTTAAAGTTTTCGCAATGAAACTACGCACAATTTCACTAATCACCCTACTTCTGATCGTAGCGGACCAAATCCTCAAAATCTGGATCAAGACAACCATGCGCATTGGCGAGGCGATAATCGTATTCCCCGACTGGTTTCAACTCCGATTCTTGGAGAATAACGGTGCCGCATTTGGCATGCAGCTCAGCTCGGGCGAGGGGATCGATTGGGGCAAGATGCTACTTAGCGGATTTAGGCTCTGTATGATTGTGGCGTTGGGTTACTATATCTACAGATTGGTGAAACGCAGTGCTCCAACGGGGGTGATAATTGCCCTTGCAATGGTTCTTGCCGGTGCTGTAGGAAATATGATTGATAGTGCTTTTTATGGACTTATCTTCTCAGAGTCAACACCTTATGAGGTTGCTCATTGGGGTGGGAGCTACGCTGCACCGATGATGGGCAAGGTTGTTGATATGTTCTATTTTCCGCTCTTTCAGTGGAATAGCGTACCCTCATTTCTATCCTTTTTGGTCGATGGCAACAACTACTTTTTTGGTGCTATATTCAACCTCGCGGATAGCTATATCTCGGTCGCAGCGGTATATATTCTACTCTTTCAGCACAAATTTTTCAGCTAAATCGCGATGTACAGGATTCAAGTCACAACTCATTACGAACAGATATGGCGATACAATACAGTCATCTCATGTGGGGGATATAACACCCTTCAAGAGCCACTGTATGTAGCTGGTTGTGAGCGAATAACAAGTGAAGAGCTTCAATCGGGTCCAACCTATGAACTCACCCCACCACCCAATTTCGATCCATCACTTCCGCTCATATTGGAGTGCGATAGTGCCGATAATATCCATGCAATTATATATGTGATTGCCCACACCCTGCCCCTCGATCGATCGATCGAAGAGTCGCCGCCATTTCCAATAATGATCCAGATTTTTCGCGACGATAAAGAGGTCTATGCCCAGCAGCATGAGGTGAACCAATGGGGCGGTGCAACAGTTAATATAAAGATTTAAAAGATGATATCACTATCTAAATTTGAGCGACTTACAACTCTTGAGGTGAGTTTTGGTGGGGTGACGATAGGTGGCAAAAATCCAATTGCGGTGCAGAGTATGACCAACACCTCGACGCTCGACACGGAGGCTAGTGTAGAGCAAATTTTGCGTATGGAGCAGGCCGGATGTCACATAGCTCGACTCACGGCTCAGGGACGCAAAGAGGGTGAAAATCTAGAAAAAATCGCTGATGAACTACGTTCGCGCAGCTCCGAGATAGCTTTGGTGGCTGATATCCACTTCACCCCCGAGGTTGCGATGATCGCGGCAAAATATGTCGATAAAGTTCGTATCAACCCCGGGAATTTCTCGCTCAAAGATAACAATCTTCAACGCCTAATCGCACTATGTCGGGAGCGCGGTGTAGCCCTTCGTATTGGGGTGAATCATGGCTCATTGGCGGAGCATATATTTGATAAATATGGCGATACTCCTGCCGGAATGGTCGCCTCAGCGATGGAGTTTTTGAGGATCTGTCGCGATGAAGATTTCTCGCAGATCGTCGTCTCGATGAAGTCGAGCAACACACGTGTCATGGTCCACGCATATCGCCTGTTGATCGAGGCTATGCAGAGTGAACAGATGCAATATCCCATCCACCTCGGGGTGACCGAAGCGGGGAATGGAATCGAGGGGCGAGTGAAGAGTGCCGTTGGAATTGGGGCGCTACTCGCTGATGGAATTGG
Source organism: Rikenellaceae bacterium (assembly GCA_047174605.1). Lineage (GTDB taxonomy): Bacteria > Bacteroidota > Bacteroidia > Bacteroidales > Rikenellaceae > Alistipes. The sequence continues at coordinate 16,372 of JBCQTX010000022.1, read as the reverse complement.
TGATACGATTCGAGTCTCACTGACCGAAGATCCAGTTGCGGAAATACCTGTAGCTCAATATCTTGTCGATTATTTCCAGAGTCGAGACGGGGAGTTCCCGATCTCGAATAGCAGCCAATATTCACCTACGGAGTATCGTCGTCGAAGTAAGCTCCAACAGCCAATTATTCATAGCGAGATCACCGATAAATTCACAGTGATCGAGAGCAAAAGCGACAATCCAACAGCCGAACTGCGCGCTGCGATTCTGAACCTCAACCACACAAAAGAGGTCGTTGTAAAGCGCAAATATATGGGGGCAAACCCGACCGAAGTTGCAATATCGGCAGCAGCGGATTTGGGTGTACTATTTCTTGATGGATTGGCCGACGGAATATGGATCGATGCCCCAGAGATCTCACCGGAGCAGGTCGAGCAGATCGAGCTAATGATCCTCCAATCTGCACGTGTCAGACAGTCACAAACGGAGTATATCGCCTGCCCGAGTTGCGGCCGCACACTCTTTGATATTGAGGGTGCATTGGCAGATATCAAGGCGAGAACATCCCACTTGAAACATCTGAAAATTGGTGTTATGGGGTGCATCGTAAATGGGCCGGGCGAGATGGCAGATGCCGATTATGGCTATGTCGGGGCGGCACGCGGCAAGATCACCCTCTATAAAAATCGCGAGGTTGTGGAGCGAAACATCCCACAAGAGGAGGCTTTGGATAGGCTCGTAGAGCTGATCATGAGCTGCGGAGATTGGATAGAACCAACAATATAACTTTCCAATATGACGATACTTCCTTCATCATACCTCCCCTCTATCAGCTACTTTAGGGCGATCATTAATGGCGATTCAACGATCGACATCGGCGAACACTACATAAAGCGTTCGCCACGAAACCGCACACGAATAATGACTGCACAGGGGGTGATGGAGCTCTCGATCCCAATAAAAAAGGCGAATAGACCTCGAAGCGCTATGCACTCAATGGAGATCGACTACTCAAAAAGGTGGCAACATCAACATTGGATCGCGATTTTATCTGCATACAAATCCTCGCCATTTTTTGACCACTATGCCCCCTATTTCGAACCGCTCTACAAGCGTGAATATAGGTTGTTGACGGAGCTTAATCACGAGCTTATATCATTGATAGTAAGGCTATTACAACTCCCAATGCCCAATATTTCGACCAATTATATAACGCCCTCCGATCTGGATCTTGACCTACGTCCGAAGGGTGCTATTGAGTCGCAACCATCGGTGGAGGAGTATATGCAAGTATTCTTCGATCGAGTTCCGCACGAGCAGAACCTTTCAATCATCGACCTACTATTCTGCGAAGGGCCTAACGCTCGCGCGCTCTTAATGGCGAGCCATAGATAAGCTCCACACTATCAGATAGTTCACCCTGCTTTACAACAACCTTTGTTGGCCCCGAGACTTGGATATCCTCCAAAATATATTGAGCAGGAGCGACATTTTTCATCTCTAACGAATCCGCACCAATATAGGCAATAGGGGCAATTGTATCCGAGCCATATACCCTCAGTGTTTGGGTCATGCCACCCTCATATCGTGCGCGTCTATCTGCAATATGCAACGTTGGTCGCTCGCTGTTCCAAAGGGCGCGATAGAGATAGAAGGCATCTTTGCGGCCAACTCGATCGAAGCTCACCAAACCATTCACCCTCTCCCCCAATTCGCTACGCGAAGATTTGAAGTCGAACATGGCCGGAAGCCACATACCCCAGAAGAGTGAATCGCTCCCCAACACCTGCGTATAGGTCTCATGCATAGCACTTTGACGTGACTCCGGAAACCACCCCTTGCGGCTATCTGTCCTACACTCAGCCAAATTACTCCTATCGATTTGATGCGCCATAGTACCCTCTTCGCCATACATCACACCCGATCTAAAGTTGCCCCAATCGCTGTGTAACTTACTGCTCCACAGCCCAATATCGCTAAACAAACCCTTATCCCAACCAATATTTTGTCGCCATACGATCAGATCCGTCACTGTGTTCATATCCCCATTTTGGTCACTCAGCGCAACTGTCGGGCGGTTCTTATCGATGCTCTTCGCCTCGTTATTCAACTCCTTTATGTAACTCATGAAGTCATCCCCGCGCGAATTCAACATCGAGAATATCCCCCACATCACAATACTCGGATGGTTATAATTTTGGTATATTATCTCGCGCAGCTGCTGCATTCCATTCTCCTCGAAACGCTTCGTCGGGAAGTATGCCACATCGCTAAAAAAAGGAGATCTTGAGAGCGGAGTATCTACCCACACCATCAACCCTTGCTTGTCACACAACGAATAGAGATAACGATCATGAGGCACGATGGCCGAACGTATCGCATTAGCACCCAGCTCTTTAACCATATCGACATCCTGCTCATAGGCCAACTCCGAGATCACTCCGCCATTCGATGGGTGGTCATGATAGAGTGTCACGCCACGCATTAATGTTGGCACACCATTGACCCTCACAGCTCCCGGAACGCCATCCTCCTCAGCGATTTCGATGGTTCTAAATCCTGTCACCACACTCACCATATCCTCCTGACCCTCGCTCTTATCGACCGAATTGATACTCACCTTTACGCGATATAGATCAGGCGAAGTAGGAGACCACAGCTTCGCGTGTTTGATACTAAATGGGACTATTAATGGCGATGTTCCATCGATCTTACTCTTATTTATCACACGGTTGAAAGCCTCAACTCCATCCATATCGACAATCGAGAGCTCGACACGTCGCTCCACACTTCCATCGCTCACAAATCTAACCGCAACCTCTCCACTAACGCCCCCTGCATCTGCCTTTTGAGTAGTTACAAAGAGCCCATCTGCACCATAAAAATCGGGGGTGATAGCTGTTCGAGGAGTCACGATTAGCTCCACATCGCGATAGATTCCACCATATATTTCATGCTCTACCGAGGTTGGCAGCAGATCATTCTGAGGGGCTGAACTCACCCTCACCGTGAGGATGTTATCATCCTCATATTTAAGGTATTGCGAGATCTCATAGACAAAAGCTGTTCCTCCGCCGCGATGCTCACCAATATGTTTTCCATTGATAAACACATCTGCCACGCTCTGCACACCGCTAAACTTCACAAAGACCCTCTTCATGCGCCACGTTTGCGGAGCATAGATATTGCGAAGATAGTTTGCCGTAGTGAGACTCACCGGGGTAGACAACGATTGTGACCAACAATATGGCAACGAGATACTTCGCGCTGCGTCACCACTCCCCTCGACAGCCGAAAAGATTCTCCATCCGCTATTCAACGAATACTCTTCACGTGCACTGAGCGTTGATAGCGCAACAAATAATGATAATATTGTAAATAATAGAGTCTTGATTTTCATGGTATAATACAATTATATAGTGCAAAGATAGAAAAAAAACGTATCTTTGCGAATAAAATTACAGAGTATGAATGCAATAGATATAATAATTCTTCTGATCCTCGCATATGCCCTTTTTGAGGGGTTTCGCGAAGGGCTTGTGGTTCAGGCCTGTTCGATTATTGGTATCGCTATAGCTATCTGGTGTGGTGCAAAATATGGCGATTGGATAGCTGCATTATTTCAGATTGAGGGTGAATATAGCTCCACTTGGGGCTTTGTGATCACTCTGATTCTTGCCATAATTCTTGTTGGTATCGCGGCTCGTTTGGCTCGCAAGGTTCTACACTTTGCTGGACTTGGGGTTGTCGACCACCTTTTGGGGATGGTTATCTCGGTTGTTAAATATCTAATTGTCATGAGTTTAGTCCTTTCGGCATTTGGTTTTATCAACAGTAATATCGAGATGGTGAGTAGCAATACACTTGCCAAATCGAAGTTCTACCAACCAATAGTAAACGTCACAAACTGGGCTACTCCGGCATGGAATTGGACCCTACAACAGTTTGAATAATAGGGATAAATCATGGAGCAGAAATTTTCGGGAGTAGTGGTTCGCGCCACAGGAAGTTGGTATGATGTTTTGCACGATGGAGTGACCCATAGTTGCCGAATTAGAGGTCGCCTTCGACTCAAAGGTTCGAGGTCTACGGCACCCGTAGTTGTCGGAGATAGAGTCACTTGCGAGATGGAGCAGCAGGGGAGCTATGTGATTTGCGATGTCGAGCCACGAAGAAATTATATTATTCGTCGCGCCTCAAACCTCTCTAAGGAGTCGCATATCATCGCCTCGAATATCGATCGCGCGATGATCGTTGCGACGCTCTTTTCACCCGAGACAGCTACCGAATTTATCGATCGATTCTTGGTCACTTGCGAGGCGTATAAGATTCCGGCAACAATCCTCTTGGCGAAGATTGATCTGGCACGTGAACACCCCGAAGCAGTTTCCGAATTTAAGCAGACATACAACAAGGCGGGGTATGAGGTGATCGAGATTTCAGCCACTCAAAACATTGGAATAGAGGAGGTTAAAAAACTGTTGCAAAATAAAACGACCCTCTTTTCAGGCAATTCGGGAGTAGGAAAATCAACCCTCATCACAGCCATCGAGCCAACGATAGAGGTGAAGATAGGTGAGATATCGCAGAGCCACCACAAGGGAAAGCACACCACGACATTCTCGACTATATATCCGCTCACCGAAGGGGGATATATCATTGATACTCCGGGAATTAAGGGCTTTGGACTTCTCGACATTGATGATGCGGAGCTCTGGCACTACTACCCCGAGATGTTGCGTGTTGGTGAGGAGTGTCAATTTTATAACTGCACCCACACCCACGAACCGAAGTGTGCTGTTCGGGATGCTGTCGAGCGTGGCGACATAGCATTTTCGCGCTACGAAAGCTACCTAAAAATAATGGATGAAGATGAAAAATACAGAAAATAACGAGCGCATAGAGTGGCTCAAAGAGCGCATCGACTACCTCGCAGAGTTCATGACACCAGAGCGCCGCGAGACTTTGGAGCGTACACTTTCGAAGCGTACACACCAGATGACGATCCTCTCGGAGAATACCTTTCACTCGCAAAATGCAAGCGCTCTAATGCGCCATTGTGAGGCGTTCGGGTTGCAACATATGCACGCCATTGAGGAGTTGTGCGACTTCAAGACCTATGCAGATATCGTTCGTGGGACCGACAAATGGGTCGATCTGAGCCGATATACAAACACCACAGCCGCTATTCAAGCACTTAAAGATCAAGGATATAGAATCGTAGCGACAACCCCACACCAAAAAGACTCGACCCCCGAGACCTTCGATGTCACAAAAGGAAAATTCGCCCTTGTCTTTGGAACTGAGCACTCCGGGATCTCGCAGCAGATCATCGATGAGGCGGATGAATTTTTGCAGATTCCGATGTGTGGAATGGTCGAGAGCCTCAATGTCTCAGCTTCGGCAGCGATACTAATATATATGCTCTCGGAGCGACTTCGCAGCCAGACTAGCGATTGGGAGATCCCCGAGGAGGAGCAGGCTGAGATCTTGTACCGCTGGATGAAGAGTAGCGTGCGCGATGCCGAGAATGTACTATTAAGAAAATTTAACGAAATATAATCGCACCAGCGGGGGTGCAATCCCCGCCCGCCGGAGGCAGTTCCCAAAAAATTATGAATATTCTAAGAAAACAGTTCCTAAGCCACGTCGCACAGACCTCACCCTCGCCCATGTTGGTGGAGGTGTCACACGCCAAAGGGTCATATTTCTACACCCCGGAAGGGAAGAGATATGTAGATCTTGTGGCAGGCGTATCGGTGAGTAACGTGGGACATTGCAACGAGGAGGTAGTGGCCGCTGTACAGGCGCAAGCCTCTAAGTATATGCACGTTATGGTATATGGCGAGATGGTCGAAACTCCGCAGGTGGAGTATGCAAAATTGATCGCTGACCTGCTGCCCGATCCACTCACATCGACCTACTTCGTAAGCTCGGGAGCGGAGGCTGTCGAGGGGACTATGAAGCTCGCGAAACGATACACCGCACGCACCGAGATCATCTCGATGCGAAGGTCATATCATGGCTCTACTCAGGGTGCAATGTCACTCATGGGCTCACCGGAGGGTGAGGAGTGGAAGGGGGCTTTTAGACCACTTTTGCCCGATTGTCGCGCGATAGAGTTCAATTCGTTTGAGGATTTGGAGCAAATCACAGAGCGCACAGCATGTGTAATTAGTGAGGTTGTGCAGGGTGAAGCGGGAATTCGCACCCCTCAAGATGGGTATCTCGAAGCTCTTAGAGCACGTTGCTCGGAGGTCGGGGCGCTGCTTGTTTTCGATGAGATCCAGACGGGAATGGGGCGCACGGGAGCGACATTTGGCTGTGTGAAATATGGCGTAACACCCGATATCATCTGCCTCGCGAAGGCGTTTGGAGGGGGTATGCCGCTTGGAGCATTTGTCTCAAGTGCAGAGATTATGCAGACTCTTCAACACAATCCGGTGCTTGGTCATATCACAACTTTTGGTGGCCATCCGGTGAGTTGTGCCGCTGGACTTGCTGCAGCTAAATACTTAATTGACAACAACATAATAGAGCAGGTCGAGGTCAAAGGATCGATCTTCGAGCGTATGATCCAATACCATCCTCTGTGTCGCGAGATACGCCGTTCGGGCCTCCTCATGGCCGTTGAACTTGGACGATGCGAGATGCTATATCGTCTGATGGAGATATTCAAGGAGGAGGGGATCATGAGCGATTGGTTCTTGTTCTGCGACACCGCCTTCAGGATCTCGCCACCGCTGACTATTACATTGGAGCAGATCGAGGAGTGTTGCGAGATAATCCTCAGATCGCTCGATCGCCTAGCTGCGGAATTTAAAAACTAAAAGATATGTGGGATCAAGAGCTCTTTTTGCAACTTAACTTCGATGGCGGAGCGACGATGGATAACATCATGTTGTTCATCTCGGGAAAAACTTCGTGGATACCGCTCTACGTACTCATCTTGGCGCTTGTTTGGCGAAAGGATGGATGGCGAAGTGCGCTGCTATTGGCCGTCACGATTGGATTGGCGGTTGGTATGTCGGACCTCGTTGCAGGAATTTTCAAACACACCGGACCATTGAAGGATCTTTGGGCTGAGTTCCCGGCACGCCTAAGGCCGATGCATACCCCTGAGTTAGAGGGGATTGTGCACTTCGTGAAAAAGGGTGGTCAATTTGGGACCGTCTCGGCACACGCTGCTACAGCACTCTCGATCGGGCTAATATCGTCATTTGCGATCAAAAAATGGTGGTTCGCAATTTTGATGATGATTCAACTCCTATTGGTCTGCTATTCACGCATATACTTGGGCTATCACTTCCCTCAAGATATACTGCTTGGGCTCTCGATCGGAACACTTTCGGGCTACCTTATGTATCAGATATACAAGCCATTAAACAAAAAGATTAGACGATAAAATGGTCAATAGACACATCGACATGGGCGACTACGACTACCCTCTACCAGAGGAGCGTATCGCAAAATATCCACTTGAAAATCGAACAGATTCTAAACTTCTGCACTTCAAAAATGGGAAGATCAGGGAGCAGCGTTTCACCGATATCGTGGAGCTTTTGCCCACCGGATCGCTCCTAGTTTTTAACAATACAAAGGTGATTCGCGCCCGTATAATCATGCACAAGAGCACCGGCGCAAGGGTCGAGATATTCTGCTTAGAGCCCCACTCACCGGCCGATTACGAACGCGCCTTCGCTGTGCGTGGGGAGTGCGAATGGAGCTGTATCGTGGGAAACCTCAAAAAGTGGAAAGAGGGCGAGGTATCTATCCAATTTGAGCTTGAAGGAGTGGAGGAGAGCCTTCGCGCAGAGATTGTGCAACGTGGTGATCGTGAGCATATTATACGTTTTAGATGGAGCGCAGAGAGCACCTTTGGAGAGCTACTTGAGATCCTTGGTCGAATTCCGATCCCACCATATTTGTGCCGCGAGAGCGAGACGATCGACAACAGCCGTTACCAAACTGTCTACTCAAAATTTGAGGGGTCGGTCGCAGCTCCAACTGCCGGTTTGCACTTCACCAACGAGATTATTAACAATCTGAAAACCAAAGGGATAGTGAGTGGCGAAGTTACTCTACACGTTGGTGCAGGCACATTCCTACCCGTGAAAGCGGAGAATGCAGCAGACCACTCGATGCACACCGAACACTTCGAGATTTCGCTCTCCACGCTACAAAATCTCTTGGCTCATCACGGCTCTATCACTGCTGTTGGAACTACCTCGGTGCGTACTTTGGAGTCACTCTCGGCATTGGCCTATCGAGTAAAAATCTCCACCTCACCACAATGCGATAAAGTGGTGGGACAGTGGGAGTTATACGACATACCGGAGGCATTCGATGGAGAGGAGGCGCTGCGAACTTTGATCGATTATATGGAAAATAATAACCTCATGAAACTCAAAGCATCGACTCAAATAATGATCACCCCGCTAGGCTACAAATTTCGGATCGTGAAGCGGATCATCACCAACTTCCACCAACCGAAATCTACCCTACTGCTGCTCGTCTCGGCCTATGTTGGGGAGGAGTGGCGTAATACATATAGGTATGCTTTGGAGAATGACTTCCGCTTTTTGAGCTACGGAGACTCCTCTCTTTTGGAGATGGAGTAGGGTTACCTACGCCTAAACTCGGAGCAGACTATTGCCGTTGCAATTGCGACATTCAGAGACTCAGAGCCCTGACAATCAGCAGGATATGGCGGAATATAGAGACGCTGATCGATATATTGCGCAACCTCTGGCGAGACCCCTTGCCCCTCGTTGCCCATCACGATGATTCCATCTTTCGTGAGCTCGCGGCTGTATATATTCTCTCCCTCCAAGAAAGTTCCGTAGATCGGGATTTGCAGCTTTTGAGTGCGCTCCATAAACGGCACGAGATCGGTATAATGGATGCGAACACGCAATATCGCCCCCATCGTAGCCTGCACAACTTTTGGATTGAAACAATCGGCACACGTCGGTGAACAGATGATATCCTCGATGCCAAACCAATCGGCAAGGCGGATGATAGTCCCCAAATTACCGGGGTTCTGCACGCCATCGAGCACAATTGCCAATCGCCCAACAAGTGACTCTACATCAAGCAAGTAGCGCGGCATCTCGACAATAGCCAACGAATTATTGGAGCTTTTGAGCTGCGATATTCGCCCCATCTCAGCTCCGCTAATCAGCTCCACTAGCTCGCCATCAAATCCATCCTCTAGCTCCGCATCGTCCGTGACATATATTTTGCGCACCCTCAAAGAGGAGTCGATCAACTCACGGATAAACTTCTCCCCCTCGGCGACAAATAACCCCATTTCGAGGCGTGCGCGCTTTTCGCCTAACGATCGCACCATCTGTATCTCTGATTTTATCATCTCTGTTTATCAATTTCAAATTTTCGCCCCTCCTCGGCTAACTCCGTCGAAGAGAATATCTCGCGTGCCTCGTCTAGAAGCGGTGTTAAATCTTTATAACGTGTCGAGAAGTGGCCTAAAATCAACCTCTTAGCCCCGGCATCTGTGGCGACTCGTGCGGCCTCCTCGGCTGTTGAGTGTCCTCTCTGCTTCGCTATCTTCGCCTCTACGTGGCTATAGGTCGCTTCGTGGTAGATCATATCTACCCCACTGCACATTTTGGACTCCGAAGCAAAGTGACAAGTGTCTGATAAATAGGCATATGAACGCCCTTTATAGGGGGTATATGTAATCTCGCGATTTTGCACCACCTCACCCGAATCAAGCGTTATATCCTCGCCCCGTTTGGCTGCTGTGATCTGCGCAATCGACAACGAATACTTCGCTATCTTGAACTTCTCGACATTGAGCGGTGGATCTTTTTCGCGAAACAGGTAGCCCGATGTGGGCACTCGATGGCGAAGCGGCACCGACCACACCTCCAACGTTCGATTCTCAAATATCTTTTGGTGTCGATAGGTGTCGACCTCAACCCACTCGACGGGGTATGAAAGGTTGGTATCAAAATATTTTAGATGGTGGTTGAGCATCTCCCCAAAAGGTGCTGGGGCATAGATCGTAAGCGATGTCTTTCGCCCATAGAGCCCCAAAGTCGACAACAGAGGAAAGAGCCCAAAGAGGTGATCACCATGCAGATGCGAGATGAATACCGCCCGTATCTTCAATATGTTGATCCCATAACGGAACATCTGCTGCTGGCAACCCTCGCCTGCATCGACAAGGTAGTACTGCTCCGAGAGATTGACAATCTGCGAAGAGTGGTGGCGTCCGACCGTTGGTTTTGCGGATGAAGAGCCAAGTATGGTGACAGAAAAGCTCAAAATGACCTATTTTTTGTTCATAATCTATGCAAAGGTAGCCAAAAATAGAAATTTTTTGTTATTTTTGCCCCAAAATAAATAACAAATATTATGGCATACAATCTTCTCAAAGGTAAAAAGGGTATCATCTTCGGAGCTCTCAACGAGCAATCTATCGCATGGAAAGTGGCACAGTTGGCTGTTGCTGAGGGTGCTGAGATCATCCTCTCGAATACTGCAATGTCTATTCGTATGGGTACGATCAATGAGCTAGCTAAGGAGTGCAACACGATTGTTGTACCAGCTGACGCTTCATCGGTGGAGGATCTTGAGACAGTTTTCGATAAGAGTTTGGAGCACTTTGGAGGCAAGGTGGACTTTGTTCTACACTCAATCGGAATGTCACCAAACGTTCGTAAAGGGATTCCTTACGAGGAGCTAAACTACGGATTCTTGGATAAGACTCTCGATATTTCAGCTGTGTCGTTCCACAAAATGATGAGCGTAGCGTATAAAAAAGATGCAATCAATGAGTATGGTTCTGTTGTTGCCTTGAGCTATATGGCTGCACAGCGCACACTTATGGGGTATAGCGATATGGCTGATGCTAAGGCTCTTCTGGAGTCTTTCGCACGTAGCTTCGGTGCTGTTTACGGATTGAAGAAAAAGGTCCGTGTAAATACCGTATCTCAATCTCCAACCCCAACAACTGCAGGTAGCGGAGTATCGGTAATGCACTCACTTCTTGACTATTGCGGTGATATGTCGCCACTTGGCAACGCTTCGGCTGAGGATTGCGCAAACTATGTGATCACGCTCTTCTCGGATCTAACTCGCAAGGTTACAATGCAGAACTTGTACCACGATGGTGGTTTCTCCTCGATGACGATGACTCCAACAATCATGGAGGCTTATGATCGCGGAATGGATAAGGAGTAAGATTTAATTACCCAGATAAAACGAGGCTGTCCAAACTTTCGTTTTGGACAGCCTCTGTTGTAGTAGTTGTATAAAAAGAGCAGTTTTGGGGCTTCGTGAAGTGGCTGAAAGCAGAGCGTACTTATGTACGTGAGCATTTCAGACGCGAGGGAAGTGCAAAAAATGCCTTTTTATACAACTTTTTTTTATAACTCTAGTGTTTTATTCCCACCCACCGTAAAAGTGGTCTCGAGATACGAAGCGGTCTGCTCCACAGGCTGTCCACCTCCCACAGAGATGCTGAACTCACCTGACTCGATTTGGCGCGTATCCTTATCTGTAATCAACGACATCTTCTCCGGTGCAATTGTGAGCGAGACAACCTTGCTCTCACCTGCTTTGAGCGCCACTCGTTGGATGGCGGCAAGCTGACGAACAGGTACTGCAACGGATGCCTCTAGATCGGTGATGTAGAGCTGAACAACCTCCTCGCCATCGCGATCCGAAGTGTTGGTTACCGTAACCTCAACACATTGATTTTCACCTGCTTTGATCTTCTTTGCGAGTTTCAAATCCGCGTATTCGAAGGTGCTATACGACAATCCATATCCGAATGGATAGAGCGGTTTGTGCTCGCGCATATATTTATAGGTGCGACCCTCCATCGAGTAATCCTCAAATGGCGGAAGATGATCCACCGACTCGACAAATGTGATTGGGGTACGCCCCGAAGGGTTCTCATTTCCGAGGATCACATCAGCGATGGCATATCCTCCAGCCTCACCCGGATACCACGCAAAGATCAGAGCATCAGCCAATTCTCGGATCTCATTGAGCTGAACCGGACATCCGCCCGTCACAACCACCACAAGTGGCTTACTCGCCTTATCGAGCACCTTTCGAGTTGTCCGTAGGTACTCCATCTGCGACTCTGGGATTGAGTTATCATACATATCGCCACCCTGCGAAGAGGCGATTGCTTCGCCCTCCTCACCCTCGATCAACCACGTTAGACCAACGCACGCAACGACAACATCGGCTGCCGAACCCTCACCAGTTGCCCAATCGATCGGGTTTGTATTTGGCTTGTCGATCATCACACCCTGCTTATATTGGATCGAGACTCCGGGCTGTGCACGCGAGGTAAACCCCTCCAAAATAGTTGTCAATCTGTCACTCACACCGAAGTAATTTCCGATCAGCGCATCTGCATTGTTTGCATTTGGCCCCGTCAGATAGATATAGTTGATATCCTCTCGAAGTGGCAACAGATTATCCTTATTCTCCAACAACACGAGCGATTTAAGCGCCGCCTCATAGGCCAGATCCTTATGCTCCTTGCTATCCACAACATCGACATCAATATCGCTAAATGGCACATCCGCATCATCGTCAAAGAGTCCCAACTCGAAACGAGTCTGGAGGAGTGGAAGCAACAACTCATCGATCTGCTTCTCAGAGACAAGTCCTTGATCGACAGCGTTTTTGAGTGCAGCGCCATAGACCGATCCGCAATTTAGATTCATTCCATTTTCGATCGCCATAGCTGCCGCCTCCTCAGCGGTGTCGCATAATTTGTGAGCACTATATATATCGACAAGCGCCCAGCAATCCGATGTTAGGTAGCCTTCAAATCCCCAACGCTCCTTCAAAATATCGATAAGCAGCGTAGGACTTGCGCAACACGCCTCACCATTTGTGCGGTTATATGCCCCCATAACACTCTTAACCTCAGCCTCTTGCACCAATGCCTTGAAGGCCGGAAGATAGGTCTCGTTCATATCTCTAAAATTTGCCACAGCATTGAACTCATGGCGATACTTCTCGGGCCCACTATGCACAGCGTAGTGTTTTGCACACGCTGCCGCCTTCAAATAGTTCGGATCGTCACCCTGCAGACCCTTCACAAAAGCGACTCCCATTCGTGATGTTAGGTATGGATCTTCGCCATAGGTCTCCTGACCACGCCCCCAACGAGGGTCGCGATAGATATTCACATTGGGGCTATAGAAGGTGAGTCCGGTATATATTCCACGATTATCTCGTTTGTGAGCGTTGTTATAGAATGCGCGCGCCTCGTCCGATATTGCACTCGCCATTCTAAAGATCAGATCATCATCGAATGTGGCAGCGAGTCCCATCGATTGCGGAAATACCGTTGCCTTTCCTGCACGTGCCAAACCATGAAGACACTCGTTCCACCAATTATATTTTGGCACATCGAGGCGCGGAATGGCAGCTGCATCGTGTGACATCTGCGAGATCTTCTCTTCGAGCGTCATCTCTGATATGAGGAGTCGTGTTCGCTCCTCGAAGCTCTTCTCTTGGTTATCGAGAGCTGATTGTGCGCTCACAGCGAGTGTGCTAGAGCATAGTAGTGTAGCTAGTAGTAAGTTTAATCTCATGTCATATAGTTTTTAGGGCTATCAACACAAAGATATTACATTATTTTCAAATTGACAAAAAAAATATTATATTTGAAAAAACGATAATGCTATGGAGGAGAAGATCAAAATAATTTATGTCGACAGCAGTCAACACAGTTCTCAGATGGAGGTCAAGATTGGAACCTCGTTATTTGAGCTATCCGAACAACTACCAAACGAGGGGAGATCTAGAGTTATAGCAGCCTATGTAAATAATCAGATAAAGGAGCTAAGCCATCGGATATACAAACCCTCCAAGATCCGATTTGTCGATATCTCATCATTCGCCGGAACGAGAGTCTACCAACACACCATCACAATGGTTATGCAGTGTGCCATCGAAGAGCTTATGCCCAATCGTCGCCTAGCAGTTCGCCACTCGATGGGGGCTAATGGACTCTATTGTGAGGTGGAGGGTGATGAGGGGGTTGTGGGGCTTGTCTATGACGAAGTATTTGCAATACGAGACAAAATGCGCGAGATAGTGGCGGCAAACGAGCCGATCCATCGCGAGAAGCTCCCGACAGAGCAGGTCCACAAACTCTACGAGGAGCGAGGATTTGATGATAAATTGGCACTTTTACAGACTCGCCCACGACTCTATAGCGAGCTATATACACTTCGCGATACGATCGGATATTTCTATGGTTCACTTGCCCCATCGACGGGCTATGTGGACCTATTTGAGGTCGAGCCCTACAACATAGGATTCTATCTGAGTATGCCACTTCGAAGCAACCCATCGCAAGTGAGTATATCGCCACGTCAGGAGAAGATGTTCGATGTCTTTCGTCTCCACAGAATGTGGGTCGATGTGATGGGTGTGCCGAGCGTTGGGGCACTCAACGAGAAGGTTATGGCGGGAGATAGCAGCGAGATGATAAAACTCGCCGAGACCCTTGTGGAGCGAGCTTTGGTCACAGCAACAGATGAATTTGCACGAGCATACCAAAATAAGAAGTGCCGAATGATACTGCTTGCAGGCCCATCGTCGAGCGGCAAGACAACGACTGCCAAGAGGCTGGGTGTGCACCTCCAAGTGTTGGGGTTCAAGCCGGTGCTAATCTCATTGGATGACTACTTTGTGGATCGCGTTCGCACTCCACGAGATGAGAATGGAGATTATGATTTCGAAGCTTTGGAGGCGATCGATTTGGAGCGTTTTAATGCCAATTTGATGGCGCTATTCAATGGGGAGAGTGTCGATATTCCGCGCTACGACTTCATCTCGGGGACGAGCAAGATGCACGAAAAGCCGCTTCAATTGAGCGACAATTCGATCCTCATAGTGGAGGGAATACATGGGCTAAATCCCAAATTGACACCCCAAATTGACCCTTCGAAGATATTTAGAGTCTATGCCGCTTGTTTCACCACAGTGGGTATGGATAGCAGTTCGCGAATTGCCTCGGCAGATAATCGTCTGCTGCGCCGCCTAACTCGCGACTATGCGACACGTGGAAATAGTGGTCAGGCGACCTTGAGCCGCTGGCCAAGCGTCAGACGCGGTGAGGAGCGACATATCTTCCCCTATCAGGAGAATGCCGACTGCATGATCAATACCGCTCTATTCTACGAGATTGCGGTTCTCAAACCCTTTGCAGAGAAGATCTTGCGAGAAGTACCCAACACCGGAGAGGAGTATGAGGAGGCGAAACGGATGTTGAAATTCTTGGATCAATTCCTAGTGATCGACCCTAGGGAGATTCCTCCGACCTCTACGCTTCGTGAATTTATCGGTGGTGGAAGTTTTTCGTATTAATTATTTGTGATATATATAAAAATATAGAATAAAAACCATATATTTGCCCCGAGGTAGAGACAATATTAATTATATATAAATAAAGATGAAAGTAGAAAATAACAAAATGGTGGCAGTAGACTATAAGCTAACTGTCGATGGTGAGGTTGCAGATCAGTCACAGGCTGGCGCTCCACTTCAGTTCGTTTGTGGTACAGGTATGTTGCTTCCTAAGTTCGAGGAGGCTATTCTAGGCAAAGAGGTTGGCGAGTCAGTTGCCTTCACACTTGAGCCACAGGATGGTTATGGCGAGGTTAATCCAGATGCTATCGTAGAGTTGCCAAAGAGCATTTTCGAGGTTGAGGGCGAAGTTCCAGAGGATCTTTTGTTCGAGGGTAACCGTATCCCAATGGCTGATGCTCAGGGAAACCGTATGGTTGGTCTTGTAACTGCTCTATCTGAGGAGGGTGTTACAATGGACTTCAACCACCCAATGGCTGGTGCTACATTGAACTTCGAGGTTACTGTAGCGATGGTTCGCGACGTGACTCCAGAGGATATGGCTCCTGCAGGTGGTTGTGGCGGTGGTGGTTGCAGCGATTGCAACTGCGATGGTCAGGGTGACTGTGGCGATGGCGGTTGCGGATGCAACTAATCCGGAATCAGCAATTTATAACTCAAAGGGAGATCTCGGCATGGTACGAGATCTCTTTTTCGTTACTTTTTAACTCAAACCTATGTTTGCACGCATTGCCGAAATATTAGCAGCTGTAAAGCACCCCTACAACTTCCAGACACTCAAAAATATAGAGTTTACACGGATGTCGAATGGAGCTATCAAATACTCTACGGGGAATAATGTTGTCCTCTTTCATGTTAAAATTGAGGGAGAAGAGTATGCAATGCGGTGTTACAAATGCTGAATTCAACCTGCAAATGCAACTGAATTCATAGTTAATATTTGTTTGAATTTTTCATTTGGCGTGAGGTATCCGAGCCTTTTACGAGGTCGATTATTTAGCTTGTTTTCAATCC
>JBCQTX010000021.1:0-33663 GCA_047174605.1 Rikenellaceae bacterium | reverse complement strand
CACATTCACGCGAGGAGAGCGCCACTGCTACGATCATTGAGACGTGGTTGACAGGGCGTGGGATTGAGACTAAGCGGTTGGGTAACAACATATTAGCACGTAGCATAGGGTTTTCAGCAGATCACCCTACCCTACTTCTGAACTCACACCATGATACAGTGCGACCATCGGCTAGCTACACTCGCGACCCGTATTCCCCTGATATAGAGGGAGATAAGCTGTATGGATTGGGAAGCAATGACGCTGGTGCATCGGTCGTTGGACTTATGAACACCTTTGTGGAGTATTACCGTAAACCACTGCCATTCAACCTGTTACTAGCCATTGTAGCTGAGGAGGAGGTTATGGGCAAGGGTGGAATCCGCTCTCTGTACGACGAACTTGGCGCGGTTGACTTCGCAATTGTTGGTGAGCCGACGGGTCTCAACGCTGCGATTGGGGAGCGAGGATTGGTGGTGTTAGATTGCGAGGCGGAGGGTCGAAGTGGCCATGCAGCTCGCGCTGAAGGGGAGAACGCACTCTACAAAGCGATTCGAGATATCACGAAATTGCAGAGCTACACATTCGAAAAAGAGTCTGAGTTGTTGGGTGCTATCAAACTGACTACCACGATGATAGAGTGTGGAACGCAACACAATGTCGTACCGGATAAGTGCAAATTTGTGGTGGATTGCAGAACTACCGATGCCTACAAAAATCAAGAGATGGTCGATATTTTGGCGGGCGAGTTGGAGTCCCAGATCAAACCGCGATCGACAAGAATCACAGCATCGGCGCTCTCAACCGACCACCCTCTGTTAAAGGCAGCGGTGGAGCTTGGGGCCAAGCCATATGTCTCACCAACATCGTCAGATATGGCGTTGATGTCGTGGCCGTCTCTGAAAATCGGGATTGGAGAGTCCGCGCGGTCGCATACGGCTGACGAATTTGTCTACGTTAGCGAGGTAGAGCAGGGGATAGAATTTTACAAAAATATAATAGAAAAATTAGCTCAAATATATGAAACTGTGGAGTAAAGGGTACGAACCCGATCAGATGATAGAGACCTATACTGTGGGTCGAGACCGTGAATTGGATATGCGTTTGGCTCGCTACGATGTGGAGGGTTCGATTGCCCATATCACAATGTTGGAGAGCATTGGACTCATTGAGAGTGAGGAACTTACGATCCTTGTTGCAGAGTTAAACAACATCAAAAACGAGATCTTGGAGGGTAACTTCGAGATCGAGGAGGGGATTGAGGATATCCACTCTCAGGTTGAGCTTTTGCTCACTCGCCGCTTGGGTGATGTGGGAAAGAAGATCCACTCGGGACGCTCTCGAAATGATCAGGTTTTGGTCGATTTGAAGCTCTATCTACGTGAGGAGATCCGCGAGATCGCAGGCGAGGTAAAGATGGTTTTTGACCGCCTACAATCGCTTAGCGAGGAGCATAAGGCGACACTTATGCCGGGATATACCCATCTGCAAGTCGCTATGCCATCGTCGTTTGGGTTGTGGTTTGGCGCTTATGCTGAGTCACTTGTGGATGATATGCGTCTGCTTGCAGCGGCCTTCGACACCGTGAATCAGAACCCACTTGGGTCGGCTGCTGGGTATGGATCGTCATTCCCTTTGAACCGCACGATGACCACCGAACTACTCGGGTTTGCAACGATGCATTATAACGTGGTAGCGGCACAGATGAGTCGCGGAAAGAGCGAGAGATCAACAGCTTACGCCATTGCATCGATCGCCTCGACATTGGCTAAATTTGCGATGGACGTCTGTCTGTTCAATAGCCAGAACTTCTCGTTTGTGAGCTTCCCAGATGAGTATACCACCGGATCGAGCATTATGCCACACAAGAAGAACCCAGATGTTTTTGAGTTGATGCGTGGACGTTGCAACCGCTTGCAGTCGTTGCCAAATGAGATTTCGTTGCTTACAACAAACCTACCGTTGGGCTATCACCGTGATTTGCAACTACTTAAGGATGTACTATTCCCTGCTACCGAGGAGCTACGTCGCTCTCTTGTGATGTGTGATTTCATGTTGCAACACATTCAGATCAAGGGCGAGATCTTGGAAGATCCTCGTTACAACTACCTATTCACGGTAGAGGATGTCAACCGCATGGTGATGGATGGCGTACCTTTCCGCGAGGCGTATAAGGCTGTGGGACTGCAGGTTCAAGCAGGCGAGTACACCCCAACCAAAGAGGTGAATCACACGCATGAGGGTAGCATCGGCAACCTATGCACGGAGCAGATCAAGGCGAAGATGGAGTCTGTTATCTCGCAAATACTATAGAAAAATATGGCACACTAGGGGTAAGACGTTGAGTGAAATACCCCATTGGTTAACCCCTAAACTATTGTAAACCAGAATAAAAGAGATATCTTAACGGTAATTTAACTGTTAATCACCATAATTAACCCCCTTAAGTTAAAACTAATCGCAATATTTGTAAGTATAGAAACTTTAAACAAACTTACAATATTATGAATGTGACTATTAACAAAAAAATTTTAGCTACCGCCATATGTGCTGTGGCGATGGGAATTTACTCTAGTTTTGCTTATACGGTGGATGACAACTCCGTAATCTTCTCGCATGAGGGTATGACGACGCAAATCACCGTGATGAGTGATGAGATTGTTCATGTCAAGAAGCGATTGGAGAGCAGTGGCGAAGAGCAGTTGAAGGATTATGTGGTGACAATGGAGCCACAGAAGGTTGATTGGGATGTTGTAGAGAGGGGTGGGAAGTTGGCTATTTCCACACCCAAAATCTCAGCAATAGTAGATAAACAAGGTGTTGTTACGTTCTATGATTGTTCTGGTAAACAGATACTCTCCGAGATGGCAGGTGGATCTATAATTGAGCCAATAGATAAATACGACAACCGGGTGACTCAGAGCTTTGAGGTTGGTGATGAGGCCCTTTATGGATTGGGGCAGTTTCAAAATGGACTTATGAATTGGAAGAATACCCCTATCCAAATTCGTCAATTCAACCAAGAGATTGCAAACCCTGTGGTGATCTCAACTAACGGTTATGGTATATATTGGCACAACTACAGTGTTACGGAGTTTAATCACCCAGATAACACGCTGAATCTTGAGAACATAGTAGATGAGAAAGAAAAGATTAAGAGCGGAAAATTCACACCAGCAAAGAGCGGAACACACTATTTCTATATAGAGAGTCCAACATTCAAACCCGGCAAAAACCGTCAATTTGGAGCTACACGTCTCATTATAGAGCGAGATACAGTGATATCATACGATACAATGTGGTTCCCAGATGCCTTCTCTGGCCGCAAGTATTTGGAGGCTGGGAAGGAGTATGATGTTGTGTTCCAAGATACTGGTGCACAGGTAGATGCACGTCTATCGTATAATGAGCCAGACTACAATAAAACCCAATTTGACAGTTCTCACGGTGAGTCCATAAGCTACTATTTTATCTACGGAGAGAATCCCGACAAGGTTCTTAACGCTTATGGTAAATTGACGGGTACACCTCCTATGTTACCAAAAAAAGGCTATGGATTTTGGCACTCACGAGATACATATCACAGCGCAGAGCAACTTATGCGCAATGCTAAGGGGTATAGAGAGCGTCAAATTCCAATTGATATATATGTTCAAGATCATGCATATTGGCCTAGTGCAAAGTCGCCAGAGTGGGATCGTACACGATATCCAAACCCAGAGTCAATGGTCACGGAGTTGAAGGATATGAATATGGATCTTATCGTTTCTGTATGGCCAACAGTTCAATCTAAACCTCATCAAGAGCGATATGAACTCGATATGCTGAGCAACAAATCGTCATTTGTTGACGCCTACGATCCAGCGGTTAGAGATCGTTTCTACTCGATGTTGAGTGATTCGATGTTTCACTTCGGGGTGAAGGGAATTTGGTTGGATGGAAGTGAGCCGATTTTAGATCCAGAGCCTATGTCACTAACAGCAGGTGGCGAGTATTGCAAGGTGTCGAATATCTATGGAACGATGGTTTCGCGAGCGGTTTATGAGGGGCGCAGAGCCGAGTTCCCTAGTGAGCGAGTTATGAATCTGACTCGTTCGGGGTTTGCAGGTCATCAGAGGTATTCGAGTGTCTTGTGGTCGGGTGATGTTGATGGTACATGGAAGCAATATCGCGAACAGATCGCTGCAGGATTGAACCTTACAATGACAGGACTTCCATATTGGACAACCGATATTGGTGGGTATTTCAGAGAGAAGGTTGGGGCTAATAGCGTTATTCAGAACCACTTGACGAGCCCTAGTTACATTGAAATGTTGGCACGTTGGTTTCAATATGGAGCGTTTTGCCCAATCTTTAGAATTCATGGACATGATTACGTTACAGAGGTGTGGAAGTTTGGTGAAGAGTTCGAAAAGGCAGCTCGCAAATTTATCGATCTACGCTATCAACTTATGCCATATATATACTCTACAGCATGGGATATGTCAAATGACGGATCGGCAATGATGTCACCCCTAGCATCTGGGTACCCTGAAGATAAGCGAGTTTGGGAGATATGGGATCAATATATGTTTGGTGAATCCTTGATGGTTTGTCCTGTTGTGGAGTATGGAATGCGCGAACGAGAGGTCTATCTCCCAGAGGGTGATTGGTACGACTTCTGGACAAATAATATGATCCCGGGGGACGAGGTTATCACAGCTGCTGCGCCTTTTGATTCGATGCCAATCTACGTCAAGGCAGGATCGATCATCCCGTTTGGGCCCAAAGTGCAGTACGCTACAGAGCAAACCGACGAGTTAACAACGTTGCGAATTTATGCGGGTACAGACTCTAGCTATACTTTGTATCTAGATGATAATGAGTCATATAATTACGAGAATGGCGAATATTCCGTGATTGAGATGAACTACAATGATAATGATAGAACACTAACTCTCACTACTCCACATGACAAATATATAGATTTCAATAGCAATCCGATGAGCTTCAAAGTAGAAATCATTGGTTATAAAGAGATAAAAGAGCTGAAATTCAGCGGTGTTTCACAAACGATAAAACTATAAAGAGTCTGTCCAAAGAGGGAGATCAAGCCATTATTGCTGAGTTTTCAAACTATTTCTACAGACCATAAAACAAGTGCCAGTTGAGTCCTAACGATTCAACCGGCACTTTTATCTATAAGTCATCCCCTCCTAGAACGGAAGATCATCCACATCATCAGCTGTTGATGGTGCCATCGGGGCAGCTGTAGGGGCTGGTGCGCTATATGTTGGGGCAGCTTGTGGGGCAGCTGCTTGTGCGGCTTGTGGGGCAGCTGCATCTGCAGGCATTACTCGCCATGCGCGAACATCTGTGTACCAACGTCCGTTATACTCTCGAGACTCAACATTGAACGATACATTGTAACTCACACCCTCCTTAAGCCCTTGTACCTCAGCAGGTTTGTTGAAGAATGTCACCGCTACCTTTCGTGCATATGCACCATCCATCATCTCGAATATCACCTCTTGACGTTGCCATTCGCCACGTGCAGAAGTTCCCTTTGTCTCGGGCATGATTCTAACTACAGTTCCTTGAAATTCC
Organism: Rikenellaceae bacterium; assembly: GCA_047174605.1. Taxonomy (GTDB): domain Bacteria; phylum Bacteroidota; class Bacteroidia; order Bacteroidales; family Rikenellaceae; genus Alistipes. The sequence goes on along the minus strand of JBCQTX010000021.1, from coordinate 28,098 downwards.
ATATCTATTTTTTAATTATTGTTTCATTATTGTACAAAGATAAAAAAAGGCTCGGGAAAACCCAAGCCTTTTTAGAATAAATGCATCAAATTTTACTTATCAGCCTTTTTGTCATATCTTTTTGCGTAACGGTTCATAAACTTATCAACGCGTCCAGCTGTATCTACCAACTTCATCTTACCAGTGTAGAAAGGGTGAGATGTGTTAGAGATTTCCATCTTATACACGGGATAGGTTTCGCCGTTCACCTCGATAGTCTCTTTTGTCGAAACGGCGGACCTGCACAAAAACACGACATCGTTTGACATATCTTTAAATGCCACCAAACGATAATTCTCTGGATGAATACCTTGTCTCATACTCTTTGTGTTTTAGTTAATGCTTACTTAGCGGTGCAAATATACAACTCTTTTTTTGAAATGCAAAACATATCGGGTTATTTTTTCTCACACGGTACCAATCTCGTCATTCTGAACACCACGTCCGTTTGTAGGCGATCTCTAGTTTGGGCGCTCTCTGGGAGATTTTTTGTTGAAAATCTCCGTTTATCAGAGAGAGCGAAAGCCACGTGATCAACTGCCTCCGGCGGGCGGAGTGCTCTCCGCTGAGCTAAATATTTGGCGCGTAAGCTAGTAAAAGGGAGCTTGCTCTCCCCCCCCCCTACAATCGCACAGTGATCTTCCCTCCATCGAAACTAACCGGCAACAGGCTATCGCTACACACAAGCTCCACAACGAAGCTCTTAGGGCTCTTAGCAAACGAGACAAACTCATCATGCGAGCTCTCCAGAGTAACACTCTTTTCGCTCTCGGAATAGGATACCACAATCTCGGAATAGACCCCATTTTCGTAATCATACGAGCTATCATCATCATAGTAGAGGGTGAACTCGCCATCCTTGCCCGGATAGATCTTCAACACAGTGGGCTCCGACGTCGGCTCGGTTGCATACTGAATCTTTGGTCCATAAGGGATGATCGAACCACCCTTGACAAAGATCGGCATCTGGTCTAATGGCGCTGCAGCAGTGATGGTACGTCCGCCAGCAATCCGCTCGTTACTCCAGAAGTTATACCACTCACCCTGAGGAAGATAGACCTCGCGCTCACGAGCCTCGTACTTGGTAACCGGACAGATCATCAAGGACTCTCCGAAGAAGAATTGATCCTCGATCTCCCATGTCTGCGAATCATTTGGATAGTGATACGGAAGTGGCGACATCAAGACAAAACCGCTATCTGTGACCGCTTTTGCCGTAGAGTAGATATATGGCATAAGCTGATAACGAAGATCGATATATTTGCGCGCAATCTGCTCAAACTCAGCGCCATAGTTCCAGACCTCCGTCTCGGTCTTATAGCCGTGAATTCTAAATATTGGGCAGAACGCACCATACTCGAACCAACGCGCCAAGAGCTCCCTATAGTTCGGATCTGTGTACTGTTTAGTGAAGAATGGCTTCTCATCCTCGCCACCTCGGAAGTAGCCACCAATATCGGTTGTCCAATATGGGATACCCGTCATCGTGAAGTTGAGACCAGCCGTTATCTGCTCATCCAGCTGCTCCCACGACCCCTTGATATCGCCCGACCACATGAAGTGTCCATAGCGCTGCTGACCTGCAAATGCGGAGCGTGTGAGGTTGTGAACGCGCTGATTTGGGTATGTTTTGCGTCCACCCTCATACATCGCTTTCGACATCAAGAGTGCATAGGCATTGGTCACCTCGTCAAACGTTCCGAAAGGTGTTTGGTGCTTCTGATCAGGCTGACGAATTGGCTCGCTACCATCCAACCAGATACCCTTAACCCCGATCTTGAACATCGAATCGCTCAACATCTCGTAATATTTTTCGTGTGTCGAGAGGTCAAAGAAATCGACATAGCTACACCCCGTCAACATCGATTTATCAAGCCCATAACGCTCCTGTAGAGCCTTATTGACAACCTCTGGCCACACGGAGATCATAAAGCCTAGGTTCATATCGTCGAGCTCTTTAATCAACCCCTGAGGATCTGGATAGCGGCTTCTATCCCACTCCGGACCCTTTGCTGAGATCCAATAGTTCCAATCGTTGACGATATAATCAACTGGGATATTGCGTTTTCTATACTCCGTAGCGCTCTTCATGATATCCTCCTGCTTAGGAACAGAGATCTCCTTGCATTGCCAAAAACCATACGCCTTTTTAGGGAACATCGGGGCAAATCCCGTGAGCTTGCTATAGTTCTGAAGTGAGTTGTTTGGGTTCTCGCCCCCCACAAAATAGTAGTCGATCTGCTCTCCACAATCACTACTAAAGACGGTGCGGTCAAAATCTGGCTCTGTGTATAGCAACCTACTCTCCACCAACGCCTTAGTATCTTGCAACACAACCTCGTACTCCACACCTGCCGTGAGCTCGATATCCCCCGAGTAGCTATCCGGATACCAATTCGTGTCGTAATAGATCACCGTCTCGCCATTTAATGTGAGGTGAATAAGCCCCAAACGGCGATTGCTCTCTGCTGGTGGCTCGCTCAACATGAAGAAGTTATACACGCCACTCTTTGTTGGGGTGAACTTCGCGGTGCGAATATTCAACGTCTCATCCGTTGTCTGGGTAAATGTGATCTCGTTGTCTGGATAGTTGAAATCCGTCACACTATAGTTGTTCCAATAGAGGGTATATCCCTTGGTCGAGACCAATACCGGCACTGCGATCTCCTGATTATACTGCATCATACGCACCGGCACATTGCGCCAATTCATACGTCCGCTCTGATACTGACCCAAACCATATAGCGCCTCGTCACCAGCCACGAAAGCCTGCGACACACTATGATAGGCCGTTGTATCCTTGATGAATGTATCTGTCGAGGTCTCGCTCAGGAGCTCTTTACCATCCGTTGAAGTGTAGCTTACCTCGCCATCCTTGTCGATCAATACGTTTAGTTTTGGGAGGTTGATGACCACATCTTCCCCCTTTTGTGCCACACTCCACGCTATCGGTTGCGGATCTAGCACCGTCGCAAAATCGGGACTCTCCTTGGACTCCACACCTATTAATGACTTTTGAACCCGCACAATTGCCGAGTCGATGACGGTCACCTCGATTGATTTGTCGCCCCGATTGACGACAACCGAGTTCTCACCCTTTTGATAATCTGTGCCGCAACTCACACTGAGCAGAGCTGCTAAGCAGAGCGCTGAAAATTTTGTTGGTTTCATGATATAGTTAATTGTTTTATATTTTGTCGTAACTCCGAACCACACAAAGTTAACAAACGATCAACTGCAAACCAACTACATATAATGAATTACGGTAATTTAACCGTTAATAAACGCACATAAACTACTATAAATCAACACATTAACAAACAAAAAGAGCAAGAGAGTCGCCCCTCTTGCCCCTAAACAATTTATCGTTATTTATTACTCAGCTGGGAAAAGATCCTTGCTATCGATCTCCATCTCAACCGTCTTGTCGCCATCGAACAGAACGCGTAGAGAGATACCATCCTTACCCTCCAAAAGCTCGCTGTACTCCGACATATCGAAGCTAACATAACGGCCATACTCTGTACCTGCGCCATCTGCGCCATTGCTATCATAACGAAGCTCCAACGCTAGGTAGTCGCCATCATCCTCAGTAGCCTCATCAACGATTGCATTCTCAACCAAGTAGAAAGCGATATCCTCTAGGCTCTTTGCCGAGAAACCAACATATAGGTTAAGGTAGCCCAAAGTTAGAGTTGCATCCTTAGCGATGTAGTCCAAAGCGTCATCTGCGATCGCCTCGTTCTCCTCCTCAGTAGTTACTGTCTTAAACTCACCCATCAAAACTGTGATAAGCTCATATAGAGTTGCTGTGTAGTCAAACGTCTCGTTGTCAGTCTCTAGAAGTGTAACTCCCATAACAACTCTCTCGCCTACCGTTAACTTCGAGTAGTCAGCTGTAGATTTGTTCTCACCGATGTTGAATGTCTCGCCATTATCTCTCTCGAAGTAGATAGAGCTAGCCTCTGTAGTCTGTGCGCTCTGCTCCACCTCCATCACAGTTGCATATGTGTAGAGGTTTGGCAAATCCCACTCGTTGTCGTTCTTGTCACACGATGTAACGAATAGAGCTACTAGAGCTACGGCAAATAGAGAGAAAATTGATCTTGTTTTCATAATTTTTTTGTGTTTTAAAATTGTTAAATGTTCTACACTATCTTAAAGTGCGAGATAGTGGAAATACTGCATCGAAAAATATTTATTTTTTTTCATGCAGTATTTAGCCATATTTTGCGTTATATAAGTGGTATGAAGTGCGATGATCAAAGATTAATAGAACGTGTTAAGTGTGGGGATAGAGAGGCTCAAAGGCTTCTCTACAATATCCATGCCGGTCGGTTACTCTCGCTCTCAATGCGTTATCTGAGCAGGCGCGATATTGCGGAGGATACTCTCCATGACGCCTTTATCAAGATACTCAGGTCTATTGACGGGTTTCAATATCGGGGCGAAGGTTCTCTAAAAGCGTGGATGGATCGAGTCACTATCAACACCGCGTTGGAGTGGTTGAAGAAGAATAAACGAGTCGATTTCGTATCGCTAAACAGCGAATCTGAAGAGCACAACAAAGAGAATGAGCCTAGCTATGGCGATATACAGAGGATATCACAAGAGAGATTAATGCAATTCATCAAGGAGCTTCCGGATGGATATCGGGCGGTATTTAATCTGTTTTGTATCGAGAAATATTCGCACCGCGAGATTGCGGCCGAGCTGAATATAAACGAGAAGAGTTCATCATCGCAACTTTTGCGAGCTCGCAAATTGTTGGCAAGTCGAATTAATGAATACATGAGGAGCAATGAATAGAGAGGATAGAGATTGGATAGATGCTATTAGGGAGTCGGTCGAGGTTGCTGATACCCCAGCAGATGATGCCCTATGGAGTCGTATTGAGCATACAATGGATCAAAAGCCAGCAGTTGTGCCCCTCATCAAGAGGTTGCCTATTGGATGGTTTGTGTCGGGTGTTGCAGCGGCGATTACGGTTGCGCTGTTTATCTTCATGCCTCAAGAGGTGACAACTTCGCAAGAGGAGATGGTGGCTGAGGAGACGAGCGAGGTTAAGGAGATGGGCGATGAGCCTGCTCAAATTATTGACAACAATATTGAGTTGATGGATGATGTGGCGGTTATGGCGATGGCTGAACATAAGGTGAATGTTACTGAGGTGGATGTTACAGAGGAGGTCGTTACAGAGGTGGAGGTTACAGAGGTGACTGCAACACAAGAGAGCCCCACACCAGAGAACACAAAAGATAAGGAGAGCGAGCCAGAGCAGGCAACTACCCCACCACAACCAATCAGAAAAATCGAGTACCGAGAGAGACAAAGCAACCGAGGGGTTTCGCTCCTATACGCCGGGGGATTGGGCGCAAACTCATCTACGAACGCTCCTCAGATGATGGCGCACTGCAATCTGCTCGCATTCCGCAATCCGGAAAATGTGCTGTTCGAGGATCTATATCGAGGTAGCGAAGTGATTCACCACCAACCGATTGGCCTTGGGGTACGCATGGAGCGAGGTTTGGCTGGCAATCTCTCTTGGGACAGCGGTCTGAACTACAACCTTCTGCTCTCGGATGTTAATATAATTGATGATAACAAGGAGGAGATGAAGCAACAGATCCACTTTGTCGCTATCCCTATTGGACTGAATTATAGATTTGTGTCGCGTGATAAATTCTCGTTATATGTCGGAACGGGAGCGAGCATAGAGTATTGTCTCAGAGCGAAGGTTGACAACATGGTGATTGATGAGCGGAGATGGCACTACTCGGCAGATGTGAATATGGGCGCAGAGTATATGATAAATAGCTTTATGGGGCTCTATTTCGAGCCAAGCGTATCGCACTACTTCACAACGACTCGTCTCAAAACTATCCGCAATGACTCCCCAACTATGTTCAATATGCGACTGGGGTTGAGCTTCAAATTATAGTTTTTCGCTATACATATCACAATATCTATAAAATATTCGAAGTGCACTAAATTTGCTCTATAAAACATTCGGGTTTTTCGCCATTATTATCTATAATTTTGGTACTTTTGTACCATATTAACTTTTAATAACACTATGACAAGAGAACTAATATCTCTACTCGCAGCAACTATTATGGTTGGATGCGCAGAGTCCGACAATATCGAGATCACACCGCCAACTGAACAGAGTCCCGACACAGAAGTGCCTGAGAGCGACACAGATGAAGAGGACGAGACAATTACCCCCGAGGTAGAAGAAGAGGAGGAGCAGACAACGACCCCATTCGAGGATGATATTGACATCTCAACTGAGTCAGCATCTGGGGAGGGGTTCTAATATATATAACTCACTAAATATCACCACACTATGAACAATATTACGCTACAAACATCGCTACTGCTGGTGTTTCTGTTGAATATTAGTATCACAACACTATACTCGCAAGATCAAGAGCTACCCAAAGTGACAATCATAGCAACGGGAGGAACAATTGCCGGAAGTGCAGAGTCCAATGCTACGACCAAATACAAGGCTGGAGTGCTATCGGTTGATCAAATCATAGCCTCAGTAAAGGGGATCGAGCAGATTGCAGATATCGAGGCGGTGCAATTTCTAAATATCGCATCGCAGAATCTAAGCAGCGCAAAGCAACTGGAGCTAGCCTCGTTTATCGCCCAAACACTTCAGAGAGAGGAAATTACGGGAGTGATAGTAACACACGGCACCGATACAATGGAGGAGAGCGCATACCTACTTTCGCTACTTGTCTCATCGCCAAAACCGGTGATCTTGGTTGGTGCAATGCGACCATCTACAGGCTTGGGTGCTGATGGCCCTGCTAACCTCTATGCCGCTGTTGTGGCCGCTACATCTGAGAGCTCTCGCGGACGTGGTGCTATGGTTATGATGAATGACGAGCTGCTTTTGGCACGTGATGTTGTGAAGTTCAACACCATAAAGACAGACTCGTTTAAAGCTCCAAATAGCTCAGCTATCGGTTCGGTAGTCAATGGTGAGGCGGAGTATCTATACCCTAGTTTTGAGCGTATATGCTTCGACGAGATCCCACAATCATCCCTTCCATTGCCTAAGGTGGCGGTGCTATATGGCCATGTGGATAGCGACCCAAAGCTCGTGGATTTCCTTGTTGCTGAGGGGTATAAGGGTATTGTATTCGCAGGAGTGGGACATGGCAACACCAACAACGAAACGCTCGAAGCGCTCTCTAAAGCGGCAAAGAGTGGCGTTGCTGTGGTACGTGCATCACGTGTTCCAACGGGAGAGGTAAATTCACACGGCGAGGTCGATGATACTGAGTATGGATTCACATCGGCACATAGGCTCAATTCGGCAAAGGCTCGCGTACTGCTACAACTCGCACTGATCGAGTCGGATGGGGATAGCGCGAAGGCGTTGGCCAAGTTTGACCAGATGAAATACTAACATAGCGAGAGTGGCTAACAAGGCGATTTCCGGCACTTCCCTCCGCTTTTTAATCCTCATGGGCAATAGCCCACTGCGGTTAAAAATGCTCACGAAGCCCCAAAACTCATCCTTGTTAGCCACTCTCTTTAGGTTTGCATAGGCACAATTTTGTTTTTACCCTCTAGGAGTCGTTGAACCAACTCACCATCAACATTTATCTTGAAGGCTAGAGCAACCGAGTTTGGAAGTGTCGCCGGAAGTGAGATGACCAACCTATCCGCTTCACGAGTAAAGGCAACCTCGCCATACCCCAACAACTCGATCGAGATGATCTTGTTCTCCTCCGATAACTTTTGACTCTCACCCAGCGAATGGATTACCGTCTGACCACTAGCTGGCACACCCAACTGAGTAGCATACAATGTGTTACCCTTAGCGACAAAACGGATATCACTCTCATCAAACTGTGACACTTCGGGCTGAATCGGGCGAGCATTACGCCCATCCACAGGGTGCACCTCGGTGTAGAATAGCGGCTCTACGTGCCCCTCAGCGTGGACAATCCAAGGGCGCGTTCCATATATCGACTCGCCATTGACCTCCAACCACTCGCCAATACCCTCCAACAACTCAACCTGCTCGGGATCTAACGAACCATCGGGACGCGGATTTACCGACAACAATAGCCCACCATTTCGAGCCACCAAATCTACCAAGCGATCAACAACCTCCCCCGGCTTCTTATACTCGATACCATACCACCAAGGCCAATCACACCAACCGACAGCCGAAGGGGTATCATCCTCCCAAGGCCAATCGACAAATCCGGGGCGATGCGCTCCATTTTCGTATGAATAGATTCCGAAGTTAGTTCCGAAGTTACCTTTATTATGGACACAAACCTCCTGCCCATTCTCCTCGGCTACGTTGAAGTAGTGCGCCAAAATATGCTCCGTACCATGCTCTCCGCCACCTCCGTCAAACCACAATACATCGGGGTTATATTTATCGATCACCTCAATGGTAAGATCTCGACGAGTCTCAGCAAAGCGATCATACGACGAGAGAAACCAATATTTATCCTCGGCATTCTCCTCCAAGATATCTACCCCCGTCACCCCTTTTTCGATCAAATTACTCTTCAATCCATCAAACTGCTTGAAGGTTCGCTCATGGTGGAATGTTGCGATGGTTCTAACCTCGCGCTCTTTTAGCTCGCTAAGAACCTCCCCCAGAAGATCCCTTTTTGGGCCCATCTTGCCAGCGCAATAGTCGATGATCTCGGAGTCCCACATAGCATATCCATCGTGGTGGATGGCACATATACCTGCATACTTCGCACCCGACCGTTTCACCAAATCGGCAAACTCAGCTGCATCAAACCCCGACGCATCGAACCTCTCACATAAATCTATATAGCCATTTCCATCGGTGATAGAGCCAAATCGCTTCTCGAAACTCTTACGCCGCGCCTCCTCTGCATCGGGGCTATATATGCCCATATAAGGGGTGATATAGTAATTTCCCCAGTTGATATTCTCGTTATCGCTCCACGCACCAGTCTCGGTGTAGGGGCCCCAATGGGCGTAGACTCCGAATTTGGCATCGAGAGCCCACTCCGGGTTTTGATGTTGCCGCAACGACTCCCAATCCGCAGTGTAGCTTTGGGCCGAGATTTGGCATATGGGAAGTAGTGCCAAGGCTAATAGTTTTTTGATCTTCATAGGTTTAAATAATATTTTAGTTTTCAAATCATAATCGCTCAACAAATACGAAAGTAGTAATTATTTGCGACAATCCGTACCACATTTTATTAAAAGTGTTAATATTTTCAAGTTGTCGAATATGTGTTACAAAGTGAAAGAAATGTGTTACGCTCACCCCACGAAAAGCGATATATTTGTTGGTCATTCCAATTATTATTGTAATTTTGTAAGGAGAGTAACCAACCCCCACACTAATGCTAAAAAAGATCATAACCACAATAGCAATTCTATCTATAAGCTCAAATAGCTTTGCTACATTACTGAGTATAGATAGGAGCAGTCGTGCATCTAACTATAAGCTAGAGACAATAGATGAAAGCTATGGATTCCTGCAAAACTCCGTGCTTGACATCCAACAAGATAATATGGGGTACATATGGTATGCCACCCCGAATGGGGTATATAAATATGATGGATACAACTTCAATATCTACTACAACGAGCCAAACAATATAACGACAATCGAGGGTAACTTCATAACCAATATTTCGAGTTGGTTCGATGGCGAATTGTGCTTCTCGAAGAGCAATATGATAAATGTGTTTGACTCCGAGAAGAGGAATTTTTATAGGGTTAACACCACAAATGGTGGCGGTAATTATGCGATCGTAGATATTGTAACTGATGCACAGAATCCCAATATCATATGGGTGTTGAGCGAGGAGCAGCTACTACTTCTACAGATAAGCGACGACCATAAATCTATCGAGAGGGTTTTGGAGGCGAGCAACAATCGCTATAATCAGATCTTGTGTGACAAAGCGGGGTATATATGGGTCTTATCAGATCAGAGCGTTGTCTGTTGTCGATATGACACAAATGATGGGATTATAAAACTCTTCGAACAAAATATCGCAGAGGGGTCAAAGATCACACAAGGTGCATCAGCAGAGGTATTTTTATACTCTCCGGGACAGATAACGCGGATAAAGCCCGATTCGCAATATAGTAATTTTGAGAGCTCGGAGTTCACTCTGGAGCATCGAGGAGAGGCTGTTTTGCTTGATGATATACATACGCTACCTAACTCAGATATAGTGGGTGTTGATTGGGATCAAGGCATATATAACATCAATCTTGATAACCACCAAATTACCCATGGTGCAATTGTGAGTGATGGGCAACTCAACGAAAGGTTCCGATACAATATAAGCTATATCGATAGCAGCTCTATTTTGTGGGTTGGAACACGTCACGGAGGATTATACAAAATCAACCTTAAACGTAAGGAGTTCAACGCGATAGATAACGAGGGGGATCTCTCATACTCCAACCAGATTACGGGTGACAGAGATGGCAACCTATATATTGGAACTCACTACAGTGGCATCAAACACATAAATATTTACAACCACCGTCTCTCAAACAAGAGTCTAAATAGCGATCTTGGTATATCTGAGGGAGAGTCGATCTTTGCTGTCGATTATTATGATGGTTATCTATGGTATGCTAATACTCATGGAGCGATCTATCGTGCGCGATGTTCAAACCTAGGTGAGGTCATATCACGAGAGTTGGTCATCGAGGTCGCTACACAGGGGTTGGGATTCTTTTATCGGGGAGAGAGTGGCAGGCTATACTATGCGTTGCTCTCTCAGATAGATAGCATCCTACCATATAAGGCATCTGAAAATATAGAGGCTATATATTACTGTGATAATAGCTCCGGCACAGCTCCCAAATTCAAACCTATATCGACAATATGTGACACTGCGAACTCTATAGGTGGTGTTACATCGTTATTGGAGGATGGCCGAGGGGCTCTATTGGTTGGATCAGCTAGCAATGGACTCTTTAGGATACAACTCAAAGGGGGTGAATCGGCTGAAACTATCAATCTGCCTAGCGACATAGCTCAGAACAATATCTTCTCGCTATATATCGACGATCGAGATCGGCTCTACGTCGGCACTTTCGGAGGTGGATTGGTCATTATTGAGAATGAGGGAGATATCGGTAGTTACAAATACTTCACTAGAGCTAATGGACTGGCTAACAACGCTGTATATTCGATCGAGGATGGTATGGATGGGTCGTTGTGGATCAGTACCGACGAGGGACTATCTCGATTTGACACCACAGATGAGAGCTTCATGAACTACGACACTACGGATGGGATATTGAGTACAAACTTCCGCAAATGGTCGTCGTGGAGAGCTCCAAGCGGCCATCTCCTTTTTGGTGGTATCAAGGGGGTGAACTACTTCGTTGCGGAGCAGATCAAAGATAATACCCTGCTACCTGAGATTGTGATAACAGATTTTAGGGTTGGAGGAAAGGATCGTGAGTATGAGGCATATACATATAAGGTAGATAGTATAAATTCGAATATAGCTAAGTATGAGAGTGTAAAACTAGCGCCATATGAGAATGATCTGAGGTTTGAGTTTGCAGCACTACACTTCGAAAATCCCGTAAAGCATCACTATCAATATATGCTACGTGGAGTCGACAAGGAGTGGCACGAAGCGACTTCAAATGCCCGTTCTGTGACCTATTCTAACCTCTCGCACGGCAGGTATGACTTCTTGGTTCGCGGCACAAATAGTGATGGGTTGTGGTCTGAGGAGTATGCAGCTTTGCCAATAACGATAGAGCCCTATTGGTGGCAGGAGTGGTATGCTAAACTAATGTATATATTGCTCATAGCAATGGTGATCTATATGTTGTACACCTACTCTGCACAGCGCAACCTACACAAGATGGACAATCAGCTCAACCAAGCGAAGCTCGACTTCTTCACCAACATATCACACGAGATCAAGACCCCACTAACCATCATCTCGGCGCTATTGGATCATAGCGACACACAGGAGGGGATCGCCAAAAAGGATATAGAGATTGTGCGACGCAACAACAAACGAATGTTGGCACTCGTAACACAACTACTTGACTTCAGGAAGGTTACACAAGGCCATGCACCATTCCACCCTACTCAAGGCGATATCGTTCCACTCATGGAGGAGATCTCTCAGAACTTCATGTCGCTAGCACAAAAGAATGGGGTTGAGTATAGCTTTAACAATCAGATCCCATCTAGGGAGCTACTATTTGAGGTGGATAAGATCGAGAAGATCGTAGCGAATCTACTCTCTAACGCCTTTAAATATACTCCGCAGAGTGGAGGTGTTATTGAGCTCTCGTTGCGAGGTGGGCTTCCCGAGATGCTACCAAATCACATCTCGAAAAAGATCAAACAGGAGAGCAGTTTCTACACCACCATTGCAGTTCGCGATAATGGAGATGGTATCGCCCCAGAACATATTGACAAGATCTTTGACAGATTCTACCAAGCGGGAAAATATGACCTATCGCTAAAAAACAGAGGTGTGGGAGTGGGACTTGCATACTCCAAAATCTTGGCGGAGCTTCACGAAGGGTATCTCTACGTGGAGTCAACACTGGGTGTGGGAAGTACCTTCTATCTCATCCTGCCGCAGAGTTTGAGGGGTGTGACACCAATCCAAGAGGAGGTGGAGAGCGAGCCACGTGCCACTGTCGAGTTCTTGCTCGAACCAAAACAGAGCACAACAAATGTTGCGGAGGTGAGCCTTCAAGAGCCATCGACACAAAAGGAGCTATTGATTGTGGAGGATAACCAAGAGATACGGGAGTTCTTGCGCGAGGTGCTATCTCCAATCTACAAAATCCATGAGGCGGCAGATGGAGTGGAGGGTCTCGAAGTTGCTGAGCGGTTGATCCCCGATATTATAATCTCGGATGTGATGATGCCGCGAATGGATGGTATTACACTCTGCCACAAGCTCAAGACAGGCGAAAAGACCGACCATATACCGATCATATTGCTTACGGCCAACTCAACGATCGACCATCGTGTGGAGGGAATTCGTTCGGGGGCTGACTCATATATCCCGAAGCCATTTAATTTGGAGCATTTGAAGGTTCGTGTCGAGAAGTTGCTTGAGATCCGCACGGTGCTCAAGAATAAGTATATGCAGCAATCGGGTCTTGTGGATCTGGAGCAGATAGATATAAATAGTGTCGATAAGGAGTTTTTGGCCTCTGTCGAGAGGGTTATCGAGGAGAATCTCGATGATTCGGAGTTCACGGTCGAGAGGTTGGAGGATCTGATGAAGTATAGCCATATGCAGCTCTATCGCAAGATTAAATCAATCTCGGGTGTCTCGGTCGTGGAGTTTATCCGCAACTATAGGTTAAAACGCTCGGTCGATATGATGCGCCAAGGCCACACTCGCATCAACGAGATTATGTACTCGGTAGGTTTCGCCACCCCGTCATACTTCAGCAAGAGTTTCAAGAAGCGATATGGCAAATCTCCAGTCGAGTTTATTGAGGAGCTACATAATCGATAATTTTGAGGTTTTCCCGGGAATCACACCGATTCCCGGGCTTTTTTTAGTGTAACACACCCGAAAATAGAAAATGTTCTATACAATGACGAGAATGAGCAACACAAACCTACCATAATAGCCTATACTTGTGATATGTAAATTACAAAAACAAGTATAATTATGAAGAGAAAATTATTTTGGTTAGGAGCGGTGGCAATGTTGTTGTCATCATGCATGGGAGGAAGTGTCGAATACTACGTCTCCCCACAAGGAAGTGATAGCAATGATGGGTCGCTAGAGTCACCATTTGCAACTATCACAAAGGCACAAGAGGCGATCCGTTCGCTATCACAGGCGGAGCGCAAATCCAACATCTCGGTCTATATTCGAGGTGGAGAGTATAAACTCTCGCAGCGAGTACGTTTCGGGGTGGAGGACTCCGCACCCGATGGATATAAATATTCGTATGAGGCGTATGGGGACGAAGAGCCACGATTCACCTCCAACCACAAATTGAGCGAGTGGAGCGAGGAGGGTGAGCTTTATGTTACGACCTACCCAGCGGAGTATGAGAAGCCATATATATTATATAATGGAGATCATATGATCCAAAGATCAAAAAAAGAGGGGTTTGATATCGTTAACAATACCCCACTATCGTTGGATGAGCACAAGGAGGTGACTGGGAAAAATGAGTACAACGCCTCTCGAAGCATGAATGTCTACTATGACGAGGATAGATACCTACTCAAACAATTCGATGTCACAGATCCAGATAAGATCCTACGCGAATGGAGTGCCGAGGATGAGATCGAGGTTGCCTTTGCCCCTGTACCTTGGGCGTTGAACATCCTGCCTGTGGAGCGAGTGGATCTAAAAAATGGGACTATCTACACCTCTATCGAGGCAAATGCACCGGCTGGAGCGAAAACTAGCCACACCGCACCTTGGATCGAGAACGCTTTGGAGTATATCACTCCGGGGACATTCGTCACACGTGGCAACAAGATATACTATAGTAAGAAGGGGGGCGAGGATCTGAGCAAATTCACAATGCCAACAATGGTGGAGTACTTTATCGTCGAGGGAGATATCGACTATGATGGCGAGGACAGACCTGTCAAGAACCTACAATTCAAGGGGTTGACATTCGCCAATGCGAACCGTGACACATGGAGCGAGAACCACAAAGGTTGGGGGATCCAACACGATTGGGATAAGTTCGATGCTGCCAATGCTATGTTTAGATTTCGAGGTGCTGAGAGCTGTACGATCGATGAGTGTAGATTTACGACATCGGCTAACTCGGCCATCCGCTTGGATCTATATTGTCAGGATATTACGATTCAGAACTCACTAATCGACTATGTGGGCCACATGGGAATTTTGTTGTGCGGCTATGGCCCGGGCACAAAAGATGTGAACAAAGGCAATACAATAACAAATAATCTGATCCATCACGTAGGTCAGGTCATCACTCATGGCGCAGGAGTATTTATGTGGCAGAGCGGTGAGAATCTGGTCTCTCACAACTTGATCCACCACGTTCCTCGTAAGGGAATCGGTGTGTGTGGAGTACGTATGCCTATCATCGCCAAGAAGTGGTGTGATTTCGA
Organism: Rikenellaceae bacterium; assembly: GCA_047174605.1. Lineage (GTDB taxonomy): Bacteria > Bacteroidota > Bacteroidia > Bacteroidales > Rikenellaceae > Alistipes. The sequence goes on along the minus strand of JBCQTX010000021.1, from coordinate 12,956 downwards.
TGAAGCGAGCAAGACTATTCGTTGGGATGAAATGGACATGGATAACTTCAACAAGTATCAATCAGGGGAGATGTCACTTGGGGAGTATTGGATGACTTGTCTGGGGTATCTTCACGCTCGCAACAACAGAATCGAGTACAATGAGGTCTATCGCGCATTGGAGTATCTGGGTGATGGATCAGTTATCAATGTCTCGGGAGCAGGCGAGGGTAATGTGGTGAGCAACAACTATGTACACCACATAGCGAGCCACGCTTCGGGAGTACTGCGCACAGATGATTGGCAACGAGGATCGCTCTTCGAGAAGAATATCATCTACCACTCAAATATCGCGGGAGCTGTCCACAAAGGATTCAACGATATCATCGGAAATATCTTTGTCGATTGCAGCTGCAAGGAGTCGATCCGTTGGGCTTCATACCCCGATGAGGAGGCCGATTATGGGTCACGCGTGGAGCATAATATATTCTATGAGTCGGAGGATAAGGCGAACTACTATCGTGAGTCATACCGCGCATCGGAGGGTATCTCATTGCCTCATAACTCACAGACTGACAACAACCTATTCTACGTAGCAAAGGATATGAAAGATGCCAAACTACACGTCGAGATGTGGCAGCAACGAGGTATCGAGAAGGGTAGCGTGGCGGCCGATCCACAATTTGTCGGTGGTGCAATCCCTCCATTTATGATAGCTGAGAATTCGCCAGCCTATAAGATCGGATTCGAAGCGATCGATTTCGGAAAGATCGGATTAACAGATAGCTTCCCTGCGAAATACCTGAAGCTAGATATCCCAGATGATTCTCGCCAACCAAACTTCCACCGCCAACGCTCATCGGGCGAGGCTCTATATGATTTCTGGTAAACAAAAAGAACTATGAAAAAACTATCAATAATCGTAACGTTGTCACTCGCCGTAGCGACACTACTTGCACCAGCAACTATGGCGACACCACAAGAGGAGCAGATTAGAAAGGAGGCTCTTGCAGAGTGGCAGAAGATGAAATTCGGACTATTCATCCACTGGGGGATCTACTCCATCCCGGCCGGAGTGTGGGATGGCAAGCAGATCGAACTCTTGGGAGAGCAGATTCAACGCCATGCCAATATTCCTCACGAGGAGTATATGGCTCTAGCGAAGGAGTTTAACCCCGTGAATTTTGATGCTGATGCTATTGTTTCGATGGCAAAAAATGCGGGGATGAAGTATGTGGTGCTCACCACCAAACACCATGATGGGTTCTGTATGTTCGAGAGCAAATATACAGATTTCGACATTGTCGATGCCACTCCATACAAAAAAGATATATTAATGGAGCTAGCGGAGGCGTGTCGCAAAGGGGGGCTAAAATTGGGGCTCTACTACTCCACTCCCGATTGGCACTTCAACCACCCGAATGTGGAGATCAACCCTACGGACAACAAGATCTCTGTCTTTGGAAAGGTCTCGAAGGCAAACGAAGATTATCAGGTGAAGCAGCTCGAGGAGTTGATGAGCAACTATGGCGACATCGTGGAGCTATTCTTCGACATGGGCGAGCCAACGGCCGCACAGAGCAACCGTTTTGCCCAAACCGTGCACAGCCTACAACCAAAGTGTGTGATCAATGGTCGAATAATGAACAACGAGGGTGACTTCATCACAATGCCCGACAACCATGTTCCCGATCTACCTGTAGACTCTTTGGCGTGGGAGACTCCCGGCACATTCTACCATACGTGGGGCTACAAATCTTGGGTGAGTGGCAAGGGCGATCCCCTACCCGTTCAGATCAAGAAACAGGTTCGCAACCTCTCGTTGATAGTTGCGCGTGGCGGTAACTTCCTGCTGAACATTGGCCCAAAGGCGGATGGATCTGTTGTGCAGTACGAAGCTGATATCATTGGCGGCATTGGAGAGTGGATGAAAAGCAATCGCGAGGCGATCGATGGTGTCGCACCGACGCCATTTGTCCATCTACCTTGGGGTGAGGCCACTAGATTGAATAACAGATTGTATCTACATATCCACACATGGCCCGAGGATAATAAGTTGTTGATCCCCGGATTAGAGTCCGACCTGTCGCAGATATTTGCACTAGGTAGTGAGCAGAGTCCGCTCCCATATTGCAAGAGCGATGATGGTTACGTGGTTGACCTGAGTAGCATGAAAGAGGATCAATACCTGACAGTTCTGGCGGTAGATTTTCTGGGAGAGCTTAATATTGTCGATCCGATTACAATGGCGAGCGGCAACGGGCTAATAGAGCTATGTGGTGAGGATGCAATTCATCATGGTAAGTATGGGCGCGAGAGCTATCGCTCGATCCTCAAAGATTACTACCGCAGTTGGGATGTTGAGATTCCAGAGTCGGGAGCATACGAGGTGACGATCAGCTACAAAATGTCGTATGATGACAAACGATTCTCGCTCTCTGCCGGAGCTGCAACACTCGATTTCACACTCACCGGATCAAATGCCGAGAGGGCGAAAGCTGAGCTAATAGATGGCAACGAGACTAGCGAAGTCAAGGCTGAGACGGCCCCTCAATCGACCTATATCACAAAGGTAGTTGGAGTGGTCAATCTCGACAAGAGCGATCGCGAGGTGGTATATCTACGTCAGGGCGAGGAGTTCGAGATGAAGGCGACCACAGAGGAGTTCATGGCGCAAGATCATAAATATCGAACTATGAATCTCGATGTCGAGAGTATAACATTCAAAAGAGTAGAGTAACCCAAAAAAGTTAGGGCAGGGAGTCGAAGGTACACTTCATCTCTCTGCCCTAAATTATAACTAGGTTTTGCGCCTCTGTATATAGTGTTGACGCCATATCTCGACTCCCCACAGCCGTCATCCCGCACCTACCTCGTCGTCATCCCGCACTTGATGCGGGATCCCCCGAATTTTGCAAGATGCAAAATCTCGGGTTAAACATAAAAACAAACCTATTCATGGTAGACTGAGTCATCAGTATTACCCGAGATTTCCCCTTTCGGTGAAATTCGGGAGATCCCGCATCAAGTGCGGGATGACGGCTCTTGGGAGCCGACACGTGGTACCAACATCATAAAGTTCAGGGTAACAGATAGGTAGCGCCTTTGTTTAGAGTGTTTAGAGTGTTGATAGGTGGATGAAAATTTAAAGATGGCGTAGAGGGCTCTGAAAGGAGCATACTCTAGTATGTGACTAAAGAGAGCTCTACGTTATCTTTGAATTTTCGCCGCCTTGCAACGCTATCGCTTATTAAACTCCTTCACCGCATCATACATCGCGAGTATATTCTCTGGCGAGACATCTGGCATAATGTTGTGGACGGTGTTAAAGACAAATCCGCCACCCTTCGACATTATCTCCATGCGCTCAAAGACCTGATCGCGAATCTGCTCCGGCGTACCATTATTGAGTGTACCGACAGTCTCGATTCCTCCGCCCCAGAATGTGCAATCAGCTCCAAACTCCTTCTTCAAGAACTCCGGCTCCATCATATGTGCGTTGGTCTGCACAGGGTTGAAGATCTCGATTCCCGCCTCGATCAGATCTGGCATCAGTAGCGAGATTGATCCGCACGAATGGATAAAGGTGTGCATATTACTATGTTTTTTCACATAGTCACACAGCTGTTTGTGGCGTGGTTTAAAGAGCTCACGATAGGTATCTGGCCCCATGAACGGACCAGTCGTCATACCCAAATCATCTCCGAAACGGATGATATCGACAACATCTCCTACCGCGTTACACACCTTCTCGAGAGTCGCTAGATGGCGCTCCAAAAGTTGATCCAACATACGCTCCACCTCCGTTGGGTCGAGTAGCAAATCCATCAAGAAGTTATCCATCCTACGCAGGAATGTACCCCATTCAAAGAGGTTACATCCACAAACAATCATCAAAGCCTTATCTGTAGTCGCCCTCAAATGAAGCGCATGGGCACGAAGCTGCTCCCAGAAGTCAGAGTCTGCCGAGTGATCCCAAGGTGAGTGGGCATAACGAGCCCAAAGGATACGCCCCATCTCGCTATCAAGGTCGTTGTAGTTCGCTGGGAAACCATCCAAATATGGGAAATACGTCTGGTCGAAGAATGTTGCGCCATCGGGCATACGTGCCAAAAGTCGCGCTCCATCGTCATCATAACAGTTATACGAGCCATCAGGTTGGAGAATAGGGTTGAACCACGCTGGGTAGAGCGCCGGATCTCCATTGGCCAAAGTTGTCGGTTTCCAATCTGTTGGTTGCGAGTTGAACATACGTCCGATATCGATCACATCGACACCAAATTGGTCGATCAGCGACATATCAGGCTGCGCCAATTGCTGCACAACATCATAGATCTGGACAGAGAGATCTTTGCGCCCCAGATGTTTAATCAAATTCGAGTAGGCAATTGCCGAGATTCCCGAGCTTGGTGTAGCTCCCAAATCTACCGGCACTTGGTCTGGTTGCTTATGTGCTATTGCGGCGAGAACTCTCTCGCGTGAGGTCATTTTCATAGTGTTACATTTATCAATTTGTACTCATTCCAATTATAAATGATGCTACGGTAAGCACCACCAATCCACCATACATAATGAGCTTGTTGTTGAGCGTTGCGTTGCGCCACTCTCCGCGATATACCCCCCATAGAGTTCCACAGATAATGGTTAGCGACATCAAGATTCCCCATGCAATAAATGAGAATTCACCCATACGGCTGCGACCCATCACATAGAATATGAAGTTGATGAACCACAAAAATCCCGATGCTGCACAGAAGATATAGTTCTTGAAAATAGGTCGTTGATCCCCATCGCTACATACAAATGCCGAGGTTGTTTTGGCCTTGATCGACAAATAGATACAACAGATTGCTGTCGAGATAAACGATCCGCCAAAGATGATGATCAAAATCGGAACACTCAAAAAGAGAGGATCTACACCCGCCTGCGCCAAATCATTCGCAATTCCATTTCCCTGCTCAATAGCAAATGCGTGTGTCGAGCCCACGACACCCACAAATAGCGTTGCTGCGATACCCTTCACAAAATTTCTTTCACTCGTATCAACCGCCTCGCTCTTCTCCTTGACATATCCCGAATAGGCACTTATCACAACTCCCAATATACCTGTGAGCAATCCGCAGATAAGGAATGTACCCTTTTCGCTGGTGAGCATAATTGATAGGCGACCATCCAAAATTGCTGGGATCAAAGTACCCATAACCATCGACAATCCCAACGAGATCGAGTAGCCAAGCGACAACCCCAAAAACTTCAAAGAGAGTCCAAACGAGAAGTTAGCAACGCCATACATAGCACCCAAAATAAAGGGCCACAACAGAGCCGAGGTGCTTTGTGAAGCAAGAACATCCATAAAGCCCGGGGCGAATATAAAGCTCAGAACAATCGGGAAAACAACATAGGCAAAGAGGCAAAATGCCAACCACGAGTGCTCCCAATTCCACCCTTTGGTGCGAGTCATCGGCATAGCAAAGCTACCCGACAGAGCTGAACCAAACGCAATTAGCGCCGTTCCTAATAATATTTCAAACATAGCTCCGAGTGATTAATCGAGGTGGAAATACTCCTCCATATCTGCCCACCACTCACCTTCAGCTCTTGTGTCAACTGGTTTTTGGCATGGCATACACAAAGCCCACCACTCCTGAGTTGTTGGGTCTGCCGCCATCTTCGCCATATCTGCTGCGTAATCCTCGCCTACATACTCATAATAGCTGAACAACAAGCCATCTTTGTAGTAGATCGAGTAGTTATTGATATTACAATCCTTGATCTTAGCCAACACTCCCGGCCATACCGCTGCGTGTAGTTTTTTGTACTCCTCTAATTTCTCTGCTCTTAGGCCGATAACACTTCCGTAACGTTTCATTGTGGTTTATAGTTTTAAGTTAATAATTTTGTTATTCTTATTCTTGGTTTAGAAAGGTAGGATAATTTTGGTATCTGGGCTCGCAACGATATCCTTCAATGGTTGGTCGAAGATCATCTCACCCTTGCTGTTGAAACACTGCAACGAGGCCTCCTCCATCAACTTCTCGCGCTCGCTCATCTCCGGATAGATTATCACACCCGCCGTCTTGATCGAGATATCGAACTTCATGCCGATATATGGGTTGCTCTCGACTTGAGTTCGTGCGATCGACTGCATATGAAGATTTCCATTGACGTTGTTATCATTCGCCTTATCTGGAGTCATATCATCCTCAGAAGATGAGGCTACACCAGCCGCCAAAAGCGAGAGGTTGTGGATCTTGTTGTGGTACATCCCTGTGAACATACTCTGTGCCGACTCTGCTGTTCCAACAACATACAACTCAGAGAGTTGAAGCTGTTTGTTGTCGCCCTTGACAGTGACACGCACCTCGCGAACATCCTCCAAAGCCTTGCCCCCATTGTGACCCTCAAAATCAAATGGGATCTCCATCTCGACATACTCCTCGCGCTCCGGGAAGAGGTTATCTCCCTCGATCTTCAAGACATAGGCAAACTCACCAAACTTCTTATTTGGGAACTTCACCGACAATCCATCCTCCTGCTGCGACCATGCGATCTTGCCATCATATCCAATGAGCTCAACACTCTTGATATTAAGCCCCTTCAAATCGCTATTAGCCAACGACTTGATCTTGAACGGATCGACTCTCCATCCACATACAATTGCATAAAGTGTGTTGTCTTTGCGAGTAAAACGGATATCATTCAGCGTCAAGTTATGACCCATATTATATACAAAGCTATCTCCGCACATCGTAGGGCCCTCTCCGAAACGGTGCCAAGGTTTGGTGTAGTAGATCGCCTCGCCATTCACCTTCAACCAATCTCCCATTCTAAGCATCTCCGCAGTCCACTCCGGATTCCACGAACCATCTGTTCTAGGCCCTAGATTCAGAAGCAACATACCATTCTTCGAGACGATATCGATCAATTGATATAACCAGAACTCACCCGTCATAACATATGGATCCTCCACTGTTCGAGTATCGAACCAACCTGCATTGGCAGTACAATCTGACATCCACATAGTCTTGCTAATATATGGGAACTTACCCTGCTCAATATCATAGACTAAGCTCTCATCGTTGTTGAATCCAACCTTAGCGGCCAACGCCACCTGCTTGCCCTTCTTCTCCGCTTGGTTGTAGTAGTGGGCTGTGACCATCGCTGTGTACTTCTCGTTGAACGCCTTCTCGCGTGTTCCGAAGTCGAACCACAAGAAATCTAGGTCATGGGTGTCGATCAACTCAATTGTTCTGTTGTACCACTCCTTAGCGAATTTCTTGCTTGGCTCGCCCTTTGGATCGTGGATATTATAGAAATCTGGAGCCTTCTCCGCATCATACTTATTAGGGTACATAAACTCACTAAAGAAGTACCAGTTGTATGCCAGATGCGACGTTGCACCAAACATAAGCCCCTGTTTGCGAGCCTCGGCCTCCAACTCACCCAACACATTGATATGAGGGGTCATATCTACCGAATTATATTTATTTAGTTTCGAGTGATAGAGATCATAACCATCGTGGTGCACCGCCATACCAACAGCAAATTTTGCTCCGATATTTTTGGTATTCTCAATCCACGTCTTGGCGCTAAACCCTTCGGCAGTCATATCTTCGATGAAGTTGACATAACCATACTCCGACTGATCGCCGAAATTCTCTTGGTGGAATTTAAATGATGGGTGTCCCTCACGATACATATATTTGCCATACCACCCCGAGTTTCCCGGGATTGAGGTGAGCCCCCAATGCCAATACATTCCAAACTTCAAATCGCCCAACCACTCAGCTTGTGGATAGTCATTTAGATCATCCCAATCGGCCTTATACTCGCGAGCTGACGCTCCCATACAGATAGCACATAGGGTCAAAAGTGTTAGTAGTCTTTTTCTCATGTTGTGGTTAGTTTAGTATTTAAATATTTCTTAAACAAAGATATACATATTAATATTATTAATATTAACTATTTAATGGTTATTATTTGCAAAATTCGACATTTTACACTATTTTTGAAAAAACCACACAACCATGCAGGCAATACACAACTTTTCGACCCAACTTCTATACACAGATTTCTGTCGTTCTGGTCGCGAATGGCGATACAAAAATATCATCAGCCCATTCACGCGAATCTATCTTGTAGCTGGTGGTGGAGGGGCTATATATATTAATAATATAAGGCACGAGATACTACCCGGGGATATGTTTATCATTCCGAAGTTCATCAACCACTCCTACGAGTGCAACGACTTCATCGAACACTACTACATCTGCTTCTCGGATGAGATGATTGGACAACGCAGCGTATTCGATATTATCGAGCTTCGACACAAGGTAAAGGCGACCGAGATAGATTATCAACTTTTCAAACGTATCGTGAAGATCAACAGCGAGATGGGTGTCCCATATCCAGACCCGAAGCTATATAACAACACCAAAAAGAGCCTCCCATTTAGCACCTTCCAATCTGTCGAGGATGTGTTGCACAACACCGAGAATAGCGGAATCATCATGCAGCTCTTCTCTCGGTTTTTCGATGGATGCAAAGTCAAAACATCTAGCGAGATGGAGGGGGGATATTACAAATTGACAGCCCTGATAAACCATATCAACAACAACCTATCAGCGCCCCTCAAGACCTACGACCTAGCGGAGTTCATGTGTCTCTCACCCGACCACTTCGCACGTATATTCAAACGAATCATGGGGATCACAGCCAACCGCTATGTCCAAGAGAAGAGGATCGAGAGGGCACAGGCGCTACTCATCACATCACGCTTTTCAATAGCCGAGATCGCCAACCTTGTCGGGATACCCAACGTATCACAATTCTCGCTACTCTTCAAGAAGATCACCAACCTCTCTCCTCGTCAATACCTCAAGGAGCAGATCAGCATAATGCAATATCACTAAAAACCATATGAAAACTAAACTACTACAAAACCTTGCGCTGCTAAACGCAGCACTCCTATCAACATCACACGTGATGGCGGCCGAAGTGAAAAGCCCAGATCGCCAACCCAACGTTCTGATCATCCTAACCGATGATCAGGGGTATGGAGATATCGGGATTCATGGCAACTCAGTCATCGAGACCCCAAACCTAAATCGCCTACATAACGAGAGTGTCAGGCTAACAAATTTCCATGTAGATCCGACCAGTGCCCCAACACGCAGCGCACTCATGACGGGAAGATACTCCCACCACGTCGGGGTATGGCACACTATTCAAGGGGGCAACCACCTACGTCGAGGCGAGACAACAATGGCGGAGGTCTTCAAACACAATGGCTACCAAACAGCCATATTTGGCAAGTGGCACTTGGGGGCAAACTACCCATATCGCCCAATTGACAGGGGATTTGATGAGTGGCTCGGACTAGGTGATGGTGGCGCAGGAACAACAGATGACCACTTCTGGAACGATCGAGTCAACGACCACTATCTACACAATGGGGAGTGGGTGTATCGCGAGGGGACAACCCCCGAGGTGCTCTTTTCGGCCACTATGGAGTATATGAAGGAGCACAAGGATGATGCTGAGCCGATGTTCATCTGCCTGCCAACCTACACAGCACACGGGCCATTGATGACCCCAGATGAGGAGCTATACAAGGAGCACCCAGACCAGCCCAAACTCACAGCTGAATTCTTGGCTATCATCGAGGATCTGGATAGCAAGGTGGGGGAGTTGGATGATTTCCTCCATCGTGAGGGGTTGGACGAGAATACAATTGTGATCTTTATGACCGACAATGGAGGAACATATGGCTGCAAAGTCTTTAATGGCGGAATGACGGGTCAGAAAGGTAGTGTTCTGGATGGTGGACATAGAGTGCCATGTTTCATACGACACCCGAATGGATCATTTGGTGAGCCACGTGACATCTCGACACTTACGGCACATATCGACCTTTTGCCAACCTTTGTGGATATGCTCTCGTTGGATATGCCGCGCGAGGTGGAGTTCGATGGCGAGAGCTTGAAGCCGCTTCTCGAGGGGGATAGCAGTGATTGGGAGGATCGGACGCTCTTTGTAGAGACTCAACGCAAGGTGGAGCGTACACCCGAGACATCAGCCATAATGACTCAGCAATGGAGATTAGTAAACCACACGAAGCTCTATGATATCTTAGTCGACCCAGCTCAAAAGCGCGATGTTACGGCGGAGCACCCCGAGGTTGTAAAGTCTCTACTAGCAGATTTCGAGCAGTATTGGCAACGTGTAACACCAGACGATCGAGATGCTCCACTTCCAATCATAGGGTCGGAGTTCGACGCGGAGATCGTCCTCAGCACAAGTGAATATGTAGATTCTCAGAGCTACAACCACAACCACACGAGCAAGGGGCTTAGGCTCGATGGCAAGTGGCACATTGAGGTTGCAGAGGCTGGCAAGTATGAGGTGGAGATCCGCCGTTGGCCACGTGAGGCGTCGGCACCATTTGTCTCGATCCCCGATGCATCCACAAAAGAGATCGATGCCTTTAACTTCAATGGAGGGGTTGAGGTTGGTGTCTACACACAAAACGCGAGCGATTTGACCCCTATGGCTATCGACAAAGTAGATCTTAAAATAGGCGAGATAGCTTTCAAAGAGCAGAGAGTTGGCGCAACAGATGAGAGTGTAACCTTCACCGTGAAGCTGCCAAAGGGTGCGACAACTCTTGAGTCGACCTTCTACGATACTGAGGGGGAGAAGTTGACGAATGGTTATTATGTCTATATGCGCAAAAGGTAGATCGCTGCTAGGAGGCGAAATGTATATAATTTTTGGTGTCTGGCAAAACTTTTTCAGCAGTCACACGTGAGATACGAAATTGAAAATTTCGTCATCCTGAACTTGATTCAGGATCCCTAACTATCAATAATTCGTACTCTTCGCGGGATCCTGAATCAAGTTCAGGATGACGGGAAGAGATTAACGCATCAGTATTAAAGGTAGATAGTGAGCATATGTAACATACTTTGCAATATTTGTAATAGTATCTACTGTGCGGAGCCCCTACCTTTGTGTTATAACATTTTAAGCTAAATTATGAAAAGATTACTATTCCTAAGCCTACTCTCCCCCTTTGTTACAACATCGGTAGCGGAGACAAAACCAGATGTAAAAACACCTAACCCCGACATTCTGTTCCTCTTTGTCGACGATATGACCTATGATGGAGTGTGCGCCATTGGCAATCGCGAGGTGATAACCCCCAACATGGATCGCATAGTCGACCAAGGAGTCTGCTTCTCCAACACCCACAATATGGGAGGTTGGAACGGGGCACTCAGTATGGCGAGTAGAACCCAGCTCATGACGGGTAAATTCTTGTGGAACGCCTTTGCCGAGCAGAACCGCGATAAATTCGATTCGATAATCGAGGAGCAGCGAACATGGCCACAGGTGATAACAAATGGAGGTTACAAGAGCTACCACACCGGTAAATGGCACGTTTCGGGGGTCGATCCAGCTGATATCTACGATGAGGTAGAGGTGGCAAGACCGGGAATGCCGAATGACAACAGAAATACAACTGGTGTGGGATACAACCGACCGCTATCGCCAGAGGATAACTCATGGCTGCCTTGGGATAAGTCGATGGGGGGATTCTGGGAAGGTGGCAAACATTGGAGCGAGGTTCAGGCGGATCTTATCATTGCCTATATGGAGCGCAATCAAGACTCCGACAAACCGCTATTTATGACCTGCGCATTCAACGCACCGCACGACCCGAGACAATCTCCAGAGGGGTACACCGACAAATACCCTGTTGAGCAGATCGCCGTTCCAAAGTCGTTCCAACCAGAACACCCATACATGGAGCAGATGCGTTCGGGCAAGGAGGTTCGCGACGAGCAACTAGCACCTTGGCCACGCACGGAGTATGCTGTTCAGAAACACACTCAGGAGTACTACGCAATCATCACTCACCTCGATGAGCAGATTGGTAGAATCTTGGAAGCGTTGGAGAGTAGCGGACGCGCTGATAACACCCTTATAATCCTAACGGCAGACAATGGTCTTGCGATGGGAAAACATGGCTTCTTAGGCAAGCAGAGTCTATATGATCATAGCATGAGGGTTCCACTCGTGATTGCGGGTTGTGGATTACCAAAGGGCGAGCGCCGCGATCAGATGGTCTATATGCAGGATATTGTCCCTACGATGTATGAGGTTGCTGGGGTTGAAGCTCCGGAGGGGACAGATTTCAACTCGCTAATTGATATTGCAAAGAGCAAAAAGGCGAAGTCGAACTACGAATATATCTATGGAGCATATATAGATAAGCAGCGAATGATAAAGGATGATCGTTACAAGCTATTCCTAATCAACGAGGCGCAGAAGGGGTATCTATTTGACCTGAAGAGCGATCCAGATGAGATCAACAACCTATTTGATGATCCAAAGTACAAAAGCGTTGTGGAGCGTCTATCACAAGCCTATTTGGAGTATGAGGCGAGCATGAATGATAAGTATGATATCAAACCATCATTCCCTGAGTTGTTCTAGAAAGAGGCCTAACAAGCGTTAAGTTATTGGTACTGAACAAAACATTTGAAACCTGTGTAATCTACTAAGTAGGGTAAAATAATTATTGGTGTGTTTTTAAGAGTGCTATTGGAGATGAGATTTTTTGCAATTGAATCGAAAATATAGTTATTCTATATTGAGATTTAATAGTAAAAAATATCGCTCCGAGAGTGCTGTTAAAAATATGGCAATAATTGTTTTACACTACTTACATTTGTAGTGATTGCGCAGGTTTTATAAATTAATAGCATACTTTTTCATTATGCTAGCATCACGTCTCGGCTCACCAGAGCCGTCATCCCGCACCCTACCACATCGTCATCCCGCACTTGATGCAATCGTGTCCAAAATAATATATATAAAATATCCTCCATTGATCTATTTTTATGCTGGAGGATACTTTAATATGCAAAAGAAATTTGGGAAGCTAAAATATTATTATCTTAGCAAAAAGA
>JBCQTX010000004.1:0-82332 GCA_047174605.1 Rikenellaceae bacterium | reverse complement strand
ATCGAGAAGTGGCAGGAGGCTATCGAGCTGGAGCACGAGACGATGATCGTTTCGCGTCAGATTGCAGCCGAGATGGGGCTCAACATGAAGATCGGAGATGTTGAGTATCAGGGAGATAAGATCAAGGCGATCTTCTATTATATAGCTGACGAACGTGTCGATTTCCGCGAGTTGATCAAGGTCTTTGCCGATAGATTCCACATCCGTATCGAGATGAAACAGATCGGTGCGAGACAGGAGGCTGGGCGTATCGGAGGACTTGGAGCTTGCGGTCGCGAGTTGTGCTGTGCATCGTGGATCGCAAACTTTAGTAGTGTGACGACCAACGCTGCGCGCGCTCAGGAGATATCGCTCAACCCACTGAAACTTGCAGGACAATGCTCGAAGCTAAAGTGCTGTTTGACATACGAATACGACACATATGTGGATGCTCGTAAGGAGTTCCCACGTCTTCGCGAACCACTGCAGGCTGTGGATGGCGAGTATCACCTTATCAAGAGCGATATCTTGGCTGGCGTGATGGTCTTTAGTAGTAGTAGAGATGCTATGGCTAATATTGTGACGCTGCCGATTGATCGCGTAAAGGAGATTATGGCGATAAATCGCACCGGCAAAAAGGTTGATAAGTTGCAACGCGAGCAGGATGTTCCAAAGGTTGTCGAGGAGCCTACGTATCGTTCGGAGGAGGGTGATATCACTCGATTCGATTCGAAACGTCGACCTAAATCAAACAATCGCAACCGTAATCGCAATAAAGCTCAGAAACAACAAGCAGCTGATGGGGCAGCACCAAAGCCACAACAAGCTGGTGAAAAACCTCAACGCGAAAACGCCAACAAAGAGGGTGGCAACAAAGAGGGCAATAAGGAGGGCAACAACAGGCCACGTCGCGAGAGGTCAGATAGACCAAATCGCAACAATCGTAATCGTCAAGGTGGGCAACCACGAGGCGAGGGCAAAGCTCCGCAACAACCTCAACCTCAAAAAAAGACGGAGTAGTAGCGGTATGAGAGCTTTCAAACGACAATTTGCAGCTCTGGTATCTTTTGCGTTGATCAGCTGTGCGACAGATGGGCAACTCTCAATGGTGGCTGATGTCGACCCGATACGTTGGCGCGAGGCTGCTGAGTTCACACTTCTAAATAGTGACACACTCTCCGTGCGCGATATCTCGATCTTTGCGAGATATCAACCCACAGGGGAGCGCATTGACTCGCTGCCACTACACATCGTAACAGTCGCCCCCAACAAGGCGAGGGTAGTTGAACAATTCACTCTCCAACTAAAGAACCGAGTAGGAGATCAATGGCGACGTAGAGTCTTTTACGAAGCGCCATATCGCCATGAGGTGAAGTTGCGACAGAGTGGTGAGTATAAAATATTAATATATCCCCAATCCCCTCAGAGTGGTGTCGAGGCGATTGGTATAGCAGTAAAAAGTAGATAGTAATAGATATAGATGGGAAAAGATAAACTAAGGCGCTTTGCCGAAAATTTGACATTTGAGTGTTTCGTACAACCTGAGTTCGAGGATATATTCCACAAGGATCATCCGCTAAAGGGAAATTGGCGCAGAGATTTCTTCAAGAACGACAACCCAATAGTTTTGGAGCTGGGTTGCGGAAAGGGCGAATATACTGTGGCTCTTGCAAGCAGCGACACGGAGCGTAATTATATAGGTGTCGACATCAAGGGTGCACGTATGTGGCGAGGAGCTAAGAGCGCTACGGAGCGAGGAATGAAGAATGTCGGATTCTTGCGTACACGTATCGAGTTTATCCTATCATTCTTTGCACCGGGCGAGATTGACGAGCTGTGGATTACATTCCCCGACCCTCAACTCAAGACGCGTCGCGCGAAGAAACGACTTACAGCGCCACCATTCTTGGAGTTCTACGCGCAGATGTTGAGCGACAAGGGGATCATTAATCTCAAGACCGACTCAAAACATCTCTACAACTACACCTCGGAGGTGATACGCCACTTCTCACTACCTTTGGAGGTGAGCAACGATGATATCTATGGATCGGGCTATGCAGATGCGACCCTCTCGATCAAAACCGCCTACGAGACAATGTTCTTGGAGCGTGGGCTACCAATCACCTACACACGATTTGGATTGGGCGGACGAAGTGAATTCCCAATGTTCGAATGGGAGGGTGATGACAAGCTCAAAGACGAGAAGGATAACGAGGAGGAGCGTCAAGGGCTCTAGTGTTGATAGTGTCCCGTTACGGGGTATAGATGGTGTGAGCAGTGCTCTGTCTTGACACAATATAGATCGTAGCGGTACATTACATTATCCACATAGGCCACCGTGTGTTTCGCCGACCCGAATCGACCTCCGCGAACAACATCTAGCTCATAATAGTTTGGATCTCTGAGGTTAATAAGTTGTTGCGAAACAACACTCCACGAGTTGGGATCTTCACCATGATAGGTGGCAAGGCGCTGCGCATCTCTTACACGGCCGATACCACCATTATAACACGCTAAATTGAGCGACATACGATCATGCAACGTCGTTGATTCTGGCAGGTCAAGCATATAATCGATCAAGTTATAGTGGAGCGTTGCGACCCGGATATTCTCCTCGGGGTCGGCTACTGCCTCACGCGTTACGCCATATATAGAGGCTGTACGCGGCATAATCTGCATCAATCCAATAGCTCCACTGTGCGATATTACGTGAGGTTTAAAGCGAGATTCAGCATAGGCAATGGCGCTCATCAATCGCCAATCTGTATTTGAGTCGTTGCACACCCTATGAAAAATCCCATCGTAGATTGAGATGTAACACTCCTGATCTTGATAGCTCAACACCCTGATATCATCAACAATATCAGCCGCTGGCGAGTACCATCCCCTATGCACATAACGTCTGTGAGCCGCCGGATCTACAGCGCTCCATTTGGCCAACCACATAATGAGGTAGGCCGCCGCTATCACAGAGTGAAAAGTGGCTACTAGCACCCGCTTTCGAACTCTCATACAATCGTTAAATTAATCATAGAATCCCCACGAGAACCCCATCTTCATCATGCCGGGATTGAGTGGGTAGTTGGCAACCGAGAAGTACTCACCATTGCCAAATAGGCCATCGTTAAGATGCTGATACTTAATGAATATCCTCATTCGTTTCCACTTTCCTGCCACATATGCATCCATATAAGGATACCCTCCAATCTTCAAATCTCGCTGGTTGTAAAATGCCGATACAGCAGGGTTATAATCTGGCATATAATAAGCCGTAGTATAGCGTGCATCGAGCCCTATTTGGAGACGTAAAACATTCTCGACAACCCAAAATTCGTAGTAATACGAGAGGTATGCACTCAGATCAGGCACCGGAGCAACCACCTCATTTGTGCTCCACTGACCGAGTATTCGATGGTCGAGATTCAATCCTCCGAATTGGAACTTTTTGCGCAGATAGATCGAGGTAAGCGAAGTTGCTGAGCCCTCTTGCGCTATGTTGCTATCCTCGTCATAGTAGATCATATCGCTCACAACAGATTGAGTAGCACCGAGTTCAAAATCCAGATCCGGGATCTCCAATTTGACATGAATACGAGTCTCACTCTCTTTATCGAGCGGATCAGTGAATACAAAGTGGTTCGAGAAGAGGTTCTCATACCAATATGATGGTGTGGTGAGCTCCGTTCTGAACCCTCCAGATAGAGTGATCGGCTTATTGCGGATATAGGCGCTCAACGCAACATCCGCCCCGATCGACATATCTCCGGCACGATATCCGGCGGAGTAGATCTTCACATCACCATTCCAATCTAGATACTTTCTAAATTTACCATGCACAGCGCCATATATAAATAAACTCGTGCGGCTTGCAGAGCCATAATCTCCAGATATATAGTTGTTCAGCCCAAACTGATTATACATATTAAAATCGAGTCCCACACCACCATCCAGAGTTCCGACAATGCCATTTCGATCCCAAGGTTGCGCTTGGACAAACACTCGATTCGAGATCACACGTTCGCGAATGGAGTCACGCGTCTGCTCCGGGTCTATAAACCAATTTTCATAATATTCATCAGTCACCGAGATATAGTTACCATTCTCATCGACTCCAAACAGGTCATTTGTATATGTCGCCCTCACATCGCGATAGATCTTGCTCCACGTATTATACTCAAAGGAGTGCCCCACATAGAATGCCGTCTTATCCGCCATCGAGAAGTCATTCTCATCGAGTGGCTGAAGTGGAATACCATACGATTGCTCCACAAAAAACGAGCTGTTACGATAGTGGTTTGAAGCCTCTGCATCCCCCAACTTTGTCGGGATTCCGATAGGCATCTCGAATATAGAGTCGCGCACGGTCCAGATACCCACTACTCCACCACTCTCCTCAGTCTCGATATCATTATTTAGAAATCCTGCATGGATCGAGTATTGTTTGCCCGTGTGGGAGAAGGTGAGCGCTAGATTGTGGTTTTTTGTATCTTGACGCTGATATAATCCCTTGGTACTGCGCGCTTTATAATCTAGAGCGAAACCTGTTGATGGGGCAATATTTTGGGCGTGTAGAATCCCAAAGTTGGACTCTCGATATGTCTTTTGCCCCGATTCGGCATAGCTGAATAGGGTGAAAGGCTTCTTCACATTGTAGAATGGTGCGTTCTCCATCCTATAGGTGTAAGCATCAAATGGTTGTGCAAATGAGAAGTTATGATATCTCGATCTATCCGCATAATCGATCGGCTGAGTCGCCTGACCCAATCCTCCCAGTGTCATGTCACCCACCCCCTTTTGGTAGTATGGATAATCTATCCTCCAATTGTTGAGTGTGGTATCGATCTGCTGCATCTCCACGCGGTTGAATTCGCGATTGACATTCCACTTAAAATTGGGCTGCGCTCGCACCTCGTCCGAGAAGAAGTATGACTCCAACGGCACCTTTGGCTTGCGCTCCTTTTTGAGTGAGTCGGGCAACTCGCCACTCCCCTCTTCGCCCTCTTCACCCTCTTCACCCTCTGTGGCGTATGGATTTGCCCCATATAGCGACGAGGTATCCTCACCATCAAGCTGTGCATCCAATATATCTTTTGCACTTTGAGCCTTCAACACCCCCACATGAGTTAGGAGTGCTAAAAACATTGCAACTGCAATGAGCAGCGGCATGAACGGTCGTATTGAGTGACGAGATATTTTACTTTTCTGCATCGAAATTTTTCGAATTAATACTTTTTAGCTCAAACCCCTATTTTTTACCTCGACAGGTGAAGTGAAGCAGAGTTGAGAGCAATATATAGAGTGCTATGATCAACGGCAAGGCGTAGCGTCGTAGCACTATCAACATAACAACAGAGGCGATAATAAAGCTATATCGAAGCTCATTACCGCTCCATCCGAACCCCTTGATTTTCAGGGCGAACATCCTAATTGGAGAGATCAAAAGCAGTGCCAATACAACCGACAAAAGAGCGATCAATTCGGCGCTCAACACAAACCCCTCTGTATATAATAACCCCAAAGAGACACAAAATAGTGCGCAAGCAGGGGTCGGAAGTCCAATAAATTCGCAAGTTTGCTCCTCATCGATATTAAATTTGGCCAATCTGAGTGACGAAAAAAGCGCTATCACGAGTGGCAAAAAGTAGCCATACTGCGCCCAACAATCCCCCTCGATCATCTTCGGCGAATCGGCAAAAAGCGCCATCATAACTAGAGCTGGCACGAGTCCAAACGAGACCACATCCGAGAGTGAATCGAGCTCACCACCCAGCGGCGAAGATTGTTTGAGCATACGAGCAGCAAAGCCATCGAAGAAGTCGAATACGGCAGCTATGACAACATACAAAAAGGCCGATTTATAATCTCTCTCGCCCACAATCGCAATTGTGGCCAACGCTCCACAAGCTAGGTTTGCAAGTGTTAGTATATTGGGTATAGTAAATAGTCTTATTTTCATTGGTTATAGAAAATTATCGGTTCATAGTTTGGCAAAGTTACAAATATTTTTTCTATTTTTGTCTAAATATAAAGAAATAGAGTATAATGAGTAGCAATAAATATTGTGTGATAATGGCTGGTGGCATCGGATCGAGATTCTGGCCTAAGAGCCGCAAATCTATGCCGAAACAGTTTTTGGATATTTTAGGAACGGGAAAATCATTCATTCGTCACACTTATGAGAGGTTTTTACCATCGATCCCGACAGAGAATTTTCTGGTCGTTACCAACCGAAATTATCGCGATTTGGTCTTGGAGCATATCCCGGAATTGAGGCCCGAGCAGGTTTTGTGTGAGCCGATCGGTCGCAACACAGCGCCTTGCATCTGTTACGCTGCCTACTCATTGCTCAAGGCCAATCCAGAGGCTGAGATGGTGGTCACTCCGGCCGATCACTTTGTGAGTGATGAGCAGGGGCTTCGCGATATCATTGGTGAGTGCTTCGAGTTTGCATCGCAGAACGAGACGCTGATGACTGTTGGAATCCGCCCATCACGCCCCGAGACGGGCTATGGTTATATTCAAGTGAGTGATTCAAATCCTATTAGCCGCGTGAAGTGTTTTACTGAAAAGCCCAACTTGGAGCTGGCGCAAACCTTCCTCCAGAGCGGTGAATTCTTCTGGAACTCCGGGATTTTTGTATGGCGAGCAGCCGATATTATCGCGGCTGTTGCGAAGTACCTACCCGAAAATCACGAGCTATTTAACTCCATTATGGAGGATTACGGGACACCAAACGAGACGCCATCCATCGAGCGTGTATTCTCTGAGTGTCGCGCAATTTCGATCGACTATGGTATTATGGAGCAGGCGGAGAATGTCTACGTTCGAGTTGGCGAGTTCGGTTGGAGCGATGTGGGGACATGGGGTTCGGTCTATCAACACTCCGAGAAGGACAAAGATGATAATGCGGCAGGGGACAACACATTCCTCTACGACACCCATCGCAGCTTTATATCGCTTCCGAAAGATAAGATTGGGGTGGTTAGTGGGCTCAAAGATTATATCGTGGTTGACACCGATGATGTGCTTATGATCTGCCCATGTA
The DNA here is from genome assembly GCA_047174605.1 of Rikenellaceae bacterium. Taxonomy (GTDB): domain Bacteria; phylum Bacteroidota; class Bacteroidia; order Bacteroidales; family Rikenellaceae; genus Alistipes. Next base: position 75,308 of record JBCQTX010000004.1, on the reverse strand, counting down.
GCGAGGAGCAGAGCATCAAAAAGTTCATCGACGAGGTAAAGTATAACAAAGGGGATAAATTTATTTAGATTTTTATGCTCCAATTGACAAAAAAATTATAATTTTGGGGCATCACACATATACAATAATGAATATGGCAAATATAGAGAGATTAAACACAACGTTTGCGGGATTAAAACTTCGCAATCCGATCATCGTCGCTAGTTGTAGCTTGACGGGAAATGCAAAGTACAATCAGACCTTAGCTCAGGCAGGGGTTGGAGCAATTGTGCTCAAATCACTCTTCGAGGAGGATATCGTTCGCGAGATGGAGGCTATGGCGGCTTCGGCAGCAGAGCATACGGAGGCGGCAGATTATATGCAGGCATACCTTGCATCACACGCTTTGGGCAACTATGTCGAGCTGGTGAAAGAGAGCAAGAGGCTATGTTCTGAGACTCCGATCATAGCGAGCATCAACTGCAACACCGAAGGCGAGTGGGTCAACTTCGCAAAGGCTATTGCTCAGGCAGGGGCAGATGCGTTGGAGCTTAATGTGATGTCTATCGAGAGCTCAGCAACAGCCGAGGATGGTGAGTTGGAGCGCAAACACATAGCTATCGCTCAATCTATTTGTCAAGCTGTGGAGATTCCCGTTATCATGAAGTTGGGCGCGGCAATTAGCAACCACGTAAATCTTGTGAGTCGCCTCGTTGCGTGTGGTGTGAAGGGTGTTGTGATGTTCAACAGAGTCTACCAGACTGATATCGATATTGATAATTTGTGCTACTCACGTGGCTCAATTCTTGGAACAGCACAAGATTTTGCCACTCCATTACGTTATGTAGCAATCACCTCGGCTGCAGTGCCTAAGATGTCGTTGGCTCTCTCGGGTGGAGTGCAGAGTGGCGAGTGCGTGATCAAGGCGTTGTTGGCTGGAGCTTCGGCTGTTGAGGTTTGTAGCACGCTATATAGACAAGGTAACGATGTCGACAAGTGGGTTGAGGCGGCTCTTGAGCTGATCTCGAAGTGGCAAGAGGATAAAGGGTATGAGCAACTTAGCGACTGCATCGGCACTATGAATAATAGTTGCGAAGAGCACCGTGACGAGGTTATGAGAGCACAATTCTTGAAACACTTCGGTGCTTACAGATAATATTAAGGGGAGTTCTAATTTCCCCCAATAAAACTTTTAAGCTACTAACCACCCCTTTTCGATTTTCCAAAAATCGGTGGTAGAGCCACTACAACCCACTTTTGCAAAATCAAAAATGGGCAATTATTAACTAAAAATTAAAAATTGGGAGAAAATAGAACACCCATTAAGTATAATTAAAATAGAATAGAATGCAACAAAACATATCTGACACGGTAAAATATATCGGTGTTGATGATAGAACACTCGACCTGTTCGAGAACCAATATACGATCCCGGAGGGAATCTGCTATAACTCATATCTTATCTTGGATGAGAAGGTTGCTGTGATGGATACGGTGGATGATCTAAAACTCGATGAGTGGTTAGCAAATCTGGATGCAGCATTGGAGGGTCGCACACCAGACTACGTGGTGGTGAACCATATGGAGCCCGACCATGCGGCAGGATTACAAAAGCTGATCGAGCTATACCCAACGATGCAGGTTGTGGGAAATGCTAAGACCTTCGGTATGATCTCGCAATTCTTCTGCTGCGATATCGAGGGGCGAAAGGTTACCGTTAAGGAGGGTGATATACTCGATTTGGGAGAGCATAAGCTACAGTTTGTGACAGCTCCGATGGTCCATTGGCCAGAGGTTATGGTTGCTTATGACACATTCGACAAGACTCTCTATAGCGCAGATGCCTTTGGTAAATTTGGCGCTGCGGATAGCGAGGAGAAGTGGACGTGTGAGGCTCGTCGTTACTACTACAATATTGTTGGTAAGTACGGAAACAATGTTCAGTCGCTGCTCAAAAAGTTAGATGGTGTCGAGGTTAGGACTATCGCTCCGCTACATGGGCCGATCATACGCGAAGATATTGGATATTATGTCAATATGTATGACCTATGGAGTCGTTATCAATATGAGGATGAGGGTGTTATGATCGCCTATGCATCGATTCATGGCCACACGAAAGTGGCTGCCGAGAAGATGGCGGAAGTGTTGAAGGCGGCAGGATGCGAGAATGTGAACTTGTTTGATTTGGCACGTGGTGACCAATCATATATGGTGGAGGATGCCTTCCAGACACAACACTTGATCGTTGCAGGAGCTTCATATGATGCAGGGCTCTTCCCTCCGATGGAACACTTTTTGCACCACCTCAAAAGCAAGAACTACAACGGCCGCAAGGTGGGTATCATAGAGAATGGTTCGTGGGCACCCTCGGCAGGTAAGGTTATGCGCGCGATGTTGGAGTCGATGAAGAATATCGATATCTTTGAGGAGACGATTTTGATTCGTTCGAGCTACAAGGAGTCGGATAGAGCGGCGATGGAGAGAATGGCAGAGTGGATTTTAAACAATTAAAGTAAATAGATTATGAAAAAGTATGTATGTGAGCCATGTGCTTACGTTTATGACCCAGAGGTGGGTGATCCTGATGGTGGGATCGAGGCAGGAACAGATTTCAATGATATTCCAGATGATTGGGTTTGCCCAATTTGCGGAGTCTCGAAGGAGGAGTTCTCTGAGGAGTAGGGAAAGAAGCTGTATAAAAAGTCATTTTTTGCACTTCCCTTGTCTCTGAAAGCGGAGCGTACTTAGGTCGTGAGCATTTCAAAGACAAGGGAAGTGCCGAAAATATATCATGGTTAGAGAGTGGCTAACAAGGATGAGTTTTGGGGCTTCGTGAGCATTTTTAACCGGAGCGTACTAAAGTACGTGAGGATTAAAAAGCGGAGGGAAGTGCCAAAAATCGCCTTGTTAGTCACTCTCTTTGGCTAATAGGTACAATACGCCACTACATCCCCCGCCTCGATCTGCCGCTCAGAGAGCACGACAAGTCGTTCGACTACATTCTTCAACTCGCGAATATTACCGCTCCACTCCATATCTTTGAGTAGCTCGATCGCCTCGGAAGTGATCTGCTTGCAATCGATGTGATACTCCTCACACACCATATGCAAAAAGTGATCGACAAGAAGTGGAATATCCTCCTTGCGATCACGCAACGCTACGACTCGAACCACGATAACACCTATTCGATGGTATAGATCCTCACGAAAATTTCCGGCAGCAATCTCGGCACGTATATCTTTATTGGTGGCAGCAACGACACGAACATCGACATTTATATCACGATCACTTCCCACGCGGCTAATCTTCCGCTCTTGGAGGGCACGCAGCACCTTGGCCTGTGCCGCAAGCGACATATCACCGATCTCATCCAGAAAGAGCGTTCCGCCATTGGCCTGCTCAAATTTTCCATGACGCTGCTTCACAGCAGAGGTGAAGGCCCCCTTCTCGTGCCCAAAGAGCTCACTCTCGATCAGCTCCGAGGGGATGGCGGCACAATTGACCTCCACGAATGGGGCTGCGCTCCGCGAACTAAGATCGTGTATCGAGCGGGCGACAAGCTCCTTACCCGTGCCATTCTCACCTAGAATCATCACTCGAGCATCGGATGGTGCGATCTTGGCAATGAGAGCCCGTAGTCGCTCCACTTGATCCGAGACCCCGACAATGTGGATATGTTGCGATTGAGTGCGCGGTGTCGATCGGCGAGCCACCTTGGTCGTTTCCTCCTGCTCCTTCTCGACTTTGCGGCTCTCGATGGCACTTCGAACCACACTAAGCAGCCGATTCATATCGAACGGGCGACACATATAATCAATAGCACCTCGACGAGCAGCCACCATAGCCTCCTCGATTGATGGAGTATTCGACAGTACGATGAATGGCAACGATGCCACCGCCCCTGTCAACGCCTCGACAACGCTATCCACCAGTAGTAGATCAAAGGGGGAGTGTTGCGCCAATGCTGCAACTACGGATTGCTCCGCTTCGCCAATACTCTCAACTCCGAATGTGGTGAATCCCTCCAACTCAATCAATTCACACAAGCTCTTTCGCACACTTTTTGTTGGCTCTAATATTAAAACTTTATTCATAGCTTATATATGCAAAATTTTTGTTACTTTTGCACGAAGTTAATCACTTTCCGCTAAAAATAAGCATGATGCAAATCACGAGATCAAGGGCTGGGGAGGGTTGTGAAACCCCTAAAAGCTAGATGTAAGGTGGTCAAAAGGTGGGTTAAAAGGCCCTTTAAAAACAATTTCAACAAGATAGTTTACGTTATATAATATACACTAGTTACGAAAATATGGATAAAAATTATAATTATACACGTCGCAAGCTCCAACTTCCGGAGTATGGTCGACACATTCAGAAGATGGTGGATTCGCTCATGGAGATCGAAGATCGCACGGAACGAAACCGTCAGGCTCACGCTGTGATTGCAGTTATGGGAAACCTTAATCCACTGCTTCGTGACACCGCTGATTTCACCCATAAATTGTGGGATCACCTCTTCATAATATCTGATTTTCAGCTAGATGTCGATTCACCATACCCATCGCCCACACGCGAGAATGTCAAGGTGACTCCAAATAAGATGAAGTATAATCGCCATCGCATACCCCACAAACACTATGGGAAGTATGTCGGGCAGATGATCCGATCGCTGAGCAACGAACAGAACCCCGAAGCGGTGGCAAATGCGGTGGACAACATCGCTCGATATATGCGCAGCAAGAGCTTCGAATACAACCAAGAGCATCCTAACAACGAGGTGATTATAAAGGATATAAAGGTTATGGCCGAAGATTGCATTGCCATAGATGAAGTTGCTATAAACAATATCCGAAGCGATTATAAAAACAACCAATCGGGACACAACCCAAAGGGTCAAAAAAACCAAAAAGGACAGAAAAACACGATGCAGCGCGGAGGTACAAAAAACCGCAATAACTTCCAAAGTCGCACTTTTTCGAAAAATAGTGCACCAAGACGCAACGTAAATCGATAAATAATTACTACCTTAGATATCCGTTAGCTACAATTTAATTTGCAGCCGATGAAATATGTGTTGAACAAATATAATTTTTAGATGAAATTACGCTTATTAATACCTATCTTATTATCTCTTATTGTTGGAACATCTCTTGTGTGGTGGGCCACCAACCGCACGAAACTCGTTATTAGCGGAGATATAGTTTGTGGTGATAAATCGATGATATACCTCGATCAACTACAGAGCGGAGTCCGCAATACGATTGACTCGATGGAGCTCGCACCAAATGGTACATTCAAATTTGTTGTTAAGGATGCACCAGTCAACCCTATGGTCTATGAGTTGCGCTACGATATGGAACGCGCTCCGCTGTTGGGTCGTCGGGGCAAACATATCAAGGTGAACTCGTTGGGGCGTATCGCTCTTAACTACACCACCAAAGGGTCGGAGGAGACGGAGTTGCTGCGCTCTTTTTATCAGGATTATTACCAACAGACAACCAAGCTCAATAGCATCGCGGCTCGTTATGCGAAACTACACGATGACGAGGAGGCTGCAAAGGAGGTTGCAAGGGAGTATAATGAGCTATTCCGCGATATCAAGCAGAATCAGATCAAATTTATTGTGACCAACAAGTCGACGATGGCTGCTGTCTATGCGCTATTCCAACGCTTGCCGGGAGATAGTTATATCGTGAGCGAGAGCAGCGATGTGATCTATATGCGCGAGGTGTTGAACGGAATTATCGAGAAGTACCCAACATCGCCATACGTCACTCTGCTCAACCACAAGATAATCGAGAGCGAGGCGCGCCTTGAGCTGATCAAATCAGTATCATATAGTGACTATCCAGATCTTAAGATGAACGATATGTTTGGCAACCAAATAGCACTTTCGTCGCTTGCGGGTAAGGTTATATTGGTCGATTTCTGGTCGGCAGAGTCGGGAAATAGCAATAGACATAATGTGGCGCTGAAGGAGCTATATGAGAGTTATCAAGAGGGTGGTCAGTTCGAGGTCTATCAAGTTGGTATAGATACCTCTAAGGCTATCTGGATCAACACCGTACAGGCTCAGAAATTGCCTTGGATCTCGGTTAGCGACCTACGTGGCACACGCTCTCAATCGCTGGGATTGTACAACGTCACCAACATACCATCAAATATCTTGATCAGCAAAAGTGGCGATATCGTTGGCCGCAACCTCTATGGTGAGCAGCTAGCTACAAAGCTCGCTGAGGAGATTCAGAAGTAGAGATGCCATGTACTATTTCGCATCAGATGTCCACCTAGGTTCGGGCGACAGGGAGCGATCTCGCCGCGTCGAGAGGCTCTTTGTGAAGTGGCTTGAGAGGGTCTCGGAGGATGCTGACACCATATTTTTGTGCGGAGATATCTTTGACTTCTGGTTTGAATATCAACACGTTGTACCCAAAGGACACGTAAGAGTATTGTCGCAACTTGCCAAGATCACAGAGAGTGGAGTACGTGTAGTCTATATGGTTGGCAACCACGATATGTGGGTCGGCAACTACCTAAGCGAGGAGTGTGGGGTTGAGATATATACCGCTCCGCAGAGATTCGTATTGGATGGCAAGGTGGTTCATGTCGCTCATGGGGATAACCTCAACGTGGATGGAGATTGGAAGTTAGGGCTGCTCAACACGCTCTTTCGGTCGAAGGTTGTGAGGTGGTTATTTTCGTGGTTAGTACACCCCGATTGGGCACTGAAGTTTGGGCTATGGTGGAGCGATTCATCACGCAAAAAACATAAAGCGACACCCGAGCACAACACGATACATGGCAAGGGAGTAGCTGCACTATTGGAGTACGCCGCGATGCAACAACAGATCTCGCCATGCGACCACTACATCTATGGACACCTCCACCAAATCCTCCAACACAGAGTCGAAGATAGTTACCAAGTGACCTTCATTGGTGATTGGGGAGATGGTGCAACCTACGCGAAGTTGGATAGAGAGGGAAATATGATAATCGAAAAGATATAACTACAATGAGACAATATCTAGATTTATTAGAGAAAATCACCGCTGAAGGTGCAGTAAAAGGGGATAGAACGGGGACGGGAACAAAGAGTATCTTTGGCCACCAGATGCGTTTTGACTTGAGTGATGGCTTTCCGCTACTCACCACTAAAAAGGTATTCTTGAAGGGAATCATCTATGAGCTATTGTGGTTTTTGAAGGGGGATACCAATATTAAGTATCTCTACTCCAATGGCGTACATATTTGGGATAATGATGCATATAGATATTATTGCGAGCTATCGGCAACCAAAAGCCAAGAGCCACTCTCGCGTGATGAGTTCCTATCTTCGATTGGACAAAGCTCAGATATCGAGGAATATAACTATGGCGATCTAGGGCCAGTCTATGGCAATCAGTGGAGAAGTTGGAGCGGTGCAGATGGGAGTGTTGTCGACCAAATCCGCGAGGTGATGGAGACAATTAAGAACTCTCCGAACTCGCGTCGTATGATTGTCTCGGCGTGGAATGTGGCGCAGATCGACCAGATGGCACTCCCGCCATGCCATGTGATGTTTCAATTCTATGTCGCAGATGGGAAGCTCTCGTGCCAGCTCTATCAGCGTAGTGCCGACACATTCTTGGGCGTTCCATTCAACATCGCCTCATATGCACTATTGATGATGATGATGGCGCATGAGTGTGGATTGGAGGCTGGTGAGTTTATCCACACATTGGGCGATACACACCTATATCTAAACCATATGGAGCAGGTGGCAGAGCAGCTATCACGCACTCCGCGACAGCTCCCAAAGATGATAATTAACAAGGAGGTGAGCTCGATCTTTGACTTTAAGTACGAAGATTTCAAGTTGGAGGGGTATGACCCCTACCCTACGATCTCAGCTCCGATGTCATTTTAAACCAGATGAACCATGATAAATATAATTGTAGCTGTAGCTGAGAATGGAGTTATAGGGGGCGACAACCAGCTCTTGTGGCATATCTCGGAGGATCTAAAACACTTCAAAAGCATCACGTCGGGCCATCCGGTTGTGATGGGTCGCAAGACGTATGAGTCGTTGGGACGACCTCTGCCAAATCGCGAAAATGTGGTGATCACAAGATCCGAGATCGAGATCGAGGGGTGCAGAGTTGTCCACTCCTTGGAGGAGGCGTTGGGGCTCTTTTCGCCTGCAGATAAGGTATTTATAATTGGTGGGGCACAGATATATGCAGAGGCGATGCCACTAGCAGATAGATTCTACCTGACGCGCGTTCATAAGGAGTATGAGGGCGACACACTCTACCCGGAGTGGGACGAACAGGAGTGGCAGATGGTTGCGCAAAAACACTTCGAGAGGGGTGAAAAATATGAGTATCCCTACACCTTTGAGGAGTACATGAGGGTGAAGAGTAGCGACAAGCCATATCAGATCACGCAGGTGACACCGATGGAGATCCCGACAATACGAGAGATTGCACTTCCGAGTTTCGAACAGACATACGCAAATATCGTCTCGAAGGAGCAGAATGACTGGATGGTGGATTGGATGTACTCGGAGCAGAGTTTGCAGGGTCAGTTTGAGGAGGGGCAACAATTCTACCTCTTCTTTGAGGAGGGCAAGGCGATTGGATATCTTTCGCTTCACCCCGAGACACCAACTTTGGTTCACCTCGAGAAGCTCTATCTCAACTTCGATGCTCATGGAAAAGGGTATGGTCGGATATTGATCGAACACGCTTTTCGAGAGATAAAGAGGTTGTGCAAGGGAGAGCCGTGCAGGATGGAGCTCAATGTAAATCGCAAAAACAAAGCGGTCGATTTCTACTTCAAAATAGGGCTTGAGATTGCACGCCAAGGCGACTACAAGATAGAGGGGACAGATTTCATCCGCCCAGATTATATCCTTTACAAAGATCTTTAACACCATGAATAACAAGCGAATAGCACTCCTCCCCGGATCGTTCGACCCCTTTACCAAAGGCCATGCGGCGTTGGTCACCTCGGCACTGAAGATCTTTGATCGTGTGGTGATCGGAGTGGGTAACAACATCACAAAGCAGGGGCTGCTCACAGTGGAGCAGAGGGCACGTCTCATTGATGATTACTATGCGGATGAGCCAAGGGTCTCGACCCAGATATATATAGGTATGACGGGAGATTTCGCACGTGAGATCGGAGCTATTGCGATGGTTCGCGGAGTGAGAAACACGATGGATCTGGAGATGGAGCGGACCATAGAGGCGGTAAATAGCGAGATATACCCCGAATTACAGACAGTGATGCTGCTCACGCCAGCCACTGTAGCGCACATATCATCGAGCTGTGTAAGGGAGCTTTTGGCCTTCGAGCGCGATGTAAAATCGATGATGCCTGATGGGGTTGATATCGAGAATTACCGAGAGAGAGAGTAGTAACTTTTTATAAAGCAGAGAAATATGAAAATGGAGTTTACAGCAGAGATGATCGCAGCCTTTTTGAGCGGCGACATCGTAGGTGATAAAGATGCAAAGGTGAGCACAGTATCCTCGATCGAGGAGGGTCGCGCAGGGTCACTAGCCTATCTTATCAACCCTAAATATGAGCCATTCATCTATACAACAGGGGCATCCATTGTCCTTGTGGATAAGACATTTACCCCATCGGCCGATATCGCAGCGACACTCATCAAGGTGGATAACGCTGGCGAGTGCATCCTCAAACTACTGGAGATGTATAGCGCAGCACGCCCCAAAAAGAGCGGTGTGAGCAAGATGGCTGCCATAGCGGAGTCTGCAGAGTTGGGCGAGAGCCTATATATTGGTGAGTTCACAGTTGTTGAGGGTGGAGCGAAGATTGGCGATGATTGCCAGATCTACCCACAATGTTATATTGGTGATGGCGTGACAATTGGCGAGGGGACAACGATCTATGCCGGAGTGAAGATCTACGAGGGGTGCCACGTGGGTAAGGGGTGTATCCTCCACTCGGGAGCGGTGATTGGCGCAGATGGATTTGGATTTGCCCCAAATGCGGAGGGTGGATTTGATAAGATCCCACAGTTAGGAAATGTCGTTATTGGAGATCGTGTGGAGATCGGAGCAAACACCTGCATCGACCGCGCAAAGACCGATTCGACAATCATCAAGGATGGAGTGAAGCTCGACAATCTGATTCAAGTGGGACACAACGTGGTGATCGGAGAGAATACCGTATCGTCGGCACAGATGGGTGTTGCAGGAACTTCGCGTATTGGCAAGAATTGTTTCTTGGCGGGTCAGGTCGGCATCAAGGATCATATCACGATTGGAGATAATGTAAAGGTGGGTTCGAAGAGTGGAATCGACAAGAATGTCCCTGATAATGAGGTTCGTATGGGTTATCCAGCACTGCCGGGCATCCAGTTCCACCGCACAGCCGCAGTGGTGAAAGATCTGCCAAACTTGGCACGTACAGTTCGAGAGTTGGAGAAGGCTGTCAAGGAGCTAAAGGGGGAGTAAGCAGGGATGATTCGTCCGGAGCACTATAGAATCTTGGGGATCGATCCCGGCACCAACTATATGGGTTATGGTGTTGTGGAGGTGCGTGGTTCTAAGGTGTTGAGCGTTGTGATGGGGGTGATTGATATGCACCGATTGGAGGATCCATACGCAAAGTTGAAGATGATCTTTGACCGTGTGAGGGCAATAATCGATGAGTATAAACCGCGAGAGGTTGCGTTGGAAGCGCCATTCTTTGGGGAGAATGTGCAGTCGATGTTGAAGCTCGGACGGGCTCAAGGGGTGGCGATGTCAGCAGCGTTGAGCCGCGAAATCGATGTCTTTGAGTATGCACCAACACGTATCAAACAGGCGGTCACGGGACAAGGGTCGGCCTCGAAGGAGCAGTTGGCGACGATGGTGAAGTCGATTTTGGGGTTGAAGGATACCGAAGCTCAGCTCGACGCTACGGATGGGATGGCCGCAGCCTTGTGCCACTTCTACACCACCACAAATCCGCTCAACGGCCACTTCCAAGTAGGTCGCACGAAGGGATTGGGCGGCGGACGAAAGGAGTTAAAACGTGGCGGCAGCTCATCGTGGGAGCAATTTATCAAGTCAAACCCCGATCGAGAGGTTGGAGGGGCTAAAAAAACGGTCAAGAAACCCACTTTGTAACCATTTGATTTTTAGAACATTGACAAGCTAGACGCAAAAAAGCGATAATTTTATCGGTAAAAATTTGCAGAATAGACAAAAAAGCCATATATTTGCACTCGCAATAAGGGAATGGCACCGTAGCTTAATTGAATAGAGCATCTGACTACGGATCAGAAGGTTCCAGGTTTGAGTCCTGGCGGTGTCACTAAGAGGCGATCTACATTGAGTGGGTCGCTTTTTTTATTGCTGTTGTTTTTTGTCGCAGCTATTTGTTTTGGGCGCTCCGCTCAGTGGCAAAGTTTTTGGAATGTGGTATGGTGAATTATAAACATCAAGATCATGAAAAAAAACGACAACACCGCAACTGCTGTCTACGCATCGGAGCAGATGCTGCAGCCTGCACCTAGCCAGAAGATCCCACAATCATCCACACCTCCCGAGATCGCCTATCAGATGGTGAAAAACGAGACCTATGCGCAGACGCAGTCTCGCCTCAACCTCGCTACATTTGTCACTACATATATGGATGAACACGCCACTCGCCTGATGAACGAGGCGATCGACATAAACTATATCGATGAGACGGAGTATCCGCGAATTGCCGTGATGTGTGGCCGTTGCATCAATATCCTTGCCGATCTGTGGAACTCTCCGGAGCAGGGTGAGTGGAAGTGTGGAGCGTTGGGAATTGGCTCTTCGGAGGCGTGTATGTTGGGTGGTGTTGCCGCGTGGCTCAGGTGGCGCAAACGTCGCACCGCCGAGGGAAAACCCTGCGACAAACCCAATTTAGTGATGAGCACAGGCTTTCAGGTCGTCTGGGAGAAGTTTTGCCAATTGTGGCAAATTGAGATGCGCACCGTGCCGCTCACCACCGAGAAACTGACACTCGACGCGAAGGATGCGATTGCGATGTGTGACGAGAATACAATCTGCATCGTCCCAATTGCAGGTGTCACGTGGACGGGGCTCAACGAAGATATCGAGGCGTTGGATATGGCGCTAGAGGAGTACAACGCGCGAACAGGTTACAATATTCCGATCCATGTAGATGCCGCTTCAGGAGGCTTCATCCTGCCATTTCTCTCGCCTGATACCAAGTGGGATTTCCGTCTAAAATGGGTCTACTCGATCTCTACCTCGGGGCACAAATATGGGTTGGTCTATCCGGGTCTAGGTTGGGTCTTGTGGCGCGACAAAGAGTATCTGCCCGAGGAGATGTCCTTTAGCGTGAACTATCTCGGGGCGAGCATCACGCAGGTGGGACTCAACTTCTCGCGTCCGGCAGCGCAGGTTTTGGGCCAATACTACAACTTTATCCGCTTAGGTTTTGAGGGCTACAAACAGACTCAACACAACTCGATGGAGGTGGCCACCTATTGCCACTCAAAGATTGGCGAGATGAAGTGTTTCAAGAACTTCGCTGAGACGGTCGACAACCCACTTTTTGTCTGGTATATGGAGCCTGAGTATGATAAAACCGCGAAGTGGACACTCTATGATCTGCAGGACAAGCTACAGCAGAGCGGTTGGATGGTGCCAGCCTACACGATGCCGAAAAACATTGAGTGGATGGTAGTTATGAGGGTTGTGGTACGCCAAGGGATGTCGCGCGATATGGCGGATATGTTGCTGAGTGACATCGAGAACGCCGTTGCGGAGCTTGAGAAGTTGGAGTATCCGACCCCTAGCAGATGCGACCACGACAAGGAGCTGGCTCACAAGGGGCGGGTCTATACTCATTGAATGAGAGCGTTGCAAGGTGGCGAAACTGCATCCATAGCGCCAACACCCCAGACTTGATTTTGGGTATCCAATAAAAGTTTTAGAAAGTGTTGACACCTCGCCTCGGCTCCCCAGACAGTAATATCATTAAAGTTAACTGTTCTAAACACCCTGCAGGTGGTCATTATTCATATTTAGTGGCCACCTTTTTTTGCATTAAATTTCATAACATTTTAATATTTATGGTCGAAAAATTTGGTCAAAAAGATTTTTTATTCTACTTTTGACCCGATTTATTGTCACAAAGTGCCGTTTTTAAACCAAAATTCGTCATTTTGTCAAGTACACTAACTATTAAAATTTATGAAGAAAATTATTCTATTTGCCCTAGCAGCGGCATTTACGGCCAACGCCTCGGCAGAGGGTTATCAAGTAAACACCTTGAGTGCGAAACAACTAGGTATGGCTCACACTGGCGTATCTCAGAAGCTAAACTCGGAGTCGGTATGGTTCAACCCAGCGGCAGCAGCTTATCAGGATCAGAAGTTCACAATCGCAGGTGGTGTGACGGGTATCGCAGCAGTGGCGACTTGCGTGGCTGATTCGGATGGTGTGAAGTATGAGTCAGATAACGACCTATCAACTCCAATCTACCTCAACCTCAACTACAAGATCACAGATGATTTGGCCTTTGGTCTTAACTTCAACACCCCATATGGTTCATCTATGACGTGGGATGATGATTGGGCTGGAATGGATCAGGTGCAGAATATCTCTATGCAGTCATATGCAGTTCAACCTACGTTGTCATACAAATTGTTCAACGACAAACTCTCTATCGGAGCTGGTCTTATGATGTCATGGGGATCGTTTGAGCTCTCTAAATCACTCATTAATCCTACAACAGCGGCATATCTTGATGGCGCAATTGCAGAGGGGGCAGGTGTTGCAGCTGCAACATTGTCGGGTGACGCGGCCTTTACATTTGGATTCAACGTTGGTTTGATGTATGACGTTAATGAGAAGTGGAGCATCGGAGCATCGTACCGTTCGAGAATGAATATGGTTGTGGATGAGGGCGATACAGAACTTAACTTCGGTAGCGACTATACTCGTCCAGCGATCGAGGGTGCGGATGATACAGGTGCAACGGCAGCCCTATTTAGCTTGATGGAGGGTAGTTCATTCACAGCAGAGCTCCCAATGCCTTCGACATTGAGTGTCGGTGTGACATATCTTCCAACTGAGAGATGGAAGGTGTCGGCAGAGATGCAGATGGTCGGATGGGGTGTCTATGAGTCACTTGACTTCATATATCCGGGATATACAAGTTCGTCAGTAAAGGATTACGACAACACGATGATCTATCGCCTCGGAGCTGAGTATAGGGCTTTGGAGTGGTTGACAGCACGTGCAGGATTCTACTACGACGAGAGCCCAGTGCAGGATGAGTACTTCTCGCCAGAGACCCCATCAATGAACAAGCTAGGCTACACAGCAGGTTTCAGCTTTGCACCATGTGGCAACCTCTCGATCGACCTTGCATACGCTTATATCGCTCCTCAGGGCTACTCACGCCAGAGCACACTTGCAGCATTTGGTGGCGAGTATCGCGCTGTTGCAAATGTTGGATCAATTGGTCTTAGTTGGGGATTCTAAGCCGGAAATTTTGCTAGTTTAAAATAAAGTATCTATATTTGTACCGCGCGATGGACGTTGCGCGGTACTTTTATATTTTGGCTTCGTAGTTCAAGGGATAGAACGAAAGTTTCCTAAACTTTAGATTCGCGTTCGAGTCGCGGCGAGGCTACTTCACAACATACTATAGAATGAGATATACAAGGGTTTTATCAATAGCGGGAAGTGACTCGGGAGGGGGTGCAGGAATCCAAGCTGATATCAAAGCTATATCGGCCTGCGGAGGCTATGCAGCCACTGCAATCACAGCCGTCACGGTTCAAAACACATTGGGGGTAACAGCAGTCCACCCCATTCCAATAGAGATTATCGAGGGGCAGATCGAAGCGGTGTTGAGCGATATTGGCGCAGATGCTATCAAGATCGGGATGCTCCACTCCACAGAGGTTATCGAGGTGGTGTGTCGTGCGATTGATAAGTACAAACCTCGCAACGTGGTGCTCGACCCAGTGATGGTCGCAACCTCGGGGCATAGGCTCATTGAGCAGAGCGCCATCGAGATGCTGAGCCGCGAATTGATACCGCGTGCCACCATCATCACCCCAAATATTCCAGAGGCGGAGATATTGCTTGGTCATAAGATCGAGTGTCAAGATGCCCTTCCAGATGCTGCGCGAGAGCTCTCGCGAGATGGCTCTGTCGCGGTGCTACTCAAGGCGGGACACCTCACCGAAAAGATGTTGACCGATATATTCTTGGATGCTGAGGGGAAGATTCACCACCTCACATCGCCACGTCTAGAGACCAAAAATACTCATGGCACGGGATGTACACTCTCCTCGGCATTAGCAGCATTTCTTGCGAAGGGACTCACCCCAGCGGAGGCTGTGCGTAGCGCAAAGGCCTATTTGACCTCGGCCCTTGTGAGTGGTGCTCGTTTCGAGATTGGAGAGGGGCATGGGCCGGTGGATCATCAGTATGCGACTCGTAGATAAAATATAAGGGAGCTCATCCAATGTGGATAGCTCCCTTTTTTATTCGCCGCCTTGCAACGATCTGCTACAACGTAGCGCGCGACTCGACTGCAACATCAGCCGATACCTTCTTGATAAGTCCTTGAAGCACAGCTCCCGGGCCTAGCTCCGTGAACTCTGTAACTGAATCAGCAACCATATTCTCGACAATCTGAGTCCAACGAACAGGTGCGGTCAACTGCGCTATCAAATTCTCCTTGATAAGGGCAGAGTCCGTGTATGGCTTAGCATCCACATTCTGATAAATCGGGCACGATGGCACAGCGAATGGAGCATCTGCAATAGCCTTAGCCAACTCCTCGCGAGCAGGCGCCATAAGCGGAGAGTGGAACGCACCTCCAACAGGTAGACGCAATGCGCGACGAGCACCAGCAGCCTTAGCAGCCTCACAAGCAGCCTCAACAGCCTCGACACTTCCCGAGATCACCAACTGCCCCGGACAGTTATAATTCGCGGCAACGACAACACCATCTATCTCATCACAGATCTTCTCGACCACCTCATCCGACAATGCAAGTACAGCAGCCATAGTTCCCGGCACAGCCTCGCAACAAGCCTGCATAGCCTGAGCACGTTTCGAAACCAAAGTAAGACCATCCTCAAACGACAATACCCCAGCAACAACCAACGCCGAGAACTCACCCAACGAGTGGCCAGCAACAGCATCGGGAGTGACATTCAACGTCTTAGCCATGATTACAGAGTGGAGGAAAACGGCAGGTTGTGTAACCTTAGTCTCCTTGAGTTGATCGACTGTCCCCTCGAACATGATATCTGTTATACGAAAACCTAGCACCTCGTTAGCCTTCTCGAACAAAGCCTTAGCCTCAGCGCTATTCTCATAAAGGTCTTTACCCATCCCTACGAATTGAGCTCCCTGACCCGGGAATACATAAGCGTGTTTCATCTATATACGTTTTAGTTTGAACACCCCCAATCTGGTATATTGGGAATATATTATGGCGCAAAGGTAATATTTTTTCACCTATACAAAGAGAATCGATACTTTTTTTTACATTTTTTCGCACCTCACCACGATTTTTGTTACCTTTACACTTAAATGAACGAGAATCAAAATAGAATAAAAGAGCAGATCGCGCAACTTCCGCTAAGCCCCGGAGTCTACCAATTCCTCAATAGCGATGGGGAGGTTATATATGTAGGTAAGGCTAAGAGCCTGCGCAAGCGTGTGAGCTCCTATTTTGTGAGTAGTCGGGAGCATAGCGCAAAGGTGCGAGTTCTGGTTCGCCAAATCTGCAATATAAACCACATTGTAGTCCAGAGCGAGGGGGATGCGCTGCTGTTGGAGAATTCGCTCATCAAGCAGCTCCAACCGCGCTACAATATCCTGCTCAAAGATGACAAGACCTACCCTTGGATTGTGGTGGTCAGAGAGCCCTTCCCCCGAGTTTTGTCTACGCGAAGGCTACTCAAAGATGGCTCGCAATACTTCGGCCCCTACTCCTCGATCTCGATGCAGAGGATCATTTTGGAGTTCATCCGCGATATTATCCAGCTGAGAACCTGCAAGTTAAACCTCTCCGATGCGGCCATTGCACGTGGGAAGTATGGCGTCTGTCTGCAGTATCACTTGGGGAATTGCGCCGCTCCGTGTGTTGGGGGTCAGAGTGCCGAGGAGTATCAAAAGCAGGTAGATATGGCAATTTCGGTCTTAAGAGGGGATCTACGCCCCGTCAAGAGCCACCTAAATAACGAGATGATGCGAGCCGCCGAGGAGCTCAATTTCGAGCAGGCACAGCGCTACAAAATGCGTCTCGAGTCGTTGGAGAACTACACCCATCGTTCGGTGATTGTGAGTGCTAAGATCGAGGATGTTGATATCTTTTCGCTGTTGGTGGATGAACTCGATGATGCTTATTGCAACTTCGTGAGGATTCGTCACGGCTCGATTGTGGGGGTCTACACCGTCCAACTCACAACGGGAATTGATAGCGACACAGCGACCCTACTCTCACACGCCATACAACAGATATTGGCACGCACAGAGCAACAACTAGCTCGCGAGGTGATAGTCCCCGAGATCCCATCCGCAGCGGAGCTATTCGACAAGACGATATTCACCGTGCCCAAGCGAGGAGAGAAGATGGAGCTATTGGAGTTCTCTATGAAAAGCGCCAAGATCTTCCGTGCGGAGCAGCTCAAAAACATGGAGATTCATAATCCGGAGCGCCACACAGATCGATTGATGGCGGCTATGCAGCGCGAGCTGAGGATGGATCGCGAGCCACGTCACATTGAGTGTTTCGACAACTCTAACTTGCAGGGTACTAACCCCGTAGCGGCTTGTGTCGTATTCAAGAATGGTAAGCCTTCGCGCAAGGATTATCGCCACTTCAACATCAAAACAGTTGTGGGGGCAGATGACTTCGCATCGATGCGCGAGGTGGTCGGAAGGCGCTATTCGAGGATGATAGAGGAGGGTTCACAATTGCCGGATTTGATCATTGTGGATGGCGGAAAGGGGCAGCTTTCGAGCGCATATAACGTCTTGTGCGAATTGGGGATCGAGAATCAGGTGACACTCGTTGGCCTTGCAAAACGTATCGAGGAGGTATTCTATCCGGGCGACCCACTACCCTACTATCTATCGCGGCAGGGAGAGCCACTGAAGGTGATCTGCCACCTACGAGACGAGGCACATAGGTTCGGAATCACATTCCACCGCCAAAAACGCAGCAACAACTTCATAGTGAGCGAGTTGGACTCCATAAAAGGGGTTGGACCAAAGAGCGCTGCAGCACTGCTCAAACGATTCAAGAGCGTCAAGAGGATCAAATCGACCCCAATAGAGGAGTTGGCCGAAGAGATCGGGATGGCAAAGGCGAAGATGGTTGTGGCCCATTTCGCTGCTAAGTAGTGCGAGAAAAATAGAACTTTTCGGGGTAATAATTTGTTATCCCGTCATATTTGCGCTATATTTGCCGATTATCACCAGTGAAAACAAAAAAAGGAATGGAGCAGAAAAATTTAAGATTTGAGACCCTAGGAGTCCATGCCGGTCATCGCCCTGACGCTACAGGAGCTTGTGCACCAGCAATATATCAGAGTACGGCATACACATTTGAGAGTGCAGATTACGCGGCAAAGCTATTTGCTCTCGAGGCTCCGGGTATGATATACACACGTCTTAACAACCCAACAACAGATGTCTTTGAGCAACGTATGGCAGCTATGGAGGGCGGTGTAGCGGCAGTAGCTACAGCTTCGGGTATGTCTGCTCAGTTCACAGCTATCACGGCGATATGTAGCGCTGGGGATAACGTGGTCACCACCTCACACCTCTATGGCGGCACATTCAACGTCTTTCGCCACCTCTTGGTGCGCTTTGGCATCGAGGTTCGCATGGCGGATGGGGATAAGGTGGAGAGCATCGCGAGTTTGATTGACGAGAATACGAAGGTGATCTATCTGGAGACGATCGGAAACCCAGAGTTCTCAATCCCCGATTTCGAGGCTATTGCAGCGCTTGCGAAGAGCCATAATATAGTATCTATTTGCGACAATACATTTGGGTGTGCGGGGTATATTGCTCGCCCATTTGAGCATGGAATAAATATCGTAACTCACTCAGCGACAAAGTGGATCGGTGGACACTCGACATCTATGGGTGGCGTGATCATCGATGGCGGTAACTTCGATTGGAGTTGCGGTCGCTACCCTCTCATCTCTGAGCCAGTAGAGAGCTATCACGGGGTAAATTTCTACGAGCGATTTGGAGCGGCAGCATTTGGCGTGAAGGTTCGTTGCGAGGGGTTGCGCGATATTGGAGCTTGCATCTCGCCATTCAACAGCTTCTTGTTAGCTCAGGGGTTGGAGACTTTGGCCCTACGTGTTCAGAGAAGTTGTGATAGCGCGTTGGAGTTGGCGAAGTGGTTGAGCAAACACCCTAAGGTAGAGAGCGTTAACTATCCGGGATTGGAGGATAACAAGTACCACACGATGGCCAAGAAGTATCTTAAGAATGGCTACGGAGCAGTTCTATCGTTCCGCATTAAGGGGGATTTGGCGACTACGACACATGTTGCAGAGTCAGTAGAGATGATCTATCACGAGACAAATGTTGGCGACAACAAAACTATAATCACCCACCCATCCTCGACTACCCACTCACAACTGAGCGAGAGCGATATGGTATTGGCTGGCGTCTACCCAAATCTTCTACGTCTATCGGTTGGAATCGAGCATATTGAGGATATCAAGAGCGACCTAGATCAAGCACTTAATAAATTGTAAGTAATGAGCAGTGAGACGATAAAGATCTACAAACATAACGCCCCCTTTGTGTTGGAGAGTGGCGAGAGGCTGGAGGAGCTTCAAATCGCATATTCGACATATGGCCAGAAGAACGAGGCGGCGGATAATGTCGTGTGGGTTTGTCATGCGCTGACGGCCAACTCAGATGTTCGGGATTGGTGGCCACACACGGTGGAGAGGGGTGCGATTCTAGATCCGGAGAACCACTATGTGATCTGTGCAAATATATTGGGGTCGCCATATGGCACAACTGCGCCACTACACACAAACCCAACTACGGGCAAACCATATTATAAGGAGTTCCCGAAGTACACGATACGCGATGTGATCTCGGCACATAAGATCTTGGCGGAATTCCTAGAGGTGGGTCATATCGACACGATTCTGGGCTGCTCGGTTGGAGGATTTCAGGCGTTGGAGTGGAGCGTATGCGAGCCAGATCGCTTCTCGAAGTTGATATTGGTTGCTACGGATGCAAAGGCGTCACCTTGGTCGGTTGCGATAAACGAGACGATGAGGATGGCGCTCGAGGGGGATGTGACATTTGGAGAACCTCGCGATGATGCCGGCATGACGGGGCTTGCAACTGCCAGAGCCTTAGCGCTTTTGACCTATCGTGGACCTCATGGGTATAACCTCACACAGCAGAATCCGGATATTAGAATCGAGAATCACAGGGCACAAAGCTACCAGAGGTATCAGGGCGAGAAGCTATGCAAACGCTTCGACGCCTATTCATACTACTCGATCCTAAACTCCTTCGACACCCACGATATTGGGCGCGGTAGAGGGGGGACAGATGCGGCGTTGGCCTCGATTAAGGCTAAGACCTTTGTGGTTGGAATCACGACAGATATTCTCTTTCCACCGTGTGAGATGCGCGATTTAACCTCGAAGATACCGGGTGCGGAGTATTCGGAGATTGAGTCGTTGTTTGGCCACGATGGCTTCTTGGTGGAGCACGAGCAGTTCAACGCGCTGCTGCACCCAATCATGGATCGATAAAGTTAATTAGCTCAGCGGAGAGCACTCCGCCCGCCGGAGGCAGTTCCCAAAGTTCTACCCCAACAAGAATCGATAGACGTTCTTCTGGATGAACCTAGACTCAGCTGCAACTATCTGTGAATCAGGGGTTAGTGGTGCGATTTCGCAGGTTTGAGGGTTGTAGTAGAGTGCAGGTTGCGATGAGAGAATCGTGATTTTACGCCCCGACGCGGTGGATGATACGGTCGCCACCTCAGATAGGATGTTTGGCTGCGCACCATCTATACGGAAGATGTTCTGCTCGCCTGTGCCGTTAATCTCGAAGAGTTGGTCAGCCCCCAGATTGAAGGTCATGGATTGGATTAGGTCGAAGATCGAGTCTTGATCTACACACGCTATATATGTGATTTCCAGAGTGTTATCATCATCAAAATCAAAGATAGCTTGGTTCATAATCCCCACACCATCCCTCTCATACGAGAGCATCATCACCACGCGGTTGGTCTCGACATGGCTCTCCCAGATGCGCTCCGCGAAGTTAATTCCGCCATCGAAATCGCCATTCAACGCCTTAACTCCACGCATAGATACGCCCGATGCAACATCCTCCATCCGCCCCTCATTGTTGGGCAGGGATAGCGCCAGCACCGAAGCACCAAGGTTACAAAGTTGGACAGAAGCCCCTGATTCAGAGCGCATTGTATAGGCTACAATAGCCTCGCCCGAAGCGTTCATATCATATAGATATTGTTCGATCTCCATACCCCTTACGCCTCTGGAATAGGTAAAACCTCTAACACACGGTCAATTCGCTTAATACACTCCTCGCGCCCGATAAACGCCGTCACATCATACATTCCCGGACCCTTTCCAGCCCCGACCAATGCCAAGCGAAGTGTGTTCATCACCTGCCCCATGCCGTACCCCTTCTCGGTGATCCATGCATGAACGATCGCCTCCGTGTTCTCGAGTGAGAAGTCGTCGATAGCCCCTAGGATTTCGCGTAACTCTTTAAGTATCTGTGGGTTATTTCCCTTCCAATATTTCTTTGTCTGCTTAGCATCGTACTCAGTTGGGGCAACGAAAAAGAAGTTGATCAGCTCCCAGAAGTCAGGCAAAAGTGTCGCTCGCTCCTTCATAATATAGGCCGCTGCGCCTGCCAACTCGTCCGAGGTCTCAACACCATTTGCACGTAGGATAGGCTGCACTAGAGGGGGTAGCTCCTCAGCTGTTAACTTGCTGAGCCACTGCGCATTGAACCAACGAGCCTTGTCGGGTTGGAATCTCGCACCAGCCTTCGAAACACGCTCCAACGAGAACGAATCGATCAGCTCCTCCATAGTGAAAATCTCCTGCTCCGTGCCGGGATTCCACCCCAAAAGCGCCAACATATTAATAAATGCCGTATTCAAATAACCATCCTCGCGATATCCCCTACTCGCCTCACCCTCAGCAGGTTGCCACCTGAGCGGAAAGACCGGAAACCCAAGTTTATCCCCATCACGTTTCGAGAGTTTTCCGCCACCCGTAGGCTTCAAAAGTAGCGGCAAGTGTGCAAATTCGGGCTGCAAATCCGTCCACCCAAAGGCGCGGTACAACAGGAAGTGCAACGGCAACGACGGCAACCACTCCTCACCACGAATCACGTGCGAGATCTCCATCAACTTGTCATCCACAACATTGGCAAGGTGGTAGGTTGGTAACTTGTCCGCCGATTTGTAGAGCACCTTATCGTCTAAGGTTGAGGTGTTTACGCTCACCTCGCCACGTATCAAGTCCGTCATCTCAACCACCTCATCTTCGGGCATTTTGAAACGAATAACCCACTGGTCACCACGTGCGATACGCTCTTCGACCTCCACCTTTGTGAGCATCAGCGATGTCGCCAACTCGGTGCGTACCTTATAATTATAGGCAAAAACCTCGCCTGCCGCCTCCGCCTCCGCGCGCTTTGCGTTGAGCTCCTCAGCCGTGTCAAATGCGTAGTATGCCCACCCAGCATCGACAAGTTGCATCGCATAGTCGAAGTAGATCTCCCGACGCTCGCTCTGGCGATATGGCGCATGGGGCCCACCGACCCCGACACCCTCGTCAATTGTGATGCCCGACCACGCTAGCGATTCGAGGATATACTCCTCTGCCCCCGGCACAAAGCGCTGAGAATCAGTATCTTCTATGCGTAGTATCATCTTACCACCCAACTTTCGCGTGAATAGGTAGTTGTAAAGTGCGGTACGAACGCCACCGATATGAAGTGCCCCCGTCGGGCTTGGTGCGAAGCGCACACGAGTCTCTCTTGTCATGATTTTAAGCAATTATTTATACGTTAAACAAGAAGTGGGTGATATCGCCATCTTGAAAGACATACTCCTTGCCCTCGATTCCGATTTTACCGGCGTCGCGGCAAGCCTTCTCGCTCCCAAGTTCCACGTAATCAGTGTATTTGATAACCTCGGCGCGGATGAAACCCCTCTCGAAATCGGTGTGGATAACACCTGCACACTGTGGCGCTTTCATGCCTCTGGTGAATGTCCATGCGTGAGTCTCCTGCACTCCTGTGGTGAAGTAGGTCTGCAAGTCCAATAATTTATATGCCGCCTTGATCAAGCGCCCTACACCCGACTCGGTAAGCCCCAGATCCTCCAAAAACATCATGCGCTCCTCGTCCGTCTCCAACTCCGCGATGTCAGCCTCCGCAGCCGTAGCGACGATCAACATCTCGGCATTCTCGTCAGCAATAGCAGCTCGCACAGCATCTGAATGGGCATTTCCCGTTGCAGCCGAAGCCTCCTCCACATTACACAGATAGAGTACCGGCTTGTCAGTCAGCAAATTAAGATCCGACATGAGCTTCACATCCTCCTTCTCGAGAACCACCGTACGCGCACTCTTACCCTGCTCCAACACCTCCTTGTACTGCTGCAAGATATCGAACTGACGCTTAGCGAGTTTATCCCCTGCGGCCGCCTGCTTCTGGCACTTCGAGATACGTGACTCGACCGTCTCCAGATCCTTCAACTGCAACTCCGTATCGATCACGCCCTTGTCGCGAACCGGATCTACCGAGCCATCGACGTGGGTGATGTTGCCATCCTCGAAACACCTGAGTACGTGGATGATAGCATTTGTATTGCGGATATTTGCGAGGAATTTATTACCCAAACCCTCACCCTTCGATGCACCCTTTACCAGACCCGCGATGTCAACAATCTCGATCGTTGTCGGGATAATCTTCTTGGGTTTGTCAAGTTGCGCGAGTTTGATGAGGCGCTCATCGGGCACGGTGATCACACCGACGTTGGGTTCGATAGTGCAAAAAGGGAAGTTCGCTGCCTGCGCTTTCGCATTCGAGAGACAGTTGAAAAGGGTCGACTTGCCCACGTTAGGGAGTCCGACGATGCCGCATTGTAGAGCCATATTATATATGTATAATTATTATTTTCTGACCACAAAGGTAGTAAAAATGGTGATATTAACAAAATATGACAAAAAAAGTGCGAAATATTTTGCAGATTAAAAAAAAGCCCTTATATTTGCACTCGTTAAATCGGAACAGCATTGCTGACCAGATAACAAGATGCCTCTTTAGCTCAGCTGGTAGAGCACGTCACTCTTAATGATGGGGTCCAGGGTTCGAGCCCCTGAGGGGGTACTAAGAAGATCGCTAAGTCGTTGATAATTCAAGGCTTGGCGATTTTTCTTTTTGGGGTTGTTCCCACATTTTACCCACACGTGCCGTGGATCTGCAATTTTTCTTACACCCCTGTAATCACTCCACACTCTCCACAGCGCCACTCTCGATCTGGAACAGATCACGTGCCGGCCACTGCTTCACCTTTGAGATGTAACGCGTGATGTTTGACGACATATAGTTGCTCAGACGGTGGCCATTCCACGATGAGCTGTTGGTCACAAAGACCCACGTATAGCCATCTTTCTGCCTCTTAATCAGCGCCGTAGTGCCCGCCATCGAGCCACTTCGCAACCACTCCGAACCATTCACTATAGCCCATCCGATCGGTTTCTTGCGTCTATCGCTGCTGTCATAAGTCATCGTCTTGACCGTTTTTTTGCTTAATATATCGCGCTTCACACCCTCGCCATTAATCGATGCTACCAACCGCAGAATCTCGACCGGCGATGCGACCCAACCACCAGCTCCAGCAAGCGTAGTCACGTTGTTTCCGCCATTGCTCTTCATCGTCATCACTCCGCTACCATCATACGCCTCGACGGGTTCTGCCTCGCGAACCTCATAATATTGCACCTCGTTGGGCTCTCTATCCTTCGAGAAGTTACGCCCTATATGCATATCATAACACCCCGCAGGCGCCAAGATCTCATCACGCAGATACTCCTCATAATCCATCCCAGAGGCCTCCTCGACCACCTTTCCGAGCACGATATACCCCAAATTCGAGTAGTCATAATTACTTCCCGGGGCTGTCTTTAGTCGATTTCGCGTGGCGTAGAGCACCATATCATCGACCGTGAGCGGAAGCTCCTTATCCAACGATCTCGAGACGTTATATTGCGAAAATGCCGGATCTCCGACCGGAGAGGAGAAGCCCCCCGTGTGGCGAAGCAGATGCTCCACCGTGATGCGCCCCAGATTCTCATACTTCAGATCCCGAAACATCGTATCGCGCAAAATACCTCCCTCGCCAAACACCTTAGCGTCCAACGACAAACGACCCTCCTCTATGAGTTTCATCACAGCCGTTGCAGTCAGCAGCTTCGAGACTGAGGCGACACGAAAGATATGGCGAACCTCACACTCCTCCTCATGCTCCACATCCGCATAGCCATACCCCTTGGCATAGAGCAGGCTATCGTTGCGCATCAGAGCAAAAGAGCCGCCCTTCAGATCCCAATACTTCATGAACTTCAACATCTCGCGATCGAAACTCTCCGTCGACTCCATATCACTCATCTCATTGGTAATAAGGTGGTTAATAGGCGTTGGAGAGCCAAAATCTCGCTCACCTATATTAATAGTGACCGCAAATAGAACTAGGATAAACGTGAGCGTTATGGTGGGGAGTATGAGTGTACTATTATTCATCGTGTGGTTTAGGGCTATTTAGAATCTGTGCAAAATTAAAAAAAATCTCCAGATTTCGCCCACCATTGGCACAAAATATTTCTATTTTTTTTACCCTTAGTTTGCATATCAATTTTTTTTATCTTACCTTTGCACCGCTAAAGCTACGTGTAGCGATAGTGGATGGCCCGTTCGTCTATCGGTTAGGACGCAAGATTTTCATTCTTGAAAGAGGAGTTCGACTCTCCTACGGGCTACACGGGTGCAAACTTCACGAAGAGGAGAGGCCGGCGTTTTGTGGTTATGGTATGAGGCTTAAGGGTCTAACCAGAGCTTGAAAAGGGTCACACTCCATTCAAAAACAGCTACGGCTGCAACACACAAAAGAGTAAATAAAATAATAAATTAAAGTATAAAACACAATGGCAAATCATAAGTCATCAAAGAAGAGAATTCGTCAGACTGCAACTAAGCGTGCACACAACAGACTATTCCACAAGACAACTCGTAACGCAGTAAAGGCACTTCGCGCAACATCTGAGAAGAGCGCAGCTGAGATCCTACTTCCAAAGGTAGCATCTATGCTCGACAAGCTAGCTAAGCACAACATCATCCACAAGAACAAGGCTGGTAACTTGAAGAGTGCTATGCAGCTTCACGTTAACGCATTGTAGTTCTTTCGTAACAACAAGATAGAGAGTAGAGTCCTTTTGGGGGCTCTACTTTTTTTGCTCAGTCGGGAAAGGGCTCTGCTTGGCTCTCTGGACGTTTTTTCTTGAAAATCGTCTTTTTTCAGAGAGAGCGAGTGGTACTTCGGGAACTGCCTCCGGCGGGCGGAGATTGCACCTCCGCTGGTGCTTGAGATACTTTGTATCTCTTTTTTGGCGTCTGCACCTCCGCTGGTGCTGTTATACCCCCTTCAAGAACCCACGATTCTCGCGCCGCACGATCTCCATAAAACGCTCAACAACCTTCGGGTTTTGCTCCGCGACATTCACCCTCTCATATGGATCTCGCTTGTGGTCAAAGAGCATGATCGCACTCTCATCACCCCTCTTATAGAGTGCAAATCGATAGCGGTCATCTCGAACCCCAATCGTATTTGCCCAATAGCTAACGACATATTCACGCACACTAGAGCGCTCAGAATCAAGCAGATCGACAAAGCTAACGCCATCCAACCCATCCGGAACTTCGACCCCTGCCAATTCGCACATCGTGGGGTACAAGTCAACCGTTGCGACGAGTGCATCTGTCCCCTTCCCGGCACGTTTCATATCAGGTGTTTTAACCATAAATGTGCTATTCAACGCCCTCTCGAAGAGCGATTGCTTGCCCCAGATCGTGTGGTCACCCAGATGCCAACCATGATCTCCCCAGACGATAACAATAGTATTTTTATCCAGCCCCGTCTGCTCCAACTTATCCAACACCTTACCCACCTGCGCATCCGTAAATGTCAGTGCTGAGTAGTATGCACGGCGCAGATCCGAAGCGTACTCCTCCGACAAAACAACCCCAATGCCGCCCTTTTCGGGGTGGGAATATTGGCCGAAACACTCTACACTGCTATGCAAAAAGGCCTTGTCAACCCCCTCAGGTAGCTCCGGACTTGGCGAAAGCGAGATGTCGACACCATCATACATATCCCAATATCTCTTGGGTGCGGTGAATGGAAGATGGGGCTTGTAGAACCCTACAGCCATGAAAAACGGACTCTCGCGATCCGATTTTGAGAGCTTTTCGAGCTGCGCTGTGGCCAGATTCGCCAACTCCCCATCAGCATAGCTCTCGTCCGGACGATCTTTGAAATCGAACGCTGGGCTCTCCCCTTTTGAGTAGTATCGCGGATCATCGCCCACACTCTCCGTCTCCAGCTTCGGAGTCACCCCCATGCTGTGTGTGAACCCATCCTCGTAACCATGCAATCGCGTGTCGTAGTTGTCGGGCCAAGGCGATGTCGGATTGCTCACATACTCATCCCAGCTATAGGGTAACTCTTTTATTTTCTGACCATTAGGGTAAATATAGCCATTGTCTGAATGTGAGACCTTGCCCATCCTAACCGTGTAGTATCCGTCTCTTCTGAGGTGGTGCACAAACGATTCGGGGCGCTCCCCCTCCTGCGATCCGATGAGCCCCAACGAGAACGATATATTGTTAGTCTGCTCCTGAGATGTAGCACCGATACCAGTGAGCATCATCGCACGCGACGCGCCACTTGTCGGGGCCTGCACATAGTGCCTGTGAAATAGTCGTCCCTCAGCTGCTAGCCGATCCAGATTTGGGGTTATCACCCCCTTTGAGCCATACGCCCCTAGCTCGGTGCGCAGATCATCGATGCATATAAATAGGATATTTGGTCGCTCCTGAGCCTGAGCCTGAGCCACGCCACTCGCCGAGAGTGCCGCTAGCCCAAATAATATTCGCTTCATAGTTCTGGTTTTAGGTTGTATTGAGGTATGCAAAAAAAGGTCTACCATATCGGTAAACCTTTTTGTTTTGTTTGTTGTGCCCCTTAATCTCTTGTTGCCGCCCCTCTTTCTCTCCTTCCTGCGCCTCTTCCTCTCGTTGCTGCCCCTTTAATTGGCCACTTGGTAGCGGGAGAAGGACTCGAACCTCCGACCTCCGGGTTATGAGCCCGACGAGCTGCCAACTGCTCTATCCCGCGATTTGTGATACAAAAGTAGGGTAATTTATTGATATAACCAAATTATAACACGTTTATTTTTGTGGTGACACCGCACCCAACAGTTCAACACACTGAATTACAACCGTATAGACGCGAAATTATTTTTAATGGAAACTACTTCACGATATTAGGAGTCGACCAAATATAGCCCTTCTGGCAGGTGATAGTGAACTTCTGGTCGCCACAACTCATGACGAAATCACCCTCTTCGAGACGCCAACGCCCATCATATCCGACAAATGCAAGGTCGCTAGCGGGGATCTTCATTATGACCTCGCGAGACTCTCCAGCCTTGAGCTCGATCTTCGTGAAGTCACGCAGACGACGGTTGTCGGGTGTTACCGATGCATATATGTCGCTTGAGTATAGGAGTACTGGCTCTTGACCATCCATCTCGCCCGTGTTTGTAACGGTGATGCGAATCTCCAACTCATCCTCCGATGTGAAACGCGCAGGGGATACTTTGAGATCAGAGTACTCATACTCCGTGTAGCTCAAGCCAAATCCGAATGGCCACTGCAAGTCGATCTTCGCGTCGTAGTTGTAATCTCCGCCCATCGTCTTTTGGCTCTCACTAGGTTTGAAATCATAGGTCGAAAGAGAGTTGATCTGGCGCGGATATGTGTATGGGAGCTTCGCGGAGAAGTTCACCTCGCCCGATATGAGCTCCGCCAATGCATCCGCCCCGTAGTTGCTCGGAAGTAGGGAGTTGATCACGCCATCCACCAACGGCTCGATATCGCTGATTAGTCGTGGTCGCCCCTCGTTGAGCACCATGAGGATTGGTTTTTCGGCCTTTGAGAGCCTGCGCACCATCTCCTTTTGGTTGGGTGATAGGTTTAAATCCGATAGGTTGCCGGGGGTCTCACAATAGCTATTTTCGCCCACACACGCAATGATCACATCCGCCTCAGCTGCCACTTGCATCATCTTCTCGAACTCCACAACCATGTCGTCACTCCATGTCGCACCCTTGGCTGTGGAGTAGACCACGCTAGGTATATATATCACATTATCAGTGCCATAAGTGTTTGCCATCGCCTCATAGATAGTGTTGAATTGAGCGGCAAAGATATCTGTCTGCTCACCCTGCCACGTGTAGCTCCAACCGCCATTCAACGGACGCATAGAGTTTGAGTTTGGCCCTGTGATCAAGATCTTCGTGCCTTTTTTGATCGGGAGGATGTTGTTCTCATTTTTGAGCAGAATCTGCGATTGACGAGCTGCCTCACGTGACACCTCCGCAAACTCCTCCGATCCAAACTTAGGATAATTTGCTCTATCCCATGTCGGATTCTCGAACAACCCAATTCGGTATTTTAGTCTCAGAATACGGCTCACAGCATCATCTATACGGCTCATAGGCACTTCGCCCTCCTCGACCAACTCCTTCAGGTAACGACAAAACGAGAGCTCAGATGGCACCATCGACATATCTATTCCGGCGTTGATCGCAATCTTAATCGCCTCCTTCTTGGAGCTCGCTATACGGTCGCGCGTATGTAGATTATTGATATCTGCCCAATCACTAACGATCATTCCATCCCACTCCAAATCCTCTTTCAACCACACCGTAAGTAGCTCATGGTTAGCGTGTAACGGCACACCATCGTTGATCCCCGAGTTCACCATCACCGACAATGCCCCAGCCTCGATAGCCGCCTTGAACGATGCAAAAAACTTCTCGCGCATCTCCGTTGGATTGATCGACGACGGGGTACGATCCTTTCCCGAAACCGGCACTCCATACCCTAGATAGTGTTTCAAACACGCTGCGATGTTATATGGTCCGATGTTATTTGGATCTTCGCCCTGAAAGCCCAACACCGATGCCGACCCCATACGCGCATTGATAAGTGGATCTTCGCCATAGCTCTCCCACATACGCGACCATCGAGGATCACGCCCCAAATCCATAGTCGGTGCATAGGTCCACGCCACATTGCTTGCACGAGTCTCATAGGCCGATATCGCGGATGATTGGCGCATCAACTCCTCGTTGAACGATGCCGCCATATTGATCCCCTGCGGAAAGAGTGTCGCCCCCATCGTGTAACTCGCCCCATGTATCATATCGAGCCCATAGATAGATGGAATCCCGATCGCCTCCATCGAGAGCTCCTGAATCTGCCCAATGATCGGCTCCCATTGCTCGGGAGTCTGCGCTACCCCCGGAGTGTTGAGGATCGACCCCACATAGTAGTGACACAGTGTGCTATCCAACATCTGCTCATCGAATTTGAACTCCGCCGGTGTGCTATCCTTGGCCTTGAGTGCGCTGAGTGTTATCTCACACATCTGGCCGATCTTCTGGTCGAGTGACATCGATTTGAGCTGCTTACGCACCTGCTTATCAATCTCTTTGTTGGGTGTTACTGCTGCTACTGCCGCGAGCGTGGTTATCGCTACTAGCAGAGCTGTGGTTAGTGCTCTTTTCATGGTTGGTTTGGTATTAAAAAAGGTTGTCCAAACTCTTTTCTGGACAACCTATGTTGTTTTGTAGAAGTGCAAAAAATGCCTTTAGCAACCTCTGTTGTGTTGTAGAAGTTGTAAAAAAGAGCAATTTTTGGGCTTCGTGAAGGCTCTGAAAGCGGAGCGTACTCATGTACGTGAGCATTTCAGAGACAAGGGAAGTGCAAAAAATGCCTTTTTAGGCAGCTTCTATTAAATTAGTAACTGCGAGCAAACAACACACGCTTATTCGAAGGCTTGCCAGTAAAGATACAAGCACCCTCCTCCTCAACAGCATCGACCGGTATACAGCGGATAGTCGCCTTCGTGGCATCCTTGATAGCCTGCTCCGTCTCTGGAGTGCCATCCCAGTGTGCCGAGATGAATCCGCCCTTGTTATCGAGGATCTCCAAGAACTCCTCCCATGTGTCGGCTTTGGTAATCATCGAGTTACGGTAATCCAACGACTTCTGGAAGATGTTATTCTGAATCTCATCCATCAACGCTACGATACGCTCCGTAAGCCCCTCCTGCGAGACAACCTCCTTAGTGAGGGTATCACGACGAGCCAACTCGATAGTTCCATTCGCGAAGTCACGAGGTCCGATAGCAAGGCGAACCGGCACACCCTTCAACTCCCACTCTGCGAATTTGAATCCCGAACGGATGTTATCTCTATCATCGATCTTGATTGTGAGCCCTGCCGCACGAAGTGGTGCTGCTAGCTCCTCCATCTTCTCGCGCATTTGAGCCAACTGCTCCTCTCCTTTATATATAGGTACCATCACCACGTGGATCGGTGCCAATTTCGGAGGCAACACAAGGCCGTTGTTGTCCGAGTGAGCCATGATAAGAGCACCCATCAAACGGGTCGAAACACCCCACGATGTAGCCCATACAAACTCCTGCTTACCCTCTTTGTTGGTGAACTGCACGTCGAAAGCCTTCGCAAAGTTCTGCGCCAAGAAGTGCGATGTACCGCTCTGTAGAGCCTTTCCATCCTGCATTAGAGCCTCGATAGTGAGTGTATCCTCCGCACCTGCGAAGCGCTCGTTTGGCGATTTGTGACCTACGATAACCGGCACTGCCATATGCTCCTGCGCGAATTTCTCATAGACATGGATCATCTTGTGTGTCTCCTCGATAGCCTCCTCGCGAGTTGCGTGAGCCGTGTGTCCCTCCTGCCACAAGAACTCTGCTGTACGAAGGAACAGACGTGTACGCATCTCCCAACGAACCACATTTGCCCACTGATTGCAGAGGATCGGAAGGTCGCGATATGATTGAATCCAACCCTTATATGTGTTCCAGATGATTGTCTCCGAGGTAGGGCGAACGATCAACTCCTCCTCCAACTTAGCCGCTGGATCTACCACAACACCCTTTCCATCAGGGTCATTCTTGAGTCGATAGTGAGTCACCACCGCACACTCCTTAGCGAAACCCTCCACATGGCTCGCCTCCTTCGAGAAGAACGATTTTGGGATAAAGAGTGGGAAGTAGGCATTCTCGTGCCCCGTCTCCTTGAACATCTTGTCGAGTGCCGCCTGCATCTTCTCCCAGATCGCGTAGCCATAAGGCTTAATCACCATACATCCGCGCACCGCTGAGTTCTCCGCAAGACCCGCCTTTACGACCAATTCGTTATACCATTGTGAGTAGTTATCCTCTACCTTCGAGAGGTTTTTGAGCTCTATTGCCATTGTCTAAAAATATTCTTATTTATTATAAACCACAAAGATATAACATTTGAGTTAGATGATGAAATTTTAGTGCAAAAAAAGTTCACACCACAAATGAATACCTCCCCCACTACCTAAAGTCGAAGGTCAAATCGACAACGATCGGCTCATCGAAGTTGCCGTAGTATGTCTCGCCCAATCCGTGAGGCCCCGTCTGCTCCGGATCTTGGAACTTTGTCGACATCGCTGGGATATTCATCACAAATGAGATATCACCCTCCGGATATGACGCTATCACCTTCTCGCCACGCTTAAACTCGGTCGATAAACCGGGGTCAAACATCTTGATAAAGATATGTGGAGTGTGGCAATAGACCTTGAAGCCATCGTTGTTATGCCCCTTGATATCAGCCCAATATAGGTTCGAGAAGAAGCCCTTGAACTCCGGATAAATCAACTCGCCCTCGCCGGTGATTGTGTCGTTATAATCCTTCTCCCACACTTGGAACTTCGTACCCTTCATTCTGTTTCGCCACACTCGATATGGGCCATCGCCCAACCATGTCATATTCGCAACACTCTCCTCCGGATATGAGAATGCAAGCCCCTTATACCCTATCACCTTTTTGGTGTTCTTCTGAGTCACCGACAGATCGAGCAGCCCATCGTTGTAGACTCTCCAGACGATGATATCCGACGAGTAGATCTTCTCGGTCACCCACTCATTCTTCTGCAACGACTCCTCCATAACGAATTTGAGCTCCACACCTCCATCAATCTGCGTTGTGATGATCTGCTCCATCTTATCCTCCACCACAGAGTCCATGCTGAGTATTCGCGGTCCTCCCGAGAGTGGGATCAGATCCCCATCACGTTTGATACTTAGAATCTGGCCATTAGCCTTGTCGAAGATATACTCCATACCGCTAGCTGTAGCTGTGATCTGCGCCTCGCTCTGCGTGATCTGCACCTCGCCACTCTGCGTACCCTTCGCTATATTTGCATTGAGCTCTGCCGGCAACTTCGTTGGGTAGCTCCACGTAAAGATCTCCTTTCCATGTGGGTCGTGAGCCGTTAGGTGGAGTGCATCCGACTCGCGCCAATTCTCGGGCTTCTCAACCATAAATTTACCCTTCCCCGATGGTGCTAGAGCTGGTAGCTCAACACTCGACTTCGAGAGGATAGTTGGCTTTGATGTGTCGTCAAAAGTGACCCAACGAGCCTCCATCGTGCACTCATCCAGATTGGTGTAGTGGTAGCGATTTTCAACTCTAAAGATACCGTTGAAGTCCTCCCTGATGAAACGATCTTCGATATATATTGGTGACCATATCTCTTTGATTGTGAAGTAACTAGCCTCCTTTTCGAGGTGTGGCCCAACGATTCCATCTGCCGCCATATTTCCATTCGTATCGAGAATTCCACCCTTGTCGGTTCTCACTACGCCTTCGTCTGCGAAACACCACAAGAAGCCTCCTGCCCCAAGCGGATTTGCCCAGTGCATATTCCAAAAATCCTCCAGTCCGGCACCGTGACCGCCATCATAACATCCGTGAAGAAACTCCGTGTGAAACAAGATTTTATCCTGTGCTCGCGCATCGTTTACCGTGCCGCTAAAGAGTGGGTAGTGGAGATTATTCACCTTGCCGAATACATTCCAAGGGTGGATCACCGTGCGCTGCTGAATATCCCAAATCGCATAGTCTCCATCTATCTCGGTATTCCATCCCGTCTCATTTCCATTTGCCCACATCAGGATCGATGGGTGGTTGACATCGCGCGAAACCATCTCACGGACGATCTTGCGCCCCACCTCAGTATCGAGCTTTGGAGTGTGCCATGTACAGACCTCGTCGATCACCATAAGTCCCAATGAATCACACAGATCAAGGAAGTGAACATCGGGCGGATAGTGCGACATACGCACCGCATTCATATTCATATCCTTCATCATCTCGATATGTTGCAGGCTCACCGAACGGTTTGTTGTGCGACCCGTTTCTGGGGTGAATGAGTGGCGATTAACACCCTTGAATTTCACCCTCTCGCCATTGACATAGACTCCATCACCATCCAGAATCTCGACTGTTCTAAAGCCCACACGTTGAGTTAGGGAGTGGAGCTCCGCCCCCTTATCATCGTTGATTGCGACACGTAGCTGGTAGAGATTTGGCTGCTCCACATTCCATGTTTTAATATTGTCGGCCTTGGCTGTCAGAGATATTCTTTCTGCCAATTTCTGTGTCGAAGGGTCGAGCGTGGCGATCGTTGTGCCATCGAGATACTGCAGCTCAATCGTTGCGCCCTGTGCCCTCTTCGACTCTGTGAAGATATCCATCGTGATCTCTCCCGAAGCTGCCGCGTCAATCGCCAGACGCTCTATATGGTCGGCCGGCATCACCTCCAGATATACCGGACGGAAGATTCCGCCAAACATCCAGAAGTCCGCCTTGCGCTCCGCGTGGTTGATCGACATATTTGATGATGCTTTATCAACCTTAACCTCCAGAAGATTCTCCGCTCCGAACTTGAGGTACTTCTCGATATCGAACTTAAACTCGTAGAATGCCCCTTGGTGCTTCTCGCCCACTAACTTGCCGTTGATACGCACCTCGGCATCGGTCATCACCGCCTCGAATGTGATCCTGACAGCTTGACCTCGCCACTCCTTTGGCACATCGAAGTTATATTTATATAGTCCCGATTCGTTGACTCGCTCCTCGAAGGCATCGTGACCATAGTTGTAGTGTCCAAATCCTTGGAGCTCCCAACACGAAGGGACCGCGATCTTTTTCCACTCGCCACTCTGCATCCCCGAAGTGCAGTAAAAATCCCACTCTACAGTGTCGTCGCTCCCCGTTCCTGATAGATATTGCTTAGTTGTGGCGGTGGAGGCTATCGTTCCGTTAACGCTCACGGAAGCAAAGAGGATTATCGATAGTAGTTTTTTTAATCTGTTCATTATGGTCTAAGGTTAAAAGTTATAGGGGAGTTCTATTTTCTCCCTGATTTTAATTGTTGGTTAATAATTGCCCATTTTTGATTTTACAAAAGTGGGTTGTAGTGGCTCTACCACCTATTTTTGTAAAATCGGAAAGGGGTGGTTAGTTGCCGAAAAGTAATTTTAGGGAGGAATTAGAACTCCCCTATAGTGACACAAAGTTAATAAATGTATATGTTATATACAACTATATCACATACAATTCATCATGGCAAATAGTTATCAACACCATTATCAACAAAGTTATGAACATTTTTGTTGATAAACAACACTCAAATAATAGCTTTTCTTGCTGATTCTCACATATTAATGCTACCTTTGCAACCTAATTCAGATAATTATAAAAATACAAGGATGATATCAGTTTCAAACGTAGAGGTCAATTTTGGCAAACGAGTTCTATTCAAGGATGTAAATTTCAACTTCACAGCGGGCAACTGCTATGGTGTGATCGGTGCAAACGGTGCCGGTAAATCGACCTTTCTAAAGGTGTTGAGTGGCGAGATAGAGTGCCAGAAGGGTAATATCTCATTTGGTGTGGGAGAGCGTATTTCGGTGCTTCGTCAGGATCACAACGCATTCGATGAGCATACGGTTCGCGATGCAGTGCTTATGGGACACGCGCCGATGTGGGCAATCATGAAGGAGAAGGATGCACTCTATGCCAAAGAGGATTTCTCGGAGGAGGATGGAGTTCGTGCCGCAGAGCTCGAGGAGCAGTTCGCGGAGATGGATGGCTGGAACGCGGAGAGCGATGCAGAGCGACTATTGAGTGGCCTCGGGATCAAGGAGCACCTCCACTTCACCCCAATGTCGGAGCTTAGTGGTAAGGATAAAGTGCGTGTTTTGTTGGCGCAGGCGTTGTTCGGAAAGCCAGACAACTTGCTGCTTGATGAGCCTACCAATGATCTGGATGTCAACACTATCATGTGGTTGGAGAACTACCTAGCGAATTGCGAGACAACGGTTTTGGTTGTATCCCACGACCGTCACTTCTTGGATGCTGTGAGTACCCACATCCTCGATATCGACTACAACGAGATCAACCTATTTTCGGGAAACTATAGCTTCTGGTACCAAGCGAGTCAGCTAGCAAAGCGCCAGCAAGCACAGCAGAATAAGAAGGCGGAGGATCAGAAGAAGGAGCTCATGGAGTTCATCCAGCGCTTCTCGGCCAACGTTGCCAAATCGAAGCAGACGACATCACGTAAGAAGATGCTCGACAAGCTCAACGTGGAGGATATCAAACCCTCGATGCGTAAATATCCGGGTATCATCTTCCAGATGGAGCGTGAGCCGGGCACTAAGGTTTTGGAGGTTACCGACCTTAGCAAGGAGATTGGTGGCGAGGTGCTATTCAAGGATGTCAACTTCACGATCGAGAAGGGTGACAAGGTGCAGTTCCTATCGCGCGACCCTCGTATCATCACCGCACTGTTGGATGTGATCAGCGGAACCGAAGAGCCTACAAGCGGAAAGGTGGAGTGGGGAATCACCATCAAGAAGGGGTATCTTCCGCTCAACAACAGCCAATACTTCACCAAGCCAGAGACTCTATTCGACTGGTTGGCGCAATACTCACCCGACACTACGGAGCAGTTCGTACGCGGATATCTGGGCAAGATGCTCTTCTCGGGCGAGGAGATCGACAAAAAAGTTACGGTACTTTCGGGAGGAGAGAAGATGCGCTGTATGATCGCTAAGATGATGATCGACAGCCCCAACACACTGATCTTGGACTCACCAACGAACCACCTCGATTTGGAGTCTATCCAAGCCTTCAACAACGGACTTACGAGCTACAAGGGTGTGGTACTCATGAGTTCACACGACCACGAGTTCATCAACACCGTTGTGGATCGCATCATCGAGATCGGACCTAAGGGCATGATCGACAAGCGTGAGGAGTACGATGAGTATTTGGCGAATGAGAATATTATGGCAGCTGTCGAGAAGTTGTACTAAGAGTATTGCAAGGTGGATGAAACTTGAAATATAACGTAGAGCTCTCTTCAGTCACATACTAAAAGTATGCTCCTTTCAGAGATCTCCACGCCATATTCCAAGTTTCATCCACCTATCAACACTCTTATGTTATGAACATAGTTATCGACAAAGTTATGAACAATTCTGTTGATGATATGCTATGAAAAACGCCCTGAGGTGTTGAGGCTCAGGACGTTTCTTGTTGTACTAACTATATTATTGAAAAACTTCGTTTTTCAATATTTTCGTTTCACCAACTTCACGATGTTCTCCACGTGGTGCGTATGTGGAAACATATCTACTGGTTGCACCCTAACGATCTCATAATAAGGATCAAAGAGAGCCAGATCCCTCGCCTGAGTCGCTGGATTACAGCTCACATAGACTATCCTCTGTGGCGCGGCACGCAAGATAACATCGATCACCGGCTCATCAACACCAGCACGTGGCGGATCTAAAATAATCACATCCGGACGCCCATTAGCCTCAACAAACTCATCGCTCAACACCTTTTTCATATCTCCGGCATAGAAGGTTGTATTCGAGATATTATTGTTCTGCGAGTTGACCTTTGCATCCTCAATAGCCTCCTCAACATACTCTACACCAACAACTTTCTTACACCTCGATGCACAGAAATTGGCAATCGTACCCGTTCCCGTATAGAGGTCATAGAGCGTCTCATCCTCCCTAAGATCCGCCATCTCACGAGTCAACTTATAGAGCTCATACGCCTGCTCCGAATTGGTCTGATAGAACGACTTAGGGCCGATCTTGAAGTGTAGCCCCTCCATATGCTCCATGATATGATCCTTGCCACTATATAATATGGGTGTCTGATCCGAAATCGAGTCATTCAACTTCAGATTCACAACATAGAATAGCGAGGTCACCTCGGTAAAGGTCTCGCGAATATAGTTCATCAACGCCTCGATCTGGTCATCTAACTGCTCGCCAAAGTGAACAATCACCATCACATCGCCAGTGGTCGAGGTGCGGATAATGATTCCACGCATAAGCCCCACATGGGCACGAGCATCGTGAAACGTCAAACCATTCTCAATACAGAACTCCTTAACCCCCAAACGAATAGAGTTCGATGGCTCGGGTTGCAACCAACACTTTTCGACATCCATCACCTTGTCGAACATCCCCGGGATATGAAATCCCAAAGCTGGGGTCGCTACGATACTCTCATCCGCAATCTCCTCATATGTCAACCACCTTTTCGGTGTGAATGTAAACTCCAACTTATTGCGATAAAACTGCTGCTTCTCCGATCCCAAACATGGGTCAATCTCGGGCAGCGTCAAGTGGCCAATGCGAGTCAATTGATCACGCACCTGCTCGCTCTTGAAACGTAGCTGCTCGGTATATGGCAGGTTCTGCCACTTACAACCTCCACAAAGTCCGAAGTGGTCGCAGAATGGCTCCGAACGGAGCTCCGATTTTTTGACATAGTTGACAACGACACCCTCCATAAATCGACGACGCTTCGAGCGGATCTGAACATCCACAACATCCCCCGGAACGGTCATCGGAACAAAAACCACAACATCATTATAACGACCCATCGCCTTGCCCTCAGCAGCCAAGGTGGTGATCTCTAGCGACTCAATCAATGGATAATTCGCCTTTTTTCTTCTCATCTTTCCCATAGTGGCACAAAGATAGCTATTTAAAACCAAAAAATTCATACCTTTGTGCCATATAGATCAAAAATCACGAAAAATGGAGCAGAGTTTAACACTTAAGTATGCCAAATACAACAGATTGGCAGAGATGACAGAAGCAGATCAACAACTAATCACAGAGGCTCGCAAAGCTGCCGAATCATCGTTTTCACCCTACTCCAAATTCAAGGTGGGCGCAGCTGCACGATTAAAAAGCGGCAAGATAATTCACGGAGCGAATAGCGAGAGCGAGGTATTCCCAGCTGGTGTTTGCGCCGAGAGAGCGATGCTCTTCCACGTGGCGTGCACCTACCCTAACGACCCGATCACAGAGATGTCAATCACCTCTCTATCAACCGATTCAGAGTGTTACCCATGTGGTTTGTGTCGCCAATCGATGGTCGATGCAGAGCGTCGTCAAGGCTATCCAATTCGTGTTATAATGGCTGGTACAGACTCTGCTACCGTGATCGATTCTGCCCAACTTCTTCTTCCATTTACCTTTGAACTATAGTTAGCGATGTTTTCACCCGACCATATTATATATGAGGATAACCACCTGATTGTAGTCAACAAACTTTGTGGCGATTTAGTTCAACCCGACCCCTCGGGAACTTCAGCATTGGAGGATCAGTTGAAGGCGTATATCAAGGTGCGAGATAACAAACCCGGCGATGTCTTTTTGGGTGTAGTTCACCGTATAGATCGTCCGGTGAGTGGCGTGGTGCTCTTTGCAAAGACCTCCAAAGCACTTGTCAGGATGAATGAGCAGATCCGCAAAAAAGAGGTTTCGAAGAGATATTGGGCGTTGGTTGAAAATCGCCCATCGGAGGAGTCAGCAGAGTTAATTCACCATATTTCACGAGACACAAAGCAGAATAAGAGTCGTGCAACTTTAACCCCTCGCCCAACAAGTAAGGAGGCTAGATTAAGATATAAAGTGCTGGGAGCGAGCAAGAACTACACTCTGCTAGAGGTAGAATTAATCACAGGTCGTCACCACCAAATCCGCGCACAACTCTCAGCCATAGGCTCACCAATCAAGGGCGATTTGAAGTATGGCGCACGTAGATCCAACCCCGATGGGGGAATATCGCTCCACTCACGCACAATGAGTTTCACCCACCCCGTGACAAAGGAGCTCTGCACAAT
This sequence comes from Rikenellaceae bacterium, assembly GCA_047174605.1. Classification (GTDB taxonomy): domain Bacteria; phylum Bacteroidota; class Bacteroidia; order Bacteroidales; family Rikenellaceae; genus Alistipes. The sequence goes on along the minus strand of JBCQTX010000004.1, from coordinate 34,890 downwards.
CACAGCACCTACTCCTGCCGAAGATTCTCTTTGGAGCTACTTCGAGGGTCAATAGTTCGAGAGGATGCCACGTGAGATGTGATATCGCATCAGGATCAGATATTTTGATTTGGATGGGGCGAAGCATACCATATATAATAGGGCGATCAGAAGCGTAGCGATCCACTTGATAAACTCGCGCTCCAAGACCATAATATTTGCGCCACTCTCCCCCTCGATCTCAGCACGCCTAAATTGGCTCACCCCGATATTGAACCAAAGTCGATCCAGATATGACCGCTCAAGTTTCTCATCGGGAATCAGATGGTGCATCGTAGCTCCGGGCACCCACCAGATCTGCTCACCACCTTGTCGCAACCTCTGGAAGAGATTATTCTCCTCTCCGCCAATTAGTTGCCCACCTCTGCGCCCCAGCTCCGGATCAAACGCCCCATGCATCTCGATTGCGGAGCGACGTATCGCCATATTACCACCTCCGGGGATCAATCTTCGCGGAAATGGTCGCGGCTTATCCCCGAAATTCATCGGGTTGGCAATGGGCTGCTCCGTATATTTCGACATCCATTTGGGACGAGCACTTCTATATACTGCCACAATCTCACCCCCTCCAACAGCAACATCGGGGTGTGAATCGAAGAAGTTGATATACGAGGAGATAAACTCCGGAACGATCAACTCATCATCATCAATAATTGCAAAGAGCGGAGTGGTAGCACTCGACATTCCGCAATTTCGAGCATGTGAAAGCCCCTGCTTTTTCTCCGTAACGAGCCGAATATCAAAGGCTACATTATCTGCAATAAACTCAGAAACTTGCTCCACAGTATCATCCAAAGAGTTGTTATTCACCACAATACACTCCCACAACGATGGCGCAGCATCCTGCCTCACCACAGAGGACAAGGTCTCCAACACCTGCTCGGCACGATTATATGTTGCTATTATTAGCGATAACTTCTTCATTGACTCTCTATTGATTATTATGATACAAAGGTACAATATATTTCCACATTTTTTATTACTTTTGTGAGAAACCAAAAATTAAATTATGAGACTTTTAACCCTACTCTTTGGCGCTGCACTACTATTTAATAGCTGCACATCAACCCCACAATTGGCCGATAGTGAGCTGCTCGACAGCACAAAATATGATACCATAATAGATAATAAGCCGGTCAAACTCTACACCCTAGCAAACGACAATATCAAGGTTCAGATCACCAACTACGGTGGGCGAATGCTCTCGATGCTCGTTCCGGATCGTGATGGCGTGATCCGCAATATCAATTGGCGCGAGGAGTCGATCAAGGATGTTTTGGAGAGCCCATACATCTACTCGGGTGCTATCATCGGCCGTTCGGCAAACCTATCAGGCAATGGCGGCGTGGCGAGAATCGATGGCACGGATTATCAGCTGAGTGTAAACTCAAGCAATCAACACAACGCAGGTGGCGTAACGGGGCTGAGCTTCTGTGTTTGGGATGCCGAGCAAGTGGTAAATAAAGATGGCGAACCTGCACTTATATTGAAATATTTCTCGGAGGATGGTCACGAAGGGTATCCCGGAAATCTCTATATCACAGCAACATACACCTTGAAGGAGAGTGCGCTGGAGTTAGCTTTTGAGGCGACTACCGATGCACCAACATATGTGAACTTCACCTCGCACCCATTCTTCAATCTTCATGGTTCTAAGATGATCCCTACGAATTCGCATTTATTAATGGTCAATGCCAATAGCTACACCCCAGCGGCAGATGATGGGCCACTCACAGGCGAGATCATTACGGTTGATGGTACTCCATTCGATTTTAGAGAGGCTCGAACGATTGGCGAGAGGGTCGATGATGACCATCCTCAATTGGCACGCCGAGATGGTTATGATGTAAATTTCATGATCAATAAGGGTGATGTGGATGATATGGTGTTGTTCGCGGAGTTGTATGAGCCAGCGACTGGAATCGCTGTCGAGATCGAGAGTGACCAACCAGCGATGCAGCTCTATGGAGGACCTTTTCAGGGTAAAAAAACTTTTGAGACGAGGAGCGATCCACGACCACTACGCTATGGTGTTGGGCTAGAAGCTCAGAACTGCCCGAATGCAATTAATTGCTCAGCGTTCCCCGATGCGGTGTTGTATCCCGAGGATGTATATAAAAAGAGGATAGTGTATAATTTCTATACGAAATAAAGGTACGTGAGCATTTTAGCAGATGCAAAAAGCACGAAATATGCCCACAAAAGAGCTGTTGATGAGGATTGAACTCACGACCTCTTCCTTACCAAGGAAGTGCTCTACCACTGAGCTACAACAGCAAGACCGTTTTTAAATTAGGGAGAACAAATATAGTAAAGTTTTATTATTTTTCAAAATCGCGGGGCAAAATATTTCGCAAATAGAATATATTTAGCTATTTTTACGATTAAATAGTGACTAAATTTTGTAATTCCGTATTTTTAGTGTAAATTTGCGGACTAATTATAGTGAAAAATGGAGATTACAAAGGCTTCTGAGTGCAGCTATTCGATTGATTTTAAAGATCTTAAAGAGGGTGAATACCGCTTTGAGTTCCCAATTAATGGAGAGCTTTTTGCCCTATACGAGGGGTGCGAGGTGCTGGATGGAGATTGTCAGGCGACAATTACTATGCAGAGGAGCGAGTCGATGTTGGTTCTCGATGTTGATATCGAGGGAGATATTGATGTTGAGTGTGATAGATGTCTCGACCCATGTAGCGTAGAGGTTGACTTTCAGGAGCAGCTAATCGTGAAATTCTCCGATGAGGAGGGGTTGCAAGGTGAAGGTGATGGCGAGGTAATGTGGTTGCCAAAGGCTTCTACGTCGGTTGATATGACACACTATATTTATGAAAGTATTATTTTATCGTTGCCTTACCAGAGGGTCCACGCTGAGGGGGAGTGCAATGCTGAGATGATCAAAAAGTTCAAGATCGTTACGGGCGAGGAGTTCGACGAGATTGAGGCTCAAGCAGCTGAGAGCGACAACGAGACGATGCCTGCAGAGGAGCTAGGCAAGTTGGCCGCGCTAAAGGTGATGATGGAGAAGGAGTCAAAGTAGTTTTGACAAAAAAAGAGAGATTAACTAATTAAATTATATTTTTGAAAGATGGCACATCCTAAACACAAAATCTCATCTACACGAAGAGATAAAAGACGTACACACTACAAGGCGGTAGTTCCTACAGTTGTAGCATGTTCAAACTGTGGCGCAGCAACTCTATACCACCGCGTATGCCCAGAGTGTGGTTTCTATCGCGGTAAGTTGGCGATTGAGAAGCGCGCTAACGAGTAGTTTTAAGGGTTTTGAGCTCTGTGTAGAGTAGGTCGACCAACATACATACATAGAGTGATTTAACACTCAACGATTTATAGCGGTTAACTAGGTTGAAAATTCCTAGTGCCGCTAAACTCGTTCATATACATTATGTTCGAGAAATTAAAAAACAGGAAAAATATGTTGAAGATAGGTATAGATGCAATGGGTGGCGATTTCGCCCCTGAGGCGGCTGTCAAGGGTGCGATTATTGCACTTGAGAAGTTAAACCAAGATTCACGTATTGTGCTATTTGGCGATAAGGCACAGATAGTACAAATCATCGAGGCAGAGGGTGCAGATGTTGAGAAGTTCGACATTGTGCACACGACCGAGGTGATCGAGATGGGAGACCATCCAGCAAAGTCATTTGTCCAGAAGAAGGATTCGAGCATCACTGTGGGATTCCAATATTTGGCCGAAGGCAAGATCGATGGCTTTGCAAGTGCAGGAAGCACAGGAGCCATGATGGTGGGGTCGATGCAGATGATCGGCGCGATTGATGGTGTCATTCGCCCAACTATATCGTCACCAATTCCTACTGCGGTAGGAGGCACAGTATTGTTGTTGGATGTTGGGCTCAATGTGGATTGCAAACCTGAGGTATTGGCGCAGTACGGACTACTAGGTTCGATCTTTGCACAACACGCCTATGGTATTGATAATCCGCGTGTTGCAATCCTCAACATCGGAGAAGAGGAGGCCAAAGGAAATGCGCAGAGCAAGGCGACATATGATTTGATGAAGGGGAGCGAGGAGTTCAATTTCGTCGGTAATGTCGAGAGCTCATATATCTTCACATCGAAGATTGCGGATGTCATCGTATGCGATGGCTTCGTGGGCAACACAGTTTTGAAGATGGCTGAGGGGTTGTACCGCGTCAACAAGGCTATAATCGGTGGCGAGCACCCATTTTGGGAGGCTATGAACTACGAGAATATCGGAGGCACTCCAGTTCTTGGAATCAAGGCTCCGGTGGTGATTGGTCACGGCAGCTCATCACCACTAGCAATATCAAGCATGGTACTCACTACTGAGCGCTGTGTACGTGCAGATTTCGTAAAAAGAGTGCAAGAAGCACTATCTAAATAGTAAAATAATGGGGAAAATTACAGCAGCAATAACTGGTATAGGACACTACCTACCAGAGTATCTACTCACAAACGAGGAGCTAAGCACAATGGTCGACACTTCGGATGAGTGGATCATGTCACGTATTGGAATTAAGACTCGCCATATTTTGAAGGGTGAGGCACTTGGAACATCTTATATGGGAGCTCTTGCGGTGAAGGAGCTTATCGAGAAGAGTGGCATTGACCCGATGGAGGTAGGTTTGGTGATCTGTGCAACAATTACCCCTGATATGTTGTTCCCTTCGACAGCAAACTTGATCGCGGATCAAGCAGGTTGTAAAAACGCCTTTGCATATGATATTTCAGCTGCATGTTCTGGTTTCTTGTTTGCGTTGGCTACAGCGACAAAGTTCATCGAGACTGGTTCGGCGAAGAAGGTGATCGTTGTAGGAGCAGATAAGATGTCCTCTATTGTGGATTATACGGATCGCAACACCTGCCCAATCTTTGGCGATGGTGCAGCGGCAGTTCTACTTGAGGCATCTGAGGAGGGATTTGGAGTAATAGACCACGAGCTTCACTCAGATGGATCAGGAGCACAACACCTATATATGAAGGCGGGAGGATCTCGCTACCCTGCATCAGAGGAGACGTTGCGCAACAATTGGCACACTATCACTCAGGATGGTCAGGCGGTATTCAAGGCGGCTGTTTCGAATATGGCAGATGTAGCTGTTTCGGTTATGGATCGCAATAATTTGAAGTCGGAGGATATCACATACCTTGTTCCACATCAGGCGAATTTGCGTATCATCGATGCTACAGCGCGTCGTATGGGAATTGAGGCGGAGAAGTGCATGATCAATATTGACACGTGTGGTAACACCACAGCGGCAACTATTCCGTTGTGTCTACATGATTATGAGAGCAAGCTCAAGGTGGGAGATAATTTGATCCTTGCATCATTTGGAGGAGGTTATACTTGGGGCGCGATATATGTCAAGTGGGCGTATGATGGGTCTAAATTTGCTAAGTAGTTGATTTGAAGCTGTCTAAAAAGTCATTTTTTTGCACTTCCCTTGTCTCTGAAATGCTCACGTACCTAAGTACGCTCCGCTTTCAGACCCTTCACGAAGCCCAAAAACTGCTCTTTTTATACAACTTCCACAACAGAGGCTGCCCAACTTTGGACAGCCTCTTTTTTTAGAACTTTTCTGGAACTGCCTCCGGCGGGCGGAGATTGCACCTCCGCTGGTGCAATTATATTGGTGCAATTAATTTATAATTATGTTAAAGGATATACTGGAATTCAACAAAGAGTTTGTCGAGAGCGAGAGCTACAAATCATACAACACAACAAACAAATATCCGATGAAGAGGTTGGCGATTGTCACCTGCATGGATACACGTTTGATTGAGTTGCTGCCAGCATCTATGGGGCTCAAAAATGGAGATGTCAAGATCATCAAGAATGCAGGAGGCATCATTTCGCACCCCTATGGTAGTGTTATGCGTAGCTTGATTGTCGCTATCTACTCGTTGGGGGTCGACACGATTTGGATCGTTGGTCACACAGATTGCGGAGTGAAACATCTCGATGTGGACTCACTGCTCGACAAGATGCACAAACGCGGAATCGACCAGACGACCATCGATGCAATTCGTGATGAGGGGATCGACTACAGCCACTGGCTAGAGGGTTTCGACTCATCGGAGGAGGCGGTAATGAGCGATGTGAAGCTCATAAACGAACATCCCCTCATACCTCACGATATCGAGGTAAAGGGGATGATAATTGACTCTATTACGGGGGAACTTACGGTGCTCGAGTGCTAACGATATCTGTTCGAGATAAGTGTCATAAACTCCTCGCGAGTACGCAGATCAGAGAGGAATACACCGGTAAAGGCCGATGTAGTAGTTGCCGAACCCTGCTTCTCCACTCCGCGCATCTGCATACAGGTGTGGCTCGCCTCGATCACAACCGCCACTCCCAGAGGATTCAACGCCTCTTGAATACAGTCACGAATCGAAACAGTCAATCGCTCTTGAACCTGCAGGCGACGTGCGAAACACTCTACAACACGTGCGATTTTCGATAATCCGGTGATGTGTCCATTAGGGATATAGGCCACGTGAGCCTTACCCATGAATGGTAGAATATGGTGCTCACAGAGCGAATATAACTCGATATCTTTGACAAGTACCATTTGGCGATACTCCTCCTTGAACATCGCTGAACGGATTATCTGTAGCGGATCTTCCCCATACCCCTTTGTGAGGAACGACATCGCCTTTGCGATACGCTCCGGGGTCTTAACAAGTCCCTCACGCTCAACATCTTCACCTAGCAAGCGAAGGATTTCGGTATAGTGATATTTCATCTGCTCGATCTTCTCTAGATCGTAGCGCTCCTCTTTTTTGTAGTTACTCATCTCTTCTATATTATATCTTCTGCTCGCGCAAAAACTCAACCAACTTCTTAACGGCACGACCTCGGTGTGATATTGCCCCCTTCTCCTCAATTGTCATCTGGGCAAAGGTACGATCCTCGCCATCGGCAATAAAGAGAGGATCGTAGCCAAACCCCTCACTACCAGAGTGAGACTCTGTGATCTTGCCCTTTACAACCCCCTCAAATAGATACTCCGTACCCTCCAAGATAAGTGCGATAACGGTGCGAAATTGAGCCTTTCGATTCTCCACACCCTCCAAGTTCTTGAGCAACAGCAGATTATTTGCATTAAAATCATGTCCATCAGTCGCATATCTGGCCGATCGAACTCCCGGAGCTCCACCAAGCGCCTCAACCTCCAAACCCGTATCATCGGCAAAGCAGTTCGACCCTGTTCGCTCAAAAAGGTAGCGCGCCTTTTGAAGTGCATTTCCCTCTAGTGTCTCAGCTGTTTCGGGGATATCCTCCGTTATTCCACACTCTCGCAGTGTAACAATATCGATCGTTATGGGTAGCATCTTTTGCACCTCATCGAGTTTATGCTGATTATTTGTTGCGAATATTATCTTCATGACAAATGTTTAACGTGAGTTCGAAAATAGAAAAACTCACTTTTTATTTATTATTTATCTCAATTTTTGTAAGTTTTATCCATCTTCAAACTCACGCTAAGAGCTTAAAAAGCTCTTTTTATATCTTATCCCACCCCTAAATCCCCTCCCTCTGGGCGGGGACTTGGTCGCTAACGCTACTCAGTGGACGAGTTCGAAATTTTTTTCGAACTCACGTTATTTAAGAGCACAAAATTAACTAATATTATCGAAACGAGCAATTTATCTCATTTATTTGTTAACTTTGAGGGACGCAAACCAATAAACTATGAATAAAAAGATCATAACCCTAACCCTATCCCTACTAACCTTCTTATTTGCACACAGCACAGAGCGAGAGAAACACCCCATATTCGAGAGTGGAGACAACGTCTGTTTCGTGGGAAATAGCATCACACATGGTGGCCACTACATTCAGTATGTCATGCAGTACTACATAACAAGATACCCCGACATGAGATTGTATTTCAAGAACTTAGGGATATCAAGCGACACGGCCGACGGTCTGCTCCTACGCATGAATAACGAAATATTGAGCAGTGATCCCGATGTCGTGACGCTCATGATCGGGATGAACGACATCAACCGAGATCTATACTCCGACCCGAACAAAGCTGACACAACACTTCGTCGCGAAGTGGCACAAACATTTGAGATATACAAAGATAATCTCACCCAAGTGAACCAAATCCTTGAGGAGAATAGCCGCGAACTAATTCTCTTTACCCCTTCGATCTACGACCAGACATCGACTCTGGATCGGCCAAACGAGTATGGCGTAAATGATGGACTCTACGCCTATGGCGAGTATATCAAGGGTGAAGCACCCAAATATGGAGCGCATGTTGTCGATATGTGGAGCGCCACGAACGATATAAATAAGAAGCTACAAGAGATAGATCCAAAGGCCTCATTCTCGGGCGGGGATCGTATTCACCCATTTAGCTTTGGCGGATTTATCATGGCTACCAAATTCTTGGAGGATTTGGGTGAGCATGGGGTTGTCTCGGCCCTCTCGATCGATCTTTCTAGCGGTGTAAATTTTGCAGAAAACTCCGAGTTGTCAAATTTGGAGCTCTCGGATCATGGCGTAACGTTTGACCTACTCAGCTACTCGCTCCCCTTCACTCAAGATAAAAAGATCGTGGAGGCGAACAAATTTATCGACTTTCAGGAGGTGCTAAATAGCGAAACAATCCAGATCACGGGGCTCAAAGAGGGTAGGTACACTCTAAAGATAGATAATCAAGAGGTTGGAGAGTACAGCAGCGAGGAATTGGCTCTCGGCATAAACCTCTCCACAAACCCACAAACCCCTCAATATCAACAATCTGCACGAGTGGCAGAGCTATGTGAGCAGCTGAGAGCCACAACAAGCCGATTTAGAAACCTAGCCCACGTGGAGCACATCCTACTTCGTGGATTCGAGGGTCTATATAGCCCCGACAAGACGATCAACCACCTAGAGGAGTTGGTCAAAACGGAGCAAAATAGCTTCTTTAAGAGTCGATACGAATACTACATCGAGAGTCGTCACGATCGCGATAGAGCCTATCAAGAGATCCTAAACCTACAAGATGAGTGTTATGAGGTAGCGCAACCACTACCCCACCACTATCAGATTATCGCTACTAAGCAATAGCCTCCGCAACCTCCGCAAAGGTCATCTTTCGAACCTCGCAATCGCCAATTGAGAGGGGCAATACCATATATATATAGCCCTCCTCAGCCTTTTTGTCCTTGCTGATCGCCCCAAAGAGCTCCTCTACTGGAAGTGGCGGTGTGAGGTCAAAACCTAGTTTCATGTGTGTACCGATAATACGTTCTGCATCAACATCTGAGATCAGCCCCAAATTTTGAGAGATCTTAGTAGCGATCATCGTCCCCACAGCAACCGCCTCGCCATGAATCATCTTGTTGGATAGCTTCTCGATGGCGTGGGCAAAGGTGTGTCCCAGATTTAGCTTTCTTCGCTCGCCCGACTCCCTCTCGTCACGCTCCACGATAGCCGCCTTGACATTGACCGATGCGATGATCGCGCGACACAAAAGATCTCTGTTGGAGCGTAGCTCCTCGAACGACAACCCCTCCAACATATCGAATAGATCGGGATCGGCAATGATGGCAGATTTGGTGATCTCGGCCACTCCGGCACGAACCTCACGATCCGACAAGGTCTCAAGCAGCTCCACATCACAGATTACAAATCGCGGTTGGTTGAATGTGCCGACCATATTTTTGTAACCACCCAGATTCACACCATTCTTTCCGCCAACTCCTGCGTCGACCTGACTCAACAGAGTTGTCGATACAAATCCGAACTCGACCCCTCGCATATAGGTGGCTGCCACAAATCCTGTGATATCGGTAACTATTCCGCCACCAAAACCCAACAAGAAAGTCTTGCGATCTGCCCCCATCTCGATCAGGCGAGTATATATCATCTCGACAGTTTGAAGGGTCTTGATAGTCTCACCCTCACCAATCACAATCCTCTCGAATGGCTCCAAAACAGAGGGGTACAATCGCTCCAGATTATGATCCGTGATGACGATAACGCGCCCATTTGGGAGTAACTGTGAGAGTATTGACAGACCATCTACGACACATACGTCGCTACTATCTTTTATCTTTATAGAGTATGAGCTCATGGGAAAATTTGTTATAATCTTGTTATGGTTAATTTTATGGTGTAAAGATAGTTATTTTTCCATGCAAAATGACTACCTTTGTCCCAAATTTATCAATTACAGATGCAAAAATTACGCAACATTGCCATTATCGCCCATGTCGATCACGGCAAGACCACACTGGTCGACAAGATGATTCTGGCAGGAAATATCCTCCGCGAAGGTTCTACACAAGGTCAAGGTGACCTAATTCTAGACAACAACGACTTGGAACGTGAGCGAGGAATCACAATCCTATCGAAGAACGTATCGGTTCACTATAAAGATTACAAGATCAATATTATCGACACCCCGGGTCACGCCGACTTCGGTGGCGAGGTTGAGCGAGTGCTCAATATGTGCGATGGTGTATTGTTGTTGGTGGATGCCTTCGAGGGTACTATGCCCCAAACTCGATTCGTGCTTCAGAAGGCGCTGTCGTTGGGTAAGAAGCCAATCGTGGTGATCAACAAGGTGGATAAGCCGAACTGCCGCCCAGAGGTGGTGAATGAGCAGGTCTTTGATCTGATGTTCGCATTGGAGGCTACCAACGAGCAGTTGGAGTATAAGACTGTATATGGCTCTGCGAAGCAGGGTTGGATGTCAACTGAGGGTTGGGAGACTCCGACCGATTCGATCATCCCGTTGCTTGACACAATCATCGATGAGATCCCTGAGGCTGAGGTAGTTGAGGGCACACCACAGATGTTGGTAACCTCGTTGGAGTACTCGGCATATATCGGACGTATCGCGATTGGAAAGGTGACACGTGGCGAGTTGAAGGCTGGTCAGATGGTGACACTCGCAAAGCGCGATGGTGAGAAGATGGTCAAGACTCGTATCAAGGAGCTTATGATCTTCGATGGTCTTGGAAAGAAGAAGGTGGATGTAGTCCCATGTGGCGAGATCTGCGCCGTTGTGGGAATCGAAGGGTTTGATATTGGAGATACAATTTGTGATTACGAGAATCCGGAGCCACTTCCAACAATCTCGATCGATGAGCCTACAATGTCGATGACCTTTACAATCAATAACTCACCATTCTTCGGTAAGGATGGAAAGTATGTCACTTCGCGCCACATCAAGGATCGTCTGGATAAGGAGTTGGAGAAGAACTTGGCACTTCGTGTTGAGGAGGGTCTAACGGCAGATAGCTTCCTAGTCTTTGGACGTGGAGTGCTTCACTTGTCGGTGCTTATCGAGACTATGCGTCGTGAGGGTTATGAGTTGCAGGTTGGACAGCCAAAGGTTATCATCAAGGAGATCGATGGCAAGAAGTGTGAGCCGATTGAGGAGTTGACGGTAGATTGCCCAGAGGAGTGTTCAGGTACAGTTATAGACTTGGTGACTCGTCGTAAGGGCACAATGACAAATATGGTTACTGTGGATGATCGTACACGTTTGGAGTTCTCGATTCCATCACGCGGTATCATCGGACTTCGTTCTAATATGTTGACTGCTACAGCCGGAGAGGCTATCATGACACACCGCTTGTTGGGCTTCGAGCCTTGGGTTGGTGATATCGAGATGCGTAGCAATGGTTCGATCATCTCGGGTGAGTTGGGAACAGCGTTTGCCTATTCAATCGATAAGTTGCAGGATCGCGGTCGCTTCTTTATTGTTCCGATGGAGGAGGTCTATGCAGGTCAGGTGATCGGCGAGCACACACGTTCGAACGATATCACGGTGAATGTGACAAAGGCTAAGCAGCTTACAAATATGCGCGCTTCGGGAAATGATGATAAGGTGGCGATTGCACCACCAAGATTGTTCACGTTGGAGGAGGCACTGGAGTATATCCAAGAGGATGAGTATGTGGAGGTTACACCAAACTCTATGCGCCTGCGCAAGATCCTGCTCAACGAGCACGATCGCAAACGCGCCGCTAAATAGTTATTTTCGAGGGGTTGTTCCTAACGATATTATGTGCCACGATACAAGGATGGCAATCGTTAGGAGCAACCCTTGAATATAGATACGATCCGCAACAACCGCCAATATACAGTAGAGCAGCGATGCCCAGAGCATCACTAGGGAGGTGACCTTGACACGCATAGGCACAGATCGATTCTCGCGATAGTTTCTAATGTACTTCCCCAACACAGGGTTCTTGATCAACCAGCTGTATAGCCTAGGCGAGGAGCGAACAAAGAGTGCCGCCGATAGCAGCAAAAATGGGGTTGTAGGGAGCAGAGGGATGAAAATTCCCAAAGTTCCTAAGATGAGTGAGAGCACTCCAATTATGATAAAAATTATCTTCACAGCGCGAAAATAGTTTTTTTTAACGATTTAACTAGCGAGAAAGCAAAAAAAATGTACCTTTGCATGTCGATAAGTCTCGACAGAGTATAAATTGATCTTTTTTTATGAAGAATACAATAGGCATAGCGGCAGATCACGCCGGCTATGAGGCAAAAGAGTTTTTAGTTGGGTTACTTGGAGCTAAAGGTTTTGAGGTGGTTGATTACGGCTGCATGAGCGAGGAGAGCATCGACTATCCGGACTATGCACACGCATTGGCTCGCGGCATCGAGAGTGGCGAGGTGGAGCGTGGAGTAGCACTTTGCGGATCGGGTCAGGGTATGAATCTTACACTCAACAAGCACACAGCTATCCGTGCCACACTCTGCTGGAATGACGATATCGCAAAGCTTGCGCGCGAACATAATGACTCCAATGTGTTGGTTCTACCAGCTCGCTTCATCACTTTGGACGAGGCGCTATCGATGGTGAACATATGGCTGACAACACCTTTTGAGGGTGGGCGACATCTGGCGCGCGTTGAGAAGATCACATCTGGATTATAATTCGAAGATATAGGGTGAGTAGCTATTTAGCTGCTCACTTTTTTTATTGGGGTCGCTATCAAAGATCCCAAATATTGTCGATCCACTCCCCGACATCGCAGCATAGAGAGCACCCACTGCTAGTAGGTCGTTTTTGATCTGTTCCAAAGAGGGGTAAGCTCGGAATATATGAGGCTCAAAATCATTCTTTACACTACCCTGCCAGCTCTCTATGGGGAGTGTAAGCAGTTCACGTAGAGATCGTTGTGGCACAGATGGGCGCACACCACTATACGCCTCACGAGTCGAGACATTCACCCCGTCGGGTTTAATCAAAACGAGCCATCGACCCGAGAGATCCAAATCAAACTGCTCCATTTTCTCACCACGTCCGGTGCAATATTGTGGCGTGTTACGAACAAAAAAAGCGGTATCACTCCCCAACTCAGCGGCCAAACCGATCAGTTCTGACTCCGGAATCGACAACCCAAAGAGCTGGTTCATAGCGATCAACACAGCGGTAGCATCTGAAGATCCACCCCCAAGGCCAGCGCCAAATGGGATACGTTTGTCGAGGGTGATCGAGACTCCCCCAACACCATAGCGACTCTGCATCAATCGAGCCGCTCGCACACAGAGGTTATCCTCCGCCGCGCAGTCAACCTCCATCCCGACACCGCGAAAAGTGGTCTCTGGGGCAGCATCAATCGAGAGCTCATCATAGAGCCCCACAACGGGCATCATCACAGTTTCGAGGTCATGAAATCCATCTTCGCGACGTGCGATGATATCCAACCCTATATTTATTTTACAATTAGCGCGTATGATCATAGAACAAAGTTATAAAATTTTCACTAATTTTGCAACCATGAGACTACGCACCGAAATAGAGATTACCCCATTTAGCAACAAGATCGATTACACGAGCCGAATCTTCACAATCGGATCATGCTTCGCACAACGAATCGGAGCGATGATGGAGCGGTCGAAATTTCGCGCAACGGTGAATCCGACGGGGACACTATTTAACCCGATGTCGGTGTGTGCCACCATCGAGAGATTGGCGCAACGTAGGCTCATCACAGCGGATGAACTCCACCAAAATGATTTTGGGTGGTATCACTTCGATTTTCACTCGTCACTCTCGGCTGCAACCAAAGAGCAGACACTTCAAAATATAAACCGCGCTATCGAGGAGGGGCACGAAAAGATCACAAATTCTGATTGGGTGGTGATAACACTCGGCACATCGTGGATCTACGAACTTGTCGAGAGCAAAGAGCTAGTTGCAAATTGCCACAAGCTGCCGGCACGTAACTTTCTCCGCACGAAACTCACAGTGGAGCAGATAGTTAAGAGGTTAAGCGCGGTGATAGATGAGCATCTAGGGGGTAAGGAGATAATTATGACGGTGAGCCCAATTCGACACATTGCCGATGGGTTGAGCGAAAATTCACTCAGCAAGGCGACACTCCGTCTGGCGATCGATCTTTTGGAGCAAAAGTTTGAGAGTCTCCACTATTTTCCGGCATATGAGATACTTATCGATGATCTACGAGATTATCGCTTCTATAGCGAAGATATGGTTCACCCATCGCAGGTGGCTGTAGAATATATCTGGGATCTATTCTGCGGCGCGGCACTCTCCGCACACGCCAAAGAGCTCATGCCACGAGTGATGAAGATTATAAAGGCGAGCGAACATCGCCCAACAAACCCATCGAGCGAGGCGCATAAATCGCTCTGCATGGCTCAACTCAAGGCGATAAACGAGCTAGAGGAGGTGGAGTTAAGCAAGGAAAATCAATATTTTAGCGAGCAATTAAAAATAAATTTGTAAATTTGCAGCTAAACATATTATAATGCATAGATTTTATAGATTCATACTAACTCTCATAGCGGTATCGACACTGCTCAATACCGCTGCACAGAGCCTCGGCACACCACCTCGACTCGTGGTAAATATCGTTGTTGGATCTATGCGCGCAATAGATCTCGATCGCTATTCGGACAACTTCACAGCGGCAGGATTCAACAGAGCCTACAACGAAGGAAGCCGATTCACCGCGGCCGGATACAACTATCAAGGTGGCTCGACCCCAACCTCTCTGGCGACAATAGCAACTGGTGCACTCCCAGCGACACATGGAGTGACGGGGTATGCGTGGTACGACTACACAACATCTGAGCGAGTGGAGCTATGCCAAGATCCAAAACACCGAGATCTGGAGTATGATATAACCGAGGGGGGACACTCCCCACACCACCTAATAGCACCCACGCTTGCCGAGACTTTTCGCAGCGAGATGAGTGGCGCACAGAGTGCAACGATTGCGCTCGATGCCACATCGGCTGTTGTCTTTAATGGTCGCGGAGGTGTAGCGCTATGGTTCGACCCCTACTCATGCCAATGGTCAACATCTACGGCCTATGCAGCCGAGATCCCGGAGTGGGTCAAGGAGCATAATAAAAATGCCCCGAAGAAGATCAAAAAATGGGAGGCTACAATACCGGGTGGCGGATATTTCAACACACGCGAATTTGGACTCCTAAACAAAAAAGGTGCGGTGGATATGTCGACACCTCTCACAGAGGAGCAGCGAGCTGAATGGCGAAACTTCGAACGCTACGAGAGCATCGCATACTCACCTGTTGGAAACGAGATGATCCTAGAGATGGCGTGGCTCGCGGTTCAAACCCTCAATATGGGAAATAATAGCCAAGCGACAGATCTGCTCAACGTATATCTCGATCCATCACGAAATATCATATCGCGCTATGGGCCAGAGTCGATTGAGGCGGAGGATATGTACTACCACCTAGATCGCTCCCTCGCAACATTTATCGATAATGTTCGTAGTTGGGCGGAGAATCGAGATGTGATATTTGTGCTAACGGCAGATCATGGTACCAGCCCATCGTTCGATATGGTGGATTTGAGTAGCAGCGACAAAAAGGTCTTTAACAAAGATCAATTTGCTGTCATCCTCAACACCTTTATTGGTTCAAAATATGGTTCAGGACGTTGGGTATTGGGGTGTGAGAATAGATCTATCTACCTCAATCACAACCTCATATATCAACAAAAGCTAAATCTCGAGGAGATCCAAAACGAGGTGGCATCCTTCGCGCTACAATTTCGTGGGGTGAGCCATGCACTAACAGCTTCGGCTATGCGCAGCAGCTACTTCGGAAGTGGATATGGCGAGAAGATGCAGAATGGATTCTACCCCCGAAGATCGGGCGATGTGGTGATCAACCTCATGCCAGAGTGGATCGAGCAGCAGGAGAACATCCGCTCACTACCCGGATCGATGTATCGCTATGACACCCATGTTCCGCTCTTTATCTGGGGCGCAGGAGTCCCTTTTATGAGGGTTACGCGACAGGTAGATATCAGCTCTGTAGCACCTACAATCGCCAATATTGTTGGGATCACACCACCGGCAGCAACCGAGGGCTCGATAATTGAGGAGTTAACAAATAACTAAAATTGGGGGAGAAAAAGCTCCCCAAAAGTGAGATAAACGAAGAGAAAAAGAGAATGGGAAAAGATGCAAGACAAGAGCAGATAATCGAGGAGTTTGAGCTCTTTGAGGAGTGGCTCGACAAATACAACTACTTAATCGAGTTGAGTTCGGATCTGCCACAGATCAGCGAAGAGCACCGCACTCCAGAGCACCTAATCGAGGGGTGTCAATCACGAGTATGGATCGATGCAGAACTTCGCGATGGCAAGATATTCTACCAAGCAGATAGCGATGCAATCATCACAAAGGGTATCATCTCGCTACTTGTGGGGGTACTCAACGATCGCACTCCGCAGGAGGTGATCGAGACAGATCTATACTTTATAAATGCAATAGGATTGAGCGAAAACCTCTCTCCCACACGCAGCAATGGCCTGCTTTCGATGGTTAAGCAGATGAGATTATACGCAGTGGCCTTCGCCGCTCAGATGGCACAATAAACAAAAGAAATTTAGGATGACACCAGCAGATATAGCGGCAGTCGAGGCAGATATCGTCTTGACACTCAAAACAATATATGACCCCGAGATACCAGTTAACATATACGATTTAGGACTAATCTACGATGTCGATTTCGAGCCATCGGGCGAGGTAACTATTCGTATGACACTCACAGCACCCAACTGCCCAATGGCAGATATCTTGGTGGAGGATGTCACCAAACAGGTTGGCAAGGTGAAAAATGTCGAGGAGGTGAATGTTATACTTACATTCGACCCACCTTGGGATCGTTCGATGATGTCGGAGGAGACACTTCTGGATTTAGGACTTCTTTAGTGACGAAAAATATGAGCATCAATACAGATACGGAGAGTTCAGAGGAGCTATTGGATCTACTCAAGTCGGGGGCAAAGGAGTGCCGATGTGGCATATATCTCTATAACCTAGACCCGCTTCGCAGGCAACAGATATATCAGGAGTTGGAGACCGAGAGGTTGGAGCGTAAATATTTAGAGATCCGCGAACTCTACCACTACACCAATCAAGATTGGAATCAAGTGGCTCTGATTCGCCTACTCAGATATTTGAGCGATGAGGCTAACCGCGTAAACTACATGGAGATAGGTCTGCGCATTGGCTTCAACACTATCCTTCGTGAGAGAAGCTCTCTTCGCAATTTGGAGGCACTACTCATCGCAGCTGCAGGGCTCATCGATACCCTACCGCGTGATAATTTCACAAATCAACTTCGCAAAGATGTGGAGTATATGGCGCATAAATATCAGATCACACCACTCCCAAAAGAGAATTGGTCGCGTCGCCGTATGACACCTGCCAAAGAGCCGATACTTCGTCTGGTTCAGATCGCGCGGCTACTCTACGACAACGATATCTTCTTCAACAAATTGATCAGCTGCAAGAGCCGTAACGACATCTTCAACCTATTCAATGTGGAGGCGACATCGGAGTGGAGCAAATATTTTGGCGAGAGCCGCGTGAGGCGCATCGGGGTTGAGAAGTGCGATTTGATAGGTATTAACTTTGTCGTCCCTATGTTGTATGCCTATGGCTACTACACCTCGGATGACAATATGACATCTGTAGCTAGCAACCTCAACGAGATATTGCCGGCGGAGTCAAATCGATATATCACAAAATGGAGGTCATATGGTTTGACCCCTACAGTATCCTACGAGACACAAGCGCTGATTCAACTCTACACCGTATATTGCAAAGAGCTCGCGTGTGAGCGATGCCATCTCTACCGGCATATGCGTTCGAAAGGTTCGATACTAGATAAAATCCCGGCCTTCACAGAGTATCAACGATAAAAAAGAGAGTGACTAAAAAGGCGATTTTCGGCACTTCCCTCGACTCTCAAATCCTCACGTACCTAAGTACGCTGCGGTTTGAGAGCCTTCACGAAGCCCCAAAACTCATCCTTGTTAGCCACTCTCTGTATTGAGGGGACTTATTAGTCATCCCCTTTTTATCTATTCTATCTCTTAGATTTGATCTACTCCTCTGCAGTAGGGTCATTAACCAATACACGACCGCAATACTCACATACGATGATCTTCTTACCATGACGGATCTCGACCTGACGCTGAGGTGGGATACGGTTGAAGCAACCTCCACAAGCATCACGCTTGATAGTCACTACAGCCAAGCCATTGCGTACATTTGAGCGGATACGGTTATATGCTGCAAGTAGGCGCTCATCGATACGGATTTTAGCAACCTCACCCTTAGCAGTCAAGGTATCTACCTGACCAGCAGTCTCCTGCTCGATATTCTCCAACTCCAAACGCTTAGCGTTAAGCTCGATTTCATGCTCACTCAAAGCCTCTTGAGCCTTTGTAAGAAGGGCACGCTTCTCGTTGATTCCTACGGCATACTCCTTAAGGCGTTTCTCAGCTAGCTCGATCTCCAACTCCTGATACTCAATCTCTTTGTTGATAGCATCCCACTCGCGGTTATTGCGAACGTTATTGTGCTGCTCTTTGTAGTTTGCAATCTGGATACGAGATTGGTCGATCTCGCGTCCGCGCTGTTTAGTCAATGTGTCAAACTCCTCGATCTCAGCGTTGATGTTTGCGATACGAGTATTTAGACCCTCAAGTCCATCCTCAAGATCTTTTACTTCGAGCGGAAGCTCACCTTTGATTTTGTTGATCTCGTCGATCTGTGAGTCGATCTTCTGCAACTCATAAAGTGCCATGATCTTCTCTTGCATTGAATAGTCTGTATCAACTACCTTTTTTTGTGCCATAGTATAATCGTTTTTTGTCCTCTATTATTTGGTTGATCTGCTCTCGATATAGCTACGATAATTGACCGGATTGCGACCGCGCAGACTCTTGTGGAGGGCAAAGTTAATCATTTTTTTTGATAAAATATCAAATATTATCTCAATTGCGCAATATTCGCTCTCATAATGGCCAATATCGAGGGTCATTACGCGATTTTGAGCCGTAAAGAAGTCGTTATATCTCAGATCAGCAGTGATATAAAGATCTGCCTCGGCCTCCACAGCGAGCTCGATCATCGATCCTCCCGACCCTGTGCAGATTGCCACTCTCTGCACACTCTCCTTTGTGATGTCGCTATGTCGGAGTGCTTTGAGCTCAAGTATCTTCGCCACCTTGTCGATATACTCATATGTCACAACCTGCTCACGAAGCTCACCCACAATACCAAATCCACCATTAAGATCGGCATCAGTCATCTCCAACACCCTCATATTCTCAACGCCAATCATCTCGCCAAGTCGCCAACTCATACCACCTTCGGCGCTATCGAGGTTGGTGTGTGCTGCATATATCACAAGGTCATGTTTGATGGCTTGTTCCACACAGCGCTCTACATAATCTCTTGAATTGAAACGTTTTAGTGGCGAAAATATTATCGGATGGTGGGTAATAATCATATCAATCCCCATCTCCAACGCCTCTGCAATAACCTCCTCGGTGAGATCCACCGCCAAAAGTGCGCTCTGCACCTCACGATCTTCGCGACCCACGATTAAGCCTGCGTTATCGTAGCTTGCTTGGAGTTTTAGTGGTGCGAACTCCTCTATAAGTTTTGTTATATCTTTTACTTGCATTGCTTTATTTTTTGCGCTCTCTGGGTGATTTTTTCTCTTTTAAAATAGTCGTTGTTCGTAAAATGCAAATAGCTCTTTGGATTGCGCATCGGGTTCGCGATCTTCATCCATACGGCTCTTCTGATCGACCGGCATCCCGGCAATAGGCTCTTCGCCATCTTTGAGCAGCTCTCGGATCTCAACCAGCAACGAACGTAGATTTTGTAGACGCTCCATAATCAATACATCGCGCTCCAATGAAGAGCCCTTTACAATACTCCCCTTTTTCAACGCTTTCTTAGCTCCATCGAGGGTCATACCACGCTCTTTTACAAGGTGATATATGAGTTTAAAATTCTCGACATCTTGCGCCGTGAATAACCTATTTCCCTTCTTGTTGCGAGTGGGCTTGATTATGTCGAACTGACTCTCCCAATGGCGAATCAACGAGGCGTTCACATCGAACATCTCGACTAGCTCACCCATAGAATAATATATTTTTTTTGACTCCATACTATGCTATTTTAAAATCCTCAATGAATTGATATATCGGTTGTTAACTCTATTTCCTATCCGTTTCACAAAGCCTACGGCATATCCACCTCTATCTGTTACGAGGTTCAACCCCTCCTCGAAATTGCCAGCTCCTACATCGTTTTTTCTTAAGTAGGTCAATATATCCTCATCGTCCAACGTCGCAACATTTACACACTCCCTATTCATCCCCGTAAAGAGTGCCAACGCTCCATCGGGGCTCATCTTACCCTTGAAGATCTGACCAATCGCCACTCCCGAATAGATCACGTGCAGCGACTCCGCGAGCCTCTTTACAGCATCTACCTGCGCAATATAGTAGCCATATATGGTATCGCCCACTATATAAAAACTCATCATCTCAGGTTGCTCAACCCACTTCGCACACTCCGCAAGGTCAATTCGTGACAGTGGCGAGAAGATCGTCTTTCGTCCCTTTGGGAAGCGGATTCTGCCAGCTGCATCGAAACTCTTGCGAGCAACAGCAGCGAAGAATCCCTCTCCCTTTGTCTTGTGAGGCATAAATCGAAAGGTCTGGAACGCTCCAACCTCCCCACACGTGATGCCCCAATTTGGAACGACCTCAACATTATCAAACCTTGCAACCTCACCCTCCGACCACTCTTCGAACGCCTCAATGACCTCTTCGTTCTCCGTGCGGTTGAATGTGCAGGTGCTATATATTATTATTCCTCCCGGTTTGAGTGCTCTCCATGCGCTGCGCAGAATCTCACTCTGTCTTTCCGCACACATCTTCGGTGACCCCTCATTCCACTCCTCTCGTGCCGCCTCCATCTTTCGAAACATCCCCTCTCCCGAGCATGGTGCGTCGATCGCTACAACATCATAGTAAGATTCGAATTTTGAGAGATGATCAACATCACCATTTACAACCACGATATTTCCAAGTCCCCATTTTCGAGCGTTATCAGCCAAAACCGACGCACGTTGTCGATTGATCTCATTTGCCACAACCAAACCCTCGTGTCCCACAATAGTGGAGTATAGAGTCGATTTACCTCCCGGGGCGGCACAAGTATCCAATATTTTTGCCCCCTCCATATCCTCACTCGCCGAGGATAAAATATGGCCAACAAATTGAGAACTAGCCTCTTGAACATAATAGACCCCAGCGTGAAAAGCGCTATCATATGTGAATTGTGGTCGCTCCTCCAGATAGAATCCATATCTGCTCCAAGACACACTCTCCATCCCCTCTGGTCGCTCCACCATCTTATATGGATTCACCCTGATCGATGTTGGGGAGTCCCCATCAAGTGCCGTTAGTAGCTCCTGTGCCACTTCACCACCCAGTTCACTCTCCATTCTCTGTGCGAACGCCGCTGGAATTGCTATACTCATTATCTGTTCTTTAATTCGTTCAATCTATCTATGTGGGCACAGATCTTCGCTAGTGCCGCTTCGTCATTCTCGAAATCCTCTTGATTGACATCTATTTCGTATATCTCGCCATCATATTCGCCAATCCACTCCATGTAGCGTTGATCCAATAGGCGGAGATATTGCTCATCTATATTGCTCTCATATTCGCGCCCCCGGTGAAGGATCTGCTCTTTGAGCTTTCCAACGCTCGCCTTGAGATAGATCAATAGGTCGGGTTTGGGTATGAAGCTCGAAAATAGCTCGAAGGTCTTCATATAGGTCTTTAGGTCGCGCGAGCTCATCAGCCCCATATCCGATAGGTTGCGTGCGAAGATATAGGCATCTTCGTAGATCGTTCTATCCTGAATAATATGGTTGTTGGATGATATCCCCTCCGCCACCATGTTTTTGGTCTGTTCGATTCGTGAGGCCAAGAAGTAGGCCTGTAGGTTGAACGACCATCGGCTCATATCCTCGTAGAAATCACCGATATATGGATTGTCGGGCTCTTCGTAGTACCCCTTCGTATTGTAATGCTTGGCTAGTAGCTCAGTCAGCGTGGTTTTGCCACTGCCGATATTTCCTGCGATTGCGATATACATAAGTGCCCGATTTATAGTTAATTAAAGTAATATCCGATCTTACCAACCGATGCCGGCATAGAGAATACAACAACACGATCGTATGCCTGCATAACGCTTGCACCCGTTGCAATCGAGACCTTATCGCCTCGAACAATTCCTCCGATGATCGTATCATCCGGAAGATCCAGATCCTTCACAGAGCTCTTTGTCGCTGGCGAATTTGGTTTGACAATAAACTCAAGCACCTCGGCCTCGCTACCATTAAGACACTTAATTGCCTGAACATCGGTCGACATCGTGAATCGGAAGATATTCGATGCCGTAACCAACTTCTTATTGATGATCGTATCAATTCCCATGCTCTCGGCAAGGGTTATATAGTTGAGGTTCTCCACCTCCGCGATTACCTTCTTCACCCCCATTCTCTTAGCTAGAAGTGCCGCTAAGATATTGGTCTCGCTGCGTCCGGTAACCGCTACAAAGGCATCCATATTGGCCAACCCCTCCTCCAACATCGCCTCTGTATTTCGTCCATCCACATTGATAATGAGGGTCTTTTCCAACACCTCCGCAAGTCGATATGCTCTATCCGCATTATAATCGATCAGCTTCACATTTGTTGAATTCTGCATCTCTTTCGCGACACTCACACCGATTCTTGATCCTCCCAAGACCATCATATTTTTGATCTGTATATTGCTCTTTCCCGAGAATAGCATCAACTCCTGCATCGTCTCTTTTCGCGTGATGACATAGATCACATCCCCCTCCATGAAGCTCTCATCCTTCTGAGGGATAATGGTTTGACCCGATCTCGTGATCGCGACTGTACGGTAGTTGAGTGGGGTCTCATCATCCGAGAATCCCTGCAATTCGCGCCCGATGAGCTCCGAGGTTGGCTCTAACTTAAATACCACAAGTGCCAATCTCCCACCCGAGAAATCAACATACTCCGATGTCGCTGTGTGACCCAGAAGGTTGATCACCTCTCCAGCTGCTGCCTTTTCGGGGTAGAAGAGGTAGTCGATTCCCATGTTGATGAAGATCTCCTTGTTGTTTGGCTCCAAATATTCGTTGTTGTCGATCCTCGCAATAGCCTTCTTTGCGCCCAACTGTTTTGCCAAAACCGCCGATACGATATTATCATTCTCGCGTGCTAGTACCGCAATGAAGAGGTCGCTCTTGCGCACCATAGCGCGCCTGAGCGTGGCAAACGCGGTGCAGTCGCCCTCGATCGTGATGACATCGGCCATCGATGATACCTCTGCCAAACACTTTGGATCATGGTCGATGACCGTGATATCATGCTCCGTTTTACTCAGCATCTTTGCGAGGTGACCCCCGGTCTCACCCGCACCTGCGATTATTATGCGCATACTATTTTATCGATTTTATTTTGCTTATTCGTTACAAATATATAAATTTGCAGCGAGCTACCCAAATCAGTAGCAATATTATTCACTTTACACCTCTCCCATTTATGGAAAATTGGCTATTTGTACTTCTAATCTCGATCGGCGCTGTCGCTTTTTTCATGATCGGTATGTCTATCACCCTCATGATCAAGGGCCATTTTATCGATTCTGAGATCTCAACTAACAAACATATGCGCGCTATGGGCATCAAGTGTGCCGTTCAAGAGACACGTATCGATCAAGATCATGTCAACTGCCACGACTACGGCTGTCATAGCAACTGCGCCGCTTGTGACATCGACCACGAGGCTGCCGCTGAGAAGTTGGCTGCGAAGGAGGAGTAGTAATTATTTGCGCTCTCTGGGCGATTTTTCTTGAAAATCGCCTTTTTATCAGAGAGAGCGAATGCTATATTTGAAACTGCCTCCGGCGGGCGGCGTGCTCGCCGCTGAGCTAATTATTTCAAAGGCGAGTCTGGCTCTTTAGCCATTGCGTTGTAGAACATCTTGTCCAAAAATGCAGGGCATAGTTTCTTGATGAAGTGCGTGGCACGACCATTGAACTCCATGAGTGATAGGCGTTTGCGTTTTTGCACTCCCTTGATTATTATCTGTGCCACCTGCTCTGCGCTCATCATCTTATCCTCCTCACGAGGAGTCTCGCCTTGACTCTTTCCATCTGCTGTCAGCGCCGAGAAACGTACGTTCGAAGCGGTGAATCCCGGGCACGCAATCATCACATGAAGCCCCTTTTTGAGATTCTCAATTCTGATGGTCTCCAAAAATCCCGTCATCGCATATTTAGATGCTGAATATCCCGTGCGACCCGGCAGACCGTGTAATCCCGCAACTGATGATACTCCAACA
This sequence comes from Rikenellaceae bacterium, assembly GCA_047174605.1. GTDB lineage: Bacteria > Bacteroidota > Bacteroidia > Bacteroidales > Rikenellaceae > Alistipes. The sequence goes on along the minus strand of JBCQTX010000004.1, from coordinate 10,124 downwards.
ATTGAGCCTTTGGTAGCCTGCAAGTGAGGCAGGGCGTACTTCACACAATTCACTGTACCCCAGAAGTTTACATCCATCAAACGGTGTAGCACCTCCAAATCAACATCATCGAAAAGTGCGCGCATCGAAAGTCCTGCGTTGCAGATCAACACATCGATCGCTCCATAACTCTCTATCGCTTTATCAATCAACGCCTTACACTCCTCCTCTTTCACGACATCAACCACCGCATAGAGCGCCTTACCGCCTTTTGCTGTGATATCCGCCACGACCTCTTGCAGTCTCGCCTCTTGACGTGCTCCGAGCACTACATTTGCCCCAAGGGCTGCATATTCGCGTGCCAAGGCCTCGCCAATTCCAGATGATGCGCCAGTTACAACGACACATTTGCCATCCATTCTCTTCATATACCTCTTATTATCAATTATTTATATTTCAATCTCCAGCCCATCATACGCCAACTCCACCCCATCAGGGAGTGTCGGATTGATATCTGCAAAGAGCCCAATATCATGCGATGAGTGGGTCAGATACGCCCTCTCTGGAGCAACCTCACGTATGAGTGCCAGCGCCTCGTTAACATTGAAGTGTGAATAGTGCTCCTTCCATCTCAATGCATTTACTACCAACACCTTAACCCCTCTGAGTCGATCGATCTCCGAGGGTTCGATACTCTTAAAGTCCGTCAAGTATGCGATATCCCCAAATCGATACCCCGTAATCTCAAACCCCACAGCGTGAAAGCCTCGAATAGCCTCTACATAGACACTCTTCGTCCCCTCCTCATTACTCACCTTGATCCTCGCACCCGGCTCAAACTCTATAACATCGATCTCCGGAGCTCCGATATATTTATTCTCTGCAAATGCATAGTCATAATCTTTGCGAACCGTCTTCATAGCATTTGGTGTGGCGTAGAGCTGCACCCTGTGAATCTTCGGATAATCGACAAAGTTGAAGGCTCGCGTGTCATCAATCCCCCCCGTGTGATCTTTGTGGCTGTGAGTCAACATCAATGCATCGATGCTGCGAGCCCCTGCCCTTAACATCTGATACCTGAAATCGGGCCCAGCATCGATCACAATTCGCATTCCATCCCACTCGACCATTGCTGAGCTTCGCAACCTCTTATCACGAGGATCTGTTGAGCGGCAGACTTCGCACTGACAACCTATTGTTGGCACTCCCTGCGATGTTCCGCTACCCAATATCGTCAATTTCATCACTTTACAATCTTATATACTGTGGCGGTGCGTGAGGTGTTATATATCTTCACGAAATGTTTGCCATCACGATCAAAGGAGAAGTGTTCACCCTCCATATTGATACGATCCAGACCGCCATATATCTTCTCATCGGTCGAGAGGATCGGAACATATTTAGCCGCAACTCGAACCTCAGTTTCGTAATCGGGGATTGAGGCTGTCGTATGCCAATTGACCACAAACAACAAATTCCCAATTGTATAGACCATCGTCTTATTATCCATATCCATCTGCAGACGATATGGGTAGCCAGCCGTGAGCACTTTATATCGTTTCACTAGCGAGATCATAGCTCGATCAAACTTGCCTAACCATGAGTATCTCAGGAAGTTATTCTTCTCCAATGACCATTGGCGACGAGCGTGTTGATACCCCCAATCATTACCCTCACGTGGGAAATCAATCCACTCCGGATGGCCAAATTCATTACCCATAAAATTGAGATATCCATCCCCTCCCATCGTGATTGTCACCAGACGTATCATCTTGTGGAGCGCCATTCCGCGATCGATCACAATGCTAGGTGTGGCGCGATCCATCGAGGTGTACATCTCGCTATCCATCAATCGGAAGGCTAGGGTTTTATCCCCCACCATCGCTTGATCGTGAGACTCTGCATAGGCGATCGTCTTGACACCCTCCAAACGCGAGGTCATGATATCCCAAATATGCCAAATATCCCACTCCTCATCGCGTTGATCCTCCAAGATCTTGATCCAAAAATCGGGGATCGCCATCGCCAAACGATAGTCAAATCCCACTCCTCCATCCTCGACCGGGATGCACATACCCGGCATACCGCTCACATCCTCCGCGATCGATATCGCCTTGGGGTTGATGGTATGGATCAGTGTATTTGCTAGCGAGAGGTAGGTCAAAGCGTCGCGATTAATCTCGTCATTGAAGAACTTATCGCGCGAATCGAACTCCGTATATCCATGATGAGTATAGACCATCGAGGTGACTCCATCAAATCGATAGCCATCGAAGTGGAACACCTCCATCCAATACTTAACATTCGAGAGCAACATATGTTGAACTTGTGGTTTAGCGTAGTCAAAGGTCTTTGAGTCCCAATGTTTTTGATATCCTGCCTCACCCTCCGGTGAGTACAACCCCTCGCAGCCATCCAACTCGCTGATTCCCTCATTGAGATTCTTGACATAGTGGGCGTGGACAATATCCATAATCACTGCAATTCCCAACTCATGAGCTCGTTTGACCAATTCTTTGAGCTCCTCGGGTGTACCAAATCGTGAGGATGGGGCGAAAAGTGATGAGACATGATAGCCGAACGATCCGTAGTATGGGTGCTCCGCGATTGCCATCAGCTGGATCGCGTTGTACCCCTTGCGTTTGATCTGTGGCAAGACATTATCTTTGAACTCTATATAAGTACCGACTCCGTAGCGCTCAACAGCCATTCCGACATGAGCCTCATAGATCAAAAGTTGCGAATTTTTCTTTGGTGTGAAGTTGTCGTTCTCCCAATCGAATGGTTGAGGAACCCAGAATTGAGCGGTATAGTTTTTGGTGTAGTCATCCTGTACAACACGTGTTGCATAGGCCGGTATTCGATCTAACCAACCATTGTGACCATGAACGTGAAGTTTGTAGAGCGACCCATGAAGTAGTCGATACCCATATGTAGCATCGGGAAAGAATATGCTCCAGACGCCATTGTTGTCGCGTTCGAGGCGGTATTGAGTTCTGTTCCACCCGTTGAACTCTCCAAAGATGTAGACATCCATTGCGCGTGGTAGCCACTCGCGGAACCACCACCCTTGCATCATCTGGTCATATTGCCATCCGAAGTAGTGGTGAGCATTGGAGTAATCTACGATGTTGGTTGTGGATGGAGAGTCATCGTTACGGTCGTTGCGCCCCTCGATCTTCGCTAGTTTGTCGAGGTATAGGTTGTGACGAAAGATTATCTCGTCGGCTACTGGTTCTAGCCACTCGTCACGTTCGATTATTGGAAGTCTATTCTCTTTCATAGTTGGTCAGCTTTTCAACAAATGTACGTTATTAGTAGGAGAATCACAACTGTTAATTGAAAAAAAATTCAGTTTGAGTGTAAAAATTAGAAAACTTATTTTGTTTTCCGAGTTTTTTAATTACCTTTGTCGCTGTTAAAAACGTTTGAGATGACAATGGAACAACACGACAAAATAGTAGAGCAAGCAGCACAGATGTTTGTCAACGAGGGGATCAAATCTGTTCGAATGGATGATATTGCCCATGCAGCAGGGATCTCGAAGCGCACGCTATACGAAATATTCGGCGACAAGGAGGAGTTGATATATGAGGCTGTAAAACACCACTTCGCCCACTTCGAGAGACTCAACGATGTGATGATTGACGAAGCACCCAATATCTTGATCGGAACAATTAGGATTATGCAGAATGTGGTCAACACCTCGGAGCAGAATTGGAAACTACACAACACGCTTAATCGATTCTACCCGGCAGTCTCAAAGCGATTGACTGAGTACCATAAGGGGCGAAAGAGTCTCCTGTTTCGAGATCGTTTGGAGGAGGGTATTCGAGAGGGGTTGTTGGTGCCACGCGTCAACATAGATCTCGCGATGTCGACTCTGCACTACCTAGCGACGAGTGTCGTGATCAACGACGGGGCGTTTCCTCTCCCCGAAGGGCTCACTCCGAAGGATGCCTTTTTAGAGGTGACGGTTAATGTTATGCGAGGTATCTCGACAGCTAAGGGAATAGAGATTATCGATGAATATTTAGAACAGAACAGATAAAAAATATGAAGAGAATTATTTGTGCCATTGCGCTCTTTGGGGCGGTTGCGATGGCATCGGCCGCTGAGGCTGGAGAGAAGATTACGTTGAGTTTGGAGGAGGCAGTTTCGATTGCGTTGAGTGATAATCCCACAATCCAGATCGCGGAGTTGGAGGTGGAGCGATATGACTATGTTCGCAAGGCGACGATGGGAGCTTTGTTGCCACAGGTGTCGGTGGATGGAACGCTGAATCAGACGTTGCAAAATCAGAGTATGGCTCGTGGATTTAGCTTCGGAGGAGATCAATACACCACCATGACACTTACGGGAAATGTCTCGCTAGCACTCTATGCACCAACGGTTTATAGAACCTTGAAGATGAATGCAACGGAGGCGGAGGCGGCTGTTGAATCGGCACGATCATCGCGTATTGAGTTGGTTGCGGCGGTCAAAAATAGCTTCTACGCTGTGATGTTGGCCGAGCGCTCATTGGAGGTGCTTTTAGAGAGCTCCCAGACTTCGAAACAGACGGTCGATGAGACTCAGGTGAAGTATGATAATGGCCTTGCGGCGGAGTATGATCTGTTGACAGCACAGGTGCAATATAGCAATCTGCAACCAACGATCATCGCAACACGTTCATCGATCGAGAATGCGAAGGATCTTCTTAAAATGTATCTATCGCTACCTTTAGATGTAGATGTTGAGGTGAATGGGGATTTCGACAAACTACACGATGCTGTGGTTAGTATGTCGTCTAATCTGTCGTACGATGTGTCGGGCAACTCATCGCTCCGTTCGTTGGCTCTTTCGCAAGAGGTTTTGGAGCAGCAGTTGCGAATTAATAACGCTTCGCGATTGCCAACTTTGGCGGCATATGGTACTATATATCGCACGGGAAATAATATGGAGGCCTTCTCGTTGGATGGGACAACAGATGTATCCTCGGTGGATAGAAGCTACTTCTGGCAGACTCCATCATCGGTAGGGTTGACCCTCTCGATTCCGCTCTTCTCGGGTCTTACGCGCACTTCGACCTCTCGTCAGATCGAGAATCAGATTAGTCAGTTGGAGCTGCAACGTCGATATACGGAGGATAGCGTAAATGTCAGCTTAGCTACGGCAATAAGCAATATCTATTCGGCACGTGAGCAGCTATTTGCTCAGCAGCAGACCGTAGAGCAGGCGATCAAGGCGTATGATATCTCAAACACTCGATATACGGCAGGGGCAGGGACAATCTTGGAGCTCAACACCGCACGTCTCACGATGACACAGGCGGAGTTGAACTTCTCGCAGGCGGTCTATGATCTACTGATTGCGAAGGCGGAATATGATAGAATAATTGGAGTAGAATAAAAAAAGAGTATATGAAAAGAGTATTTATAGCTGCGCTAATGATGGCGTTAGTGGTAAGCTGTGGAGCACAAGATGGCTCAACAAAGAGTACGGAGGCTACTCAGCAGGAGCAAGCTCCGGTGGCTGTCATCACGAAGAGTTCACCGGCAGTTGCCGCAACGATCGATCTAAAGGAGGTTTTCACCTCCGAAATTGAGCCCTACAAGGAGAATGATATCACCCCATCGGCAAGTGGAGTGAGGATCGACAAAATTATGTATGACATAGGTGATAATGTGCGTGAGGGCGCTGTAGTGGCGACTCTTGACCCGACGATCTACAATCAGCAGATGATCTCGGTGAATAATCTTCAGGCGGATTATGATCGTTTGCTACCAGTCTACGAGGCGGGGGGAATCTCGAAACAGACGCTAGATCAAGCAAAGGCGTCGTTGGATGTTCAGAGGGAGATCGCGGCAAATATCAAGAAGAATATCGAGATCTTATCTCCGATATCGGGAGTTGTAACGGCTCGAAATGGCGAGGCTGGAGATCTATTCGTCAACCAACCAATCTTCCATATTGCGCAGATCGATAAGATGAAGGTGTTGGTTTCGATCTCGGAGCAGTACTTCACATCGGTCAAGGTGGGTATGCCGGTTGAGTTGACTTTGGACATCTATCCTGATGAGATTTTCGATGGTAAGGTATCGTTGATCTATCCGGCGTTGGATGCCTCGACTCGCACCTTTACTGTTGAGGTGACAGCTCCAAATTCGGGGATGAAACTTCGTCCGGGAATGCATGGTCGCACAACATTCAACATGGGCAACAAGGAGGCGATTATGGTTCCAGATATCGCTGTTCAAAAGCAGTTTGGCTCGGCAGAGAACTTCGTCTATGTTGCAAAAAATGGCGTGGCGGAGCGTCGACGAGTTGTTACGGGTCGCAAGGTGGGATCCGAAATTGATATCTTGTCGGGTGTTGAGGTTGGTGAAGAGGTGCTTACAACAGCATTCTCACGCCTGTCGGATGGTACAGAGATTAATATTAAAAAGTAGCGGAAGATGAATATATATGAAAGTGCAGTAAGGAAACCGGTCTCCACCATACTTATATTTATTGGTGTGATGATCTTTGGTCTCTACTCGTTGTATCAACTCTCGGTTGATCAATATCCCGAGATTGAGATCCCACAGATCTCGGTTATTACCTCATATCCGGGAGCTAATGCCGATGATATCGAGACCAATATCACCCGTATCTTGGAGGATAACCTCAATACGGTGGATGATCTGACGAAGCTCACCTCAACATCATCGGATAATGTCTCGATGGTGACCCTAGAGTTTGAGTATGGATCAGATCTAACAGAGGCAGCCAACGACATCCGTGATGTTGTAAGCCGCACGCAGAGCCTACTTCCAGATGATGTCGACTACCCTACGATCTTCAAATTCTCCACCTCGATGATGCCAGTTATGATGTTGGCAATTACGGCCGATGAGAGCTATGCGGCGTTGTCGAAAATCTTGGACGAAAAGTTGGTGAATGTATTGAATCGTGTCGATGGAGTGGGTGCTGTGACCATCATGGGAGCGCCCGATCGTGAGGTTCAGGTCAATGTCGACCCTAAGAAGTTGGATGGTTACAACCTCTCTATTGAGCAGTTGGGCTCAATCATCGCAAATGAGAATATCAATATCTCGGCAGGAACGATCGATATTGGAAACAACACCTATAACGTCAAGAGTGATGGTGAGTTTACATCGAGCTCCGATCTAGGATCTATCGTGGTCTCAAATCAGGGCGGTCGTACAATAAGACTCTCGGATGTCGCACAGCTACGCGATACACTCGAAAAATCGACGATGGATGAGCGAATCAATGGAGAGCTCGGAGTGCGTGTCATGATCCAGAAACAGTCGGGTGCAAACACCGTAGATATCGTAAATAAGATCTGGAAGGAGCTTCCGAAGATCGAGGAGTCAGTGCCCGATGATATAGAATTTAGCCTCATCTTCGAGGGTTCGAAGGAGATCACCGATAGTATCAATTCGCTCTCGGAGACCATCATGTATGCCTTTATCTTTGTGATCTTGGTTGTGATGTTCTTCCTTGGACGCTGGCGTGCGACCTTTATTATCTGTCTCACGATCCCCGTCTCGTTGATCTGTTCATTTATCTACCTCTTTGCTACGGGGTCGACGCTCAATATCATATCGTTGTCGTCGCTCTCCATAGCGATCGGTATGGTGGTAGATGATGCCATCGTGGTACTCGAAAATATCTCGACCCATATAGATCGAGGATCGAGCCCAAAGGAGGCGGCAATCTACGCTACCAATGAGGTGTGGTTGTCGGTTATCGCCACTACGTTGGTTGTCGTGGCGGTATTTATGCCTCTTACGATGGTTCCGGGAATGGCGGGAATCATGTTCCGTGAGTTGGGTTGGATCGTCACTATTGTGGTGTGTGTGTCGACTACGGCAGCTATCACCCTCACACCGATGTTGTCGGCATATATCCTTAAGAGCGGCGGAAGTGTCCATACCTATAAAGGGATGGGAGTAGTCTACAAACCAATCGATAAGTTCTTGATCTGGATGGATGATACCTACGCAGCAATGTTGCGCTTTGTCCTTGGCCACAGAACCATAACTCTACTCCTTGTTGGAGGAGTATTTGTGGGGTCGTTGATGATGGTTGCTAAGGGGCTTATCGCTACGGAGTTCTTCCCACCATCGGATAATAGCCGAATATCGGCAATTGTAAAGTTGGAGCAGAATCTATCAGTGGAGTACACCGCAAAGGTGGCGCGTGAGATCGACCAAATCATAGCGGATAAATTCCCCGAGATCGAGATCGTCTCGGCATCGTCGGGTGCGAACTCATCGTCCGATGCCTTTGCAGCGATGCAGACCACAGGATCGTATATCATAAACTACAACACACGTCTAGTCGACACCGACAAACGTACACGATCGATATATGATATCTCGGATCTATTGCGCGAGGAGCTTGATCAGATCCCGGAGGTGCGTACATACACTGTAATCCCGGGAGGAAATTCAGGTAGCATGAGTGGAGGAGCGGAGGTCAATGTCAATGTCTTTGGATATGATATGGAGCTCACCAACGAGATCGCAAACGACCTTAAGGGTAAAATAGCAGAGATACCCGGTATTCGAGATGTAGCCTTGTCACGCGATGATCTGCGTCCGGAGTATAACGTGGTCTTTGATCGTGAGAAGCTATCTTATCACGGGATGAACTACTATACATCGGCATACTACGTCACGAACCGTATCAACGGACTCACCGCGAGCCTCTATCGCGAGGATGGCGAGGAGTATGATATCGTGGTACGTTACGCCGAGGAGCATAGAACATCGGTGGAGGATATCGAGCGCATAACACTCTACACCTCAACGGGTCAACCCATTATGTTGAGCGATGTTGCAAAGGTGGAGGAGATCTTCGCAGCGCCATCTATCGAGCGTGAGAATCGCCAGCGTGTGATTAGCATCGATGGTTCGTTGGGATCGGGTGTCCCTTTGAGTGACGTTATCACGGGTATTCACGATATAATTGATCACTACGCAACGCCCGATGGTGTGACTCTCGAAATCGGAGGTACAATCGAGGATCAGGAGGAGGCGTTTGCTGATTTGGGGTTGCTCTTTGTTCTGATTGTGGTGTTGGTATATATCGTTATGGCGACACAGTTCGAATCTCTGTTGTTCCCATTCATCATTATGTTCACCATCCCACTCGCCTTTACGGGAGTTATCCTAGCGCTCTTTGTCACCTCGACTCCGATGTCGTTGATTGCCCTCATTGGAGCTATTATGTTGGTGGGTATCGTGACAAAAAATGGTATTGTAATGGTAGATTATATGAATCTTTTGATCGAGCGTGGTCAATCGATCTACGACTCGGTGATCATGGGAGGAAAGAGCCGTCTGCGCCCCGTCCTAATGACATCGTTCACCACGATTTTGGGTATGTTGCCTATGGCGTTGGGAACGGGAGCAGGATCTGAGACGTGGCAGCCGATGGGTATCGCGGTGATCGGAGGTTTGACCTTCTCGACCTTCTTGACGCTGCTTGTTGTACCGATCTTCTACTCTGTGATGGTGGGAGGTAAGATGCGCCGTGATGAGCGAAAGGCTGCAAAGGTTGCTGCTGCGGAGGCTAAGATGTATAATCAAGAAAAATAATAGAAGAGATGAAAGCACTATTTATATCATATAATCAAGCACTTACAGATAGAGTGCACGCAATCCTCGACAAACTCTCGATAAGAGGTTTCACCAAGTGGGAGCTCACCGAAGGTCGCGGATCGGAGGATGGAGAGCCACACTACGGCACACACGCATGGCCATCGATGAACTCCTCGATCCTCGCTATTGTGGAGGATGAGAAGGTTGAGCCAGCGTTAGAGGCTCTTCGCGAGATGGATAGCCGCACCAAGATGCAGGGGTCGCGCGCCTTTGTCTGGAATATTGAGCAGATGTCATAAATTTAGTTAAATATTGTCTAGTCACATTTTAAATAAATGTGAATTATCACCGGAGTTCGCGTAATTTCGGTGATTTTTTGTGTGGTGATTGAATAAAAATTAGTCAAATTAGCCTTTTTGTTAAAAATATTATGGAGGGTTCTAATTTTTCATTTTTTACTCCAAAATTTAGGACAAGAACCCGTAACGTCCTAAATTGAAGCGTTTATCTGACATCAAAGTTAAATCAAAAAGTTCTGAAATCCAAACT
>JBCQTX010000076.1:0-6878 GCA_047174605.1 Rikenellaceae bacterium | reverse complement strand
TCATACGACCCTTCTGCATTCTTCTAAACTTGGTCTTTTTTGGCTGTAACATTTTACTTTTGCTTTAAAAGGTCCTACTTACTTACTATTATTATTGCGACGCTTGCGATCTGGACGAGCTCCACGACGGTCACGACGATCTCCACGATCATTGCCACCCTGAGCGTTACCACCACGCTGTGCTGCTGCTCCTGCGATCTCAAACAAATCACGCTTGCCATAGACGATACCTTGGCAGATCCAAACCTTGACTCCCAAGATTCCAACCTTTGTCAAAGCCTCTGTCAAAGAGTAGTCTACATCTGCACGGAATGTGTGCAATGGAATACGTCCCTCTTTAACTGTCTCTGAACGTGCCATCTCAGCGCCACCTACACGACCTGATACCTGAACCTTGATACCCTCAGCTCCCATACGCATTGTTGCTGCGATAGTAGTCTTGATTGCACGACGGAACGATACACGGCCCTCCAACTGACGAGCGATATTACGACCTACGATTACGGCATCCAACTCAGGACGCTTTACCTCGAAAATATTGATCTGAACCTCTTTGCCGGTAAGTTTCTTCAACTCCTCCTTCAACTTATCAACCTCAGAACCACCCTTTCCGATGATGATTCCCGGGCGTGCTGTTGAGATTGTAACCGTAACTAGCTTCAAGCTACGCTCGATGATAATCTTCGAGATGCTAGCCTTTGCCAAACGAACGTCAAGGTACTTACGAATCTTAGCGTCCTCTACCAACTTCTCTGAGAAGTTGCGACCACCAAACCAGTTAGAATCCCAACCTTTGATGATACCAAGACGATTTGATATTGGATTTACTTTCTGTCCCATTGCTTACTTTTTTTCTACGGTTACCATTTTATCAACTACGATAGTCACGTGGTTCGAACGCTTACGGATACGGTGTGCGCGTCCTTGTGGAGCTGCCTGTATACGCTTCAACATTCTACCTCCGTCAACAAAGACCTCCTTCACACAAAGCTGAGTATCCTCCAAGCTCTCTGATGGGTTCTTTGTCTCCCAGTTTGTAATCGCAGAACGAAGCAACTTCTCCATACGGATTGAAGCCTCCTTCTTTGAGTAACGTAGGATACCCAATGCCTTGTTAATCTCTACATTACGGATGATATCAGCTACCAAACGCATCTTACGTGGAGATGTAGGGCAGTCACGCATAATAGCTATCGCTTTCTGCTTCTTCTCGGCCTTATATGCTGCGGCCATATTTGATTTTCTTGCACCCATGTCTTAACTATTTTTTCTTGTTTCCACCGTGTCCACGGAAGTTACGCGTTGGGGCAAACTCGCCGAGCTTGTGTCCAACCATATTCTCAGTTACATAAACTGGGATAAACTTGTTTCCGTTGTGTACGGCAATCGTCTGGCCTACGAAATCTGGCGAGATCATACTTGCACGTGACCAGGTCTTTATTACGGACTTCTTATTACTCTCTGCCTGTGCTACTACGCGTGCATCTAGCTTTGGGTCAATAAATGGTCCTTTTTTTAATGAACGACTCATTGTGTACTCTATTTAATTATTTTTTCTTCTTTGAAATAATAAACTTAGAGGTCGTCTTCTTAGGATTACGTGTCTTGTAGCCCTTAGCAAGCAAACCTTTACGTGATCGTGGATGTCCTCCTGATGAGCGTCCCTCACCACCACCCATTGGGTGATCTACTGGATTCATCACGACACCTCGGTTTCTTGGACGACGACCTAACCACCTGCGGCGACCTGCCTTACCAGAACTCTCGAGCTGGTGATCGGCATTCGATACAACTCCTACGGTTGCACGACAAGTAGTAAGTACCATACGAGTCTCTCCTGAAGGCAATTTGATAATTGCATATTTACCCTCACGAGCCAATAGTTGAGCGTATGATCCTGCAGAGCGAGCCATAGCTGCACCCTGACCAGGGTATAGTTCGATTGCGTGGATGATAGTTCCGAGTGGAATCTCCGAAAGCAACAATGTGTTACCAACCTCTGGTGCTACACCTGCACCACTCATTACTGTCTGTCCTACCTGCAAACCGTTTGGAGCCAAGATATAGCTCTTCTCACCATCCGCATATGCGATAAGTGCGATACGTGCTGTACGATTTGGATCGTACTCCACTGTCTTTACAGTTGCAGTCATGCCATCCTTAGCACGCTTGAAGTCAACGTTACGATACATCTGCTTGTGACCGCCTCCGATATAGCGAACAGTCATCTTACCTGAATTGTTACGTCCTCCTGAGCTCTTCTTTACGCTAAGCAACGACTTTTCGGGAGTCGATGTAGTGATCTCACTAAATGTCCCGATGATCTTATGTCTTGTACCAGGTGTTACTGGTTTAAACTTTCTTACTGCCATCTTCTCTTAGATATTACTGTAAAAATCAATGGTATCTCCATCCTTCAATGTGACGATTGCCTTCTTGAAGTTATTTGAGCGACCTACCAAAAGACCTGCCTTTGTGAAACGGCTCTTGATCTTTCCCATGTAGTTACATGTGTTTACGTCGGTTACTACCACATTGTACATCTGCTCCACTGCGTTGCGGATCTGTATTTTGTTGGCACGTACATCAACAATAAAACCGTAGCGATTCAACTTTTCGCCCTGAATCGTCATCTTCTCGGTTAAAACCGGCTTAATAATAATTTCCATCTTTTTCAGTACGTTTATGCTAACATTACATTTAATACATTTTCAGCACCCTCAACCATTACCAAAGCAGAGCAGTTCATAACCTCATATGTGTTAACGTTCTGCGCTAGGATAGTCTTTACGTAAGGCAAGTTGCGAACTGAAAGCTGAAGATTTGGGTTTGACTCTGGCAATACCAACAATACCTTCTTATCTGAAACTTTCAACGCCTCAACCATTGCAATTGCAGCCTTAGTCTTTGGAGCCTCCAATGAAAGCATCTCTACTACGCTGATTGCGCCTGCCTGAGCCTTGTAAGTCAATGCGCTACGACGAGCCAATTGCTTCAACTTCTTATTTAGCTTGAAGTGGTAGTCACGTGGCTGTGGTCCAAATACGCGACCTCCTCCTACGAACAATGGTGACTTGATGCTTCCGCAACGTGCTCCACCTGTACCCTTTTGCTTCTTTAGCTTACGAGTTGAACCTGCAACCTCGTTACGCTGCTTTGACTTGTGAGTACCCTGACGCTGATCTGCAAGATATTGCTTTACGTCGAGGTAGATAGCGTGGTCATTAGCCTCCACGCCGAATACAGCGTCAGAAAGAACTACTTTGCGACCTGTCTCGATTCCTTGTGTGTTTAATACAGCTAATTCCATTACTACTTCTCAATTGTTAAATAAGAACCCTTAGCTCCCGGGATTGAACCCTTTACCAAAATTAGGTTGCTCTCTGGGATAACCTTTAATACCTTCAAGTTAAGAATCTTAACCTGATCTCCACCATACTGTCCCGGAAGGCGCTTGCCCTTGAAGACGCGTGATGGATAAGATGATGCACCAAGCGAACCTGGCTTGCGTTGACGGTTGTGCTGTCCGTGAGTTGCTCCACCCACTCCGGCAAATCCATGACGCTTAACAACTCCCTGGAAACCACGTCCCTTTGAGATCCCTGTCACGTCGACCCAATCCTCTTCTGTGAAGATGTCTACTGTGATCTGATCTCCAAGATTGACATTCTCTACACCCTTAAACTCAGCCATTTTGCGCTTTGGGGTAGTTCCGGCTTTCTTGAAGTGTCCTAACAAACTGCTGCTGGTGTGCTTTTCACTTTTGTCGTCATAGGCAATCTGAACAGCCTCGTAGTTGTCTACTTCTAGTGTTCTGATTTGCGTAACTACACACGGACCAGCCTCAATGACAGTGCATGGTATGTTCTTACCCTCGGCACTGTAAACGGAAGTCATTCCGATTTTCTTTCCAATTAGTCCTGACATTTTTGTCGAATTACGTTTGTTATAAAAAATTAGTGATCGATGAAAATCGAGGGGTTAACTCCGTCCGGCGGGGAAAAACCCCTCGATTGAACATTTATCGTTGTGGCGAACTCGTCGCCATTTTGTTTTTGTTTTGTCGTTACCCTCGAAGTTGGATAGGTGGATGAAGTTTGGGGCTTCGCGAGCATTTCAAAGCGGAGCGTACTAAAGTACGTGAGCATTTGAAAGCGGAAGGAAGTGCCAAAATTCGCCGCCTATGCAGCTTCGAACCAGTATCAGACCTTAATCTCTACCTCCACTCCTGAAGGAAGCTCCAACTTCATTAGAGCATCGATTGTCTTTGGAGTTGATGAGTAGATATCCAATACACGCTTGAAAGTGCACAACTGGAACTGCTCGCGAGCCTTCTTGTTAACGAAGGTTGAACGGTTGACAGTGAATATCTGTTTGCGTGTTGGCAATGGTACAGGACCGCTTACGGTTGCGCCAGTGCTTGTCACAGTCTTAACGATCTTCTCTGATGACTTGTCAACGAGATTGTGGTCGAAAGACTTTAGCTTGATTCTAATCTTCTGATTCATATCTATTTACTATTCTAATCCCTTAACTTTACCACTTGACTTCTCGATGATCTCCTTAGCCAATCCTGCAGGAACCTCCTCGAAGTGTGAGAACTCCATTGAAGATGTTGCACGACCAGATGAGATAGTACGCAATACTGTTACGTAACCAAACATCTCTGAAAGTGGCACCTTAGCCTTAACTACGCGAGCTGTACCCTTAGACTCCATTCCTGAGATCTGACCACGACGCTTGTTCAAGTCACCGATGATATCTCCCATAGACTCCTCTGGAGTAACAACCTCAACATTCATGATTGGCTCCATGATTACCGAACCTGCCTTTGGAGCAGCTACGCGGAATCCGTTACGAGCACAGATCTCAAATGATAGCTGATCTGAATCGACTGGGTGGAAAGATCCATCCTTCAAAGTTACCTTCATTGAGTCGATTACATAACCTGCCAAAGCTCCGTTTGCCATTGCAGAGACAAATCCCTTCTGTACCGATGGGATAAACTCCTTAGGGATATTACCTCCCTTAACCTCGTCAACGAAGATAAGTCCTGTCTGACCCTCCTCAGCTGGTCCGATCTCGAAGATGATATCTGCGAACTTACCACGACCTCCGGTCTGCTTCTTGAAGACCTCACGGTGCTGAACAGTTGTTGTAAGAGCCTCCTTGTAGTTAACCTGTGGTGCTCCTTGGTTGATCTCAACGTTGAACTCACGACGAAGGCGGTCAACGATGATGTCAAGGTGAAGCTCACCCATTCCGCTAATTACGGTCTGACCTGAATCCTCATCAGTGTGAACTGTAAATGTTGGATCCTCCTCAGAAAGCTTACCCAAAGCGATTCCCAACTTATCAACATCCTTCTGAGTCTTAGGCTCAACAGCAAGTCCGATAACTGGCTCTGGGAATGTCATCTGCTCCAATGTGATAGGTGCATTCTCAGCACACAAAGTATCTCCAGTACGAACATCCTTGAATCCTACAGCTGCACAGATATCTCCTGCCTCTACAGTCTCCATTGGGTTCTGCTTGTTAGCGTGCATCTGATAGATACGGCTGATACGCTCACGCTTGTTGCTACGTGCATTAAGTACGTAAGAACCAGCATCCAACTTACCAGAGTAGACACGAACGAAAGCCAAACGACCTACGAAAGGATCGGTAGCGATCTTAAATGCCAATCCACAGAATGGTGCGTCAGCTGTTGCTGGGCGCTCCTCCTCCTCGTCAGTCTTAGGATTTGTTCCTGTAACCGCTGGAAGATCAAGTGGAGATGGCAAGAATGCCATGATATAATCAAGAAGTTTCTGAACTCCCTTGTTGTGGAATGATGATCCACACAACATTGGAACGATCGACATATTGATTGTAGCCACACGGATAGCAGCCAAAAGCTCCTCCGCTGTGATTGAATCTGGATCCTCAAAGAACTTCTCCATCAACGCATCGTCAGTTGCAGCAACCTCCTCGATTAGCTCCGCACGAGCAGCAGCAGCCTCCTCGGCCATCTCTGCTGGGATCTCACGGATCTCGAAGTTATCACGAACTGTCTTATCGTCATAATAGTAAATAGCGTTGTTATACACTAGGTCGATAAGTCCCTCGAACTTATCCTCTGCACCGATAGGAAGTACTACTGGAATAGCCTTTGAACCAAAGATATCCTTGATCTGCTGGCATACCGCACCGAAATCAGCTCCCGTACGATCCATCTTGTTAACGTAACCCATACGAGGTACGTTGTACTTATCTGCCTGACGCCATACGGTCTCAGACTGTGGCTCAACACCACCTACAGCACAGAATGTAGCTACAGCACCGTCAAGTACGCGCAATGAACGCTCTACCTCGACAGTAAAGTCAACGTGGCCCGGGGTGTCGATAAGGTTCATCTGATATTGCTTTCCCTTATAGTCCCAGAACGCTGTTGTTGCAGCTGATGTGATAGTGATACCGCGCTCCTGCTCCTGAACCATCCAGTCCATAGTTGCGCCACCATCGTGAACCTCTCCGATTTTGTGAGTCTTTCCCGTGTAGAACAAGATACGCTCTGAAGTGGTTGTCTTTCCGGCATCGATGTGGGCCATGATACCGAAGTTACGAGTATATTTAAGATCTCTAGCCATTTGCTTCTCTTCTATATATATTAATAGGTATACTAAAAATTAAAATCTGAAGTGAGCAAATGCCTTGTTCGCCTCAGCCATACGGTGCATCTCCTCTTTACGTTTGAAAGATGCTCCCTGCTGGTTGTATGCATCGACGATCTCAGCCGATAGTTTCTCTGCCATAGACTTTCCAGCGCGCTTGCGAGAGTAAAGAACAAGGTTTTTCATAGATATTGAAGTCTTGCGCTCTGGACGAACCTCCATTGG
>JBCQTX010000075.1:0-7108 GCA_047174605.1 Rikenellaceae bacterium | reverse complement strand
TTCAAGATCCACAGAGGTGGGATTGCGATAATCCGAACCTCTACACGGTGACCACAAAGATGTTGAGTCGTGACACTCCGATCGACCAGAGCGAGACGACGTTTGGAATTCGTACTATCACATACGACCCAGATGGAATCTATATCAATGGCGAGAAGGTACGCTTTAATGGTGTATGTCTGCACCATGATAATGGCCCCTTGGGTGGTGCATTGAATATTCGTGCGGATGAGCGTAAGTTGCAAATTATGAAGGAGATGGGGGCTAATGCAATTCGCACTTCGCACAACCCTCCAGCGCCTGAGTTCATGGATCTGTGTGATCGTTTGGGGCTCTACGTCTTGGTCGAATCATTTGATATGTGGCGTGTGCAAAAGACCCCTCAAGACTACTCGCAACACTTCGATCAGTGGGCTGCCGAAGATATGGCCTCGATAGTTAAAATACACCGCAACCACCCATCGGCGATTATGTGGAGCATCGGAAATGAGATCCTCGATCAGCGATTGGAGGATGGATGGAAGACAGCAAAGATGTTGCATGAGGTATGCCACAAATATGACCCATCTCGCCCGACAACTGTCGGATTCCACAACTATCCACAACCATACATATATAATATGGTGCAGCAGGTCGATATCGTTGGCGTGAACTACAAACCTTATGATTATAAGGATATTAGAGCAGCCTATCCACAATTGACGCTCTATGCTTCGGAGACCTCCTCGGGTGTGAGTAGTCGTGGCGTATATTTCCAACCAGCCGGATTATCTGTTGCAAACGAGACTCTTCAGGTGTCGAGCTACGATTATGGTGGGGCACGAGTCCCTCGCCCGATGGATCTTGAGATGTGGGCACAGGATGAGAATTCGTATGTGATGGGGCAATTTATCTGGACCGGTTTTGATTACTTGGGCGAACCTACTCCATATGGCGGACGAGACCACTCAACAAATGGATATTGGAATGGTAGTTGGCCATCACACGCCTCATATTTTGGTGCGGTGGATATGGTTGGACTACTCAAGGATAGATTCTATTTCTACCAAAGTCAATGGACTACAGAGCCGATGGTGCATCTGCTACCACACTGGAACTGGAGCGGAATGGAGGGTCAAGAGATCCCGGTATTGGTCTACACGAATTGTGAGGAGGCAGAGCTATTCCTCAATGGCGAGTCATTGGGCAAAAAGGTGATGGGGCAAGATATTGTGGAGTTTGAGTACTACAACACAAGCACCAAGGAGATGGATACGATGAGATCCAAATATCGTCTGCGTTGGGAGGTGCCATACAAAGCAGGGGCGCTTAAGGTTGTGGCGTATAATGGTGGTAAAGCTATATCAGAGAAGGAGATACGTAGTGCATCGAAGCCATATGCGATTAAGTTATCAGCAGATAGAGGTGAGATTTCAGCCGATGGAAAAGATATTTCGTATGTAACAATTCGGGTTGAAGATCAGGATGGCAACCTATGTCCGTTGGCGGATAATGAGATATCGTTTGAGATTGAGGGCGTGGGTGAACTTCTAGCGGTCGGCAATGGTAACTCGGCATCATTGGAGTCGTTCCAAGCGTCGCATATTAAGGCCTTTAGCGGAATGTGTGTGGCGATCATCAAAGGTATCGATGGAGAGGCTGGCGATGTGAAGGTTAGCGCGAAATCAAAGATGTTGAAGGGGGCGAGTGTCGTGATTAAAACTACCCTCTAAGAATTATCGATAAGATTTGCGCCACTCGTTATTTTTTACTATTTTGCGTAGAAACCCAAATAACTGATTATGAACAGATCTATTTTACTTCTCTGCCTGCTATTACTAAGTGCCGTGACGGTGACTCAGGCAGCCCCGACTATCGAAGAGAACCCACAAATAGCGTTCGCTTTTAATGAGCTGCAGAGTGCCGCGCCCAATCGGAATTACACGCTCAAACTCTCAATTGATGAGTGTTTGGCAGGTGAGTCATACAAGATAACATCGACCAAAGATCAAATCGAGGTTGTTGGTGGTGATTATAATGGTGTGATGTACGCAATATTGGAGATCGCTGAAATGGAGCGCTTTGGGGTAGATTTATCCAATCTGAATATATTCGAAGAGCCATATATGGGCAAGCGAGGCATAAAGTTAAATATGCCGCTCGATGGTCGTACCCCTAGCTATGATGATACGGGTGATGCTGCGCAACAAAATATTTTAGTGATGTGGGAATGGGAGTATTGGCAAGCGTTGTTGGATGACATGGCCAGAAACCGATACAACCTGCTTACGCTATGGAGTCTCCATCCATTTCCATCGATGGTTCGAGTTCCGGAGTACCCCGATGTTGCGTTGGATGATGTGTGCCAATACACGGGTAAAATTGACGCCCAAACAGATATGAAGTGGATAGGTGAGGATCTTGATAATCCTGACAAACAGCGAGTTATCAAGAAGATCACGATGGATGAGAAGATGGAGTTCTGGCATCGAGTATTTACCTATGCTCAAGATCGTGGAGTTGAGGTGCACCTCTATACGTGGAATATATTTGTCTACGGGACTAACGGGAAATATGGTATTACTTGGGATCAAACAAACCCAATCACCGCCGATTATATCCGCAAATCGACAAAGGCTTTTTTGGAGGCATATCCGATGGTGAAGGGTATTGGTGTGACAGCCGGAGAGCACGCCGACCGCAAAATTACCGGACGATATGGCACAGAGAGTTGGATGTGGGAGAGTTATGGGCAAGGCATTATGGATGCAAAGTATAATAATCCGCAGCTTGATGTACGCTTTATCTTCCGCCAACATTGGAGTGATTGGAGTGTTATTGATGATGCATTCCGATATTATGATGGGCCTTTGGAGAGCTCTTTTAAATATTCGCGAGCACGAATGTTCAGTAGCACTACCCCACCTTGGTTCGATAATATCTTTAGAGGACAGGTCGAGGAGTATGGGATCAACTGCTGGTTTAATATTCGCAATGATGACTTGATGTTGTATCGCTGGGGCGATCCGGAGTATGCTAATGAGTATATGCAGAATATGCCTAGGGATGTCACTCCGGGCTACTTTGTCGGATCAGATGGCTATCTTTGGGGACGAACATATTGTAGTCGAGACGAGGCGTTGCAGGGTGGATTTGAATTCCGCAGACAGTGGTACAGCTTTATGATATGGGGACGAGCAGGATATAACCCAACGCTCACGAGCGACCACTACAAGATGGTTCTTAAGGATAGATTCCCGAAGTGTAATAGTGAACTATTGTACCAAACATGGAGGGCGACCTCGCAGGTTGTGGAGTGGGTTAACAAGATCCATTTCCGCCAAAATGATAGAATGTTCTCTCCGGAGACGTGTATGTCGGATTTGAAATTTAGCGATTTGGAGCGATTCATAGCTATTGGATCGATGCCAGAGCAGGGGGTGATTTCGATTGCTGATTATGCTCTTGGGTATCAGGTCGAGGGCTCTACTATCACGCCGTTTGAGGTATGCGACAAGCTCGAAAGTGGTGCCAAAACCCTACTTGATGGGTCTCGAAAGATCAAGGTAAACAATGATCCAGAGCTTCGAGAGTCGACAATCGATATGCGAGCGATGGCCTACCTAGCACAATACTATGCGGACAAGGTACGTGCTGCGACACACCTCGCTACATATCGTGCACAGGGTGGTGATGAGCAGAAGAGTATGGCGATAAAATTTGCAGAGAGGGCGCTTAAGAGATGGAAGCTATATGCAGCAACATTTGATGAGGCCTACACCCCGATGCTGCTAGCGCGTGTAAACAGATTTGACCCTAATTGGATCACTCAATTTGTAGAGGCTGATATCGAGATTGCTCGCAATGCCGACAGATCAACTCCGGTGGAGCGCCCCGATGATAACTACCTATGGAAGAAGGTGCTCAATAGGATTTAATAGAGAGTAAAAACATGGAGACAACAACAATAATATCAGCAGTTGAGATAGCAGGTACGATGGCGTTTGCCATTAGTGGCATTCGCCTCGCTGCTACCAAACGCTTTGACCTCTTTGGCGCTTATGTCGTAGGGTTGGTTACAGCGATCGGTGGCGGTACAATTCGCGATGTGTTGTTGGGATGCACCCCCATATGGATGGAGCAAGCGATATACCTGATTATAACAGCCATATCGCTTCTCTTTGTGATACTTATGGGAAAGCGTATTCTACTCTTTAAAAATACCTTTTTTATCTTCGACACAATTGGCCTTGCGCTCTTCACCGTTGTTGGATTGGATAAGGCTCTAGATGTCGGCTTCCCACTCTGGGTCGCTATTATTATGGGAGTGGTAACGGGCTCTTTTGGTGGTGTCCTACGCGATATGATGGTTGGCGATGTCCCTCTGCTTTTCCGTCGTGATATCTATGCGTTGGCCTCTATGTTGGGCGGATTGCTGCTTGGTGGGCTATTAGCGTGTGGAGTCAACGAACCTGTTAGCTTTGTCTGTTCCGCTCTCTGCGTTGTGAACATACGTCTGTTGGCGATGAAATTCCATCTACACCTCCCAACGCTGGTCGATCCGCAAGATAGTGACTCTCGAATATCGATCACTTCACAACGAGACAAAAAGAGTTAGAATCTACTTTAATCCTCCACAAAAGCGTGCATCGCATAGTTGAAGCCGAAGAAATCATACAAATTCAGCAGTGACTCTACTCGTGTCAGGAATTTAACATAACTCTCTTGCCCACCATAACTCCATGCAACCTCGGATAGCGCGGTCAATCGTGGAAGGATCATATATTGCATATGTGACAAATCCTTCATATATTCGCTCCATACATTGGCCTGAACACCCTTGATATACCCTCTTTCGCTCTCGTCCAACCCTTCGTATGGATCGAAGGAGTAGACTCTCTCTAGTGTCAACACTCGTCTGCCCATCGCAATAGGCTCGCTCTCTCGATCCTCTGTTTGGTAGTAATCAAAATAGCAATATGTGTTGGGCGACATCACCACATGATTTCCGCGTTTAGCAGCCGTAATACCGCCATTTGTACCGCGCCACGACATAATCACAGCAGATGTTGAGAGGTTGTCAGCATCTAGGATCTCATCCCAGCCAATCATCTTACGCCCTTTGGAACTTAGGAACTTCTCCACCCTATTTGCGACATACGCCTGCAGCTCATGCTCATCCTCAAGCCCCTCACTTTTGATACGCGCCTGACAAAGAGGACACCTCTCCCACTCTGTTTTAGGGCACTCATCACCACCTATATGGATATACTCCGATGGGAATAGCTCAATCACCTCGCTTAAGACATCGCTCCAGAACTCAAATGTTGTCTCCTTACCAGCGCAAAATATCTCGGTCGACACACCCCACTTTGTACGCACCTCGTAATTTTCGCCTGTGCAGCCTAGATGTGGATATGCAGCAAGTGCTGCCACTCCGTGACCGGGTAGCTCTATCTCGGGGATGATAGTGATAAATTTGCTAGCGGCATAATCTACCACCTCTTTGATCTGCTCTTGGGTGTAGAATCCGCCATATGGTGTGTTATCATAGCCCAGCTAAGTGTCGGAATTTAGACCTATCTTCGTCTCTTTTCTAATGCTGCCGACCTCGATGAGTTTCGGATATTTCTTTATCTCAATACGCCATCCTTGATCATCGGTTAAGTGCCAATGCATAGTGTTCAACTTATGGAGAGCCAACATATCGATCACACTCTTCACATCCTCAACGGGATAGAAATGACGACAAACATCCATCATCATACCTCGATATGCGAAGTGTGGTTGATCTTTGATAATACAATTTGGGATCTCGACAGAGCCTACCCCCTGCTGGGTTAGAGTCTCGGATGGAATAAGCTGCATGAGAGATTGCACGGAGTAGAAAGCCCCCTGTGGAGTAGATGCAAAGATATCTATCTGTGATGAGCTCACTTCGAGTCTGTACCCCTCTTTGGGGAGTGACGAGTCTAGAATAATATTAATTGCCTTTGACTTCGACACTTTGCTACTTTGCTGGCTTAACTTCTTCCCGAATATTGATTGTGCGTAACTCTGGATCTGGGCTACGACATACTCAAGCTCCTCATCTTCGAATGTTAAGATGATATCGGTCGAGCGCTTCAACTCAAACGCTCCATCTTCGATTTGGACTTCAGTTGGAAGAGGTAATATGCTTATCTCTCCACTTGTTTTGATCGCTTTTCCACACCCCACAAACTGCACTAGCAGCAGAAGCGAAAGGGTTAACGTTGTTACTCAACTCATATTTATCAATTATTAAGATTTGGGGAGCGAGCTTAGATAGGCCAACTCTCATGTCACAAAAGTACTCCAATATACAAAGATATTTTTTTAATATTCACCATAAAAGATTCAAATTTATCCATATTTAACAGCTCAAAGGGTTGATTTGTCAAATTGTTTTGTTAATTTGGGGAAAATGCAAAATTGCATCACTAACCAAAGCATAAACCGATATGTTGCGCGTATTACTACTCCTCATCATAGTGTTGAATGGCACACTGCATCTATTTGCAAATAACATATATAGTTTCACCCAGATATCTTTGAAAGATGGTCTATCGCAATCGAATGTCTCGGTGACACTTCGCGACTCATACGGCAGGTTGTGGATCGGGACTAGAGATGGTTTGAACCTACATGATGGCTACTGCATAAAGAACTTCTTTCATTCACATAGGGATGACACCTCGCTGCCTGCCAACTCGGTATATGATCTGACGGAGGCGAAGGATAGCACGATCCTGATAGCGACAGCCAAAGGTGTGGTCAGGTATGATGAGAGGAGTGATTGCTTTTCACCCATATACTGTGACTCCAAAGCAGTTGGATTTAGCAATCTATGCAGTGTTGAGGGTGAGATATATGTAATTGGCGAGGATAAAAATTTAAGTAGGGTAAAATAATTATTGGTGTGTTTTTAAGAGTGCTATTGGAGATGAGTTTTTTTGCTATTGAATTGAAAATATAGTGGTTCTACATTGAGGGGACTTCTAAAAATTAAAGTTTTGATATTCAATAAATTATCACTATCTTTGAAGTGTAATATAAAACACAACTACTATGATTTTTAAGAGTACAGGCAAACGAGGATTGTTCGATG
>JBCQTX010000003.1:0-85897 GCA_047174605.1 Rikenellaceae bacterium | reverse complement strand
CCTCTACGGTCTCACCGAACATGTTTTTACGCCCCTGCGCAGCCCACTCGTCAACGAGCTCAGCCATAGTAGAGGATGGTGTGATTGGGTAGATCGCTGCAACCTCAGAGAACATATAGGCCACGTGAGCAGCAGCGTAGTTACCATCACAGGTAATAAATTTCTTTTCTGCCATTTCCTTCTTTTATTATGTTTGTTATATTTAGATATTGTCTTACTATATAATATACCGTTCCACAAAGGTATGAAAACATTTTGAAATTTTATAAAAAAATAGAATAAATATCTCTTTTTAGCGTAGTTTTTGTCACAACCATAAAATAATCATACCTTTGTAGTCGCTATGATAAATTACAAAGAAAAGAGACTAAATAATGGTTTGAGGGTGGTCGTAGGTCGCGATTATAGCTCCAAACTAGCCGCTGTGAATCTACTATATTGTGTAGGTGCTCGCAACGAAGATTCCTCTCAAACGGGCTTTGCGCATCTCTTCGAACATCTGATGTTCAAGGGGACGGAGCGATTCCCGTCGTTCGATTACGAGGTGCAGATCGCCTCGGGGGAGAACAACGCCTTTACAAATAATGACTATACTGATTTTTATATTACGCTGCCTAAGGTGAGTATCGAGCGAGCTCTGGAGCTGGAGGCTGATCGAATGAGGGGGTTGAAACTCACAGATGAGGTGCTGGAGATGGAGAAGCGAGTTGTCGTGGAGGAGTACAAACAGCGATATCTGAACCAACCATATGGTGATTTGATGATGTTGGTGCGCGATATGTGTTATAAGGTGCACCCATACCGTTGGGCAACTATTGGGCTCTCGCCAGATCATATCACTAGTGCTACGATGGATCAGGTACGTGAGTTTTATGATAGGTATTACCGTCCATCGAACTGCATATTGTCGATCTCGGCAGATATTGACGAGGAGCAGATGTTTCAGATGTGTGAGAGGTATTTCGGAGCGATCGAGGATGGTGAATTCAGAGCTGAGCCGCTCCCAATCGAGCCGGAGCAGGTCGAAGCACGTAGGGTAGAGGTGGAGCGAGATGTTCCGGCTACCTATATTATAATAGCATTTCATATTGGAGGAAGAACGAGCGAGGATTTTTTTGTCGCTGATATGGGGTCGGATCTCTTAGCTGGCGGTGACTCCGGAAGGCTTTACCAACAGTTGGTCAAGGGTCGAGGGATATTCTCGGGTGTTAATGCCTATGTGACTGGCGATCTCGATCCCGGATTGTTCCTATTCACGGCGCAGCTCCTGCCAACAACAACTGTGGAGCAGGCCGAGGAGGCGTTGTGGGAGCAGATTGAGACTCTGAAAACTGAGGTGGCGGATAGCTATGAGATGGAGAAGGTGAAGAATAAATTTGAGGCGAGCACACTATTTGGTGAGATCAACGTCATGAATAAGGCGATGAATATGGGCTTCTATAAAATGACCGGAGATATGTCGTTGATCAATCGCGAGGTGGAGATATTTAGATCGATGGATGATCAGGCGATACGTGATTTCTCGACTAAGATATTTACACGTGAGAGGAGTAATACATTGATTTATCGTGCATCACAAATAGCAGAGGAGGAGTAAAATGAGAATAGATTTGAATGATGTAGCGTTGCAGAGTGCCGAGTGTAGGAGCTTGGCGAATGGCGTGAAGATATATATATTGTCTAGTGAGGAGTTCGAAGTATTAAGAGTGAGCTTTGTTTTTGGTGCTGGGTCGGTTGTTCAGGAGCGTCCGTTTAGTGCTACTGCTACCGCAAATATGTTGTGTGAGGGTAGCGAGACGATGAGCGCTCAACAGATTGCCGAGCAGCTTGATTATTATGGCTCCTACTTCGATGTTAATGTCGATAGGGATTATTCATATATTAGTTTCTGTTCACTTTCGAAGTTTGTTGCGCCTACGTTGGATGTTGCGGAGCAGATCATCCTTCACCCCGTATTCCCAGAGCATGAGATTAGGACCTATTGCAATAAGCGTAAGCAGCGATTGGCGATTGAGCGCGAGAAGGTCGAGACCAAAGCACGTGAGGCATTTGCGAAGTCTCTATTTGGCGACAATCACCCCTATGGCATGAGCTTCTCGGAGAGTGAGTATGATAACTTAAAACGTGAAGATCTGCTCTCTATTTATGAGAGATTCTACACTGCGGAGAACTGTTTTGTGGTGTGTAGTGGACGAGTGGGCGAGGTGGAAATGGCTCGTATAGAGCAACTTGCAGGCAGATTGCGATCGGTCGGGAGAGTGCCAGAGGTGAAGTTTTCGCAGGCTGTGAGCCGTAAGTTTCATCTGGTGGAGCAGCCCGATGCCGTGCAATCGTCAATCAGGATCGGCCGTAGATTATTTACCCGTAACCACCCCGATTTTTTGGGGATGCAGCTACTTGCAACTGCACTAGGAGGCTATTTTGGTTCTCGGCTTATGCAGTCTCTTCGTGAGGAGCGAGGTTTGACCTATGGCGTTATGTCGGCGATGGTGAATTTCGCTCGGGATGGATATTTCGCGGTTGCGACACAGGTTGGTGTCGAATCGACTCGTGAGGCTATAGATTTGATCTATGCGCAGATGGAGCGACTTCGCGAGGAGTTGGTCTCGGAAGATGAGTTGGAGATGGTGCGTAGGATTATAGTCGGCGAGATAATGCGTATTTTGGATGGGCCATTTGGGGTTGCGGATGTGACCATCGAGAATATATTGTGTGGAGAAGATAATGGTGTTATCGCGCGGAATGTCAAGCGAATAGAGTCATATACGCCGGCTGATCTGCAGGATTTAGCTAGGCGATATCTCGATCCCGAAGAGATGGTATGTGTAGTATCTGGTCGTATAGATTAGTAAAAAAAGAGATTTTTTTCGATATTTTTTTGTATATTAAAATAAAATCTCTATATTTGCCACACGAAACGAGATATTGAGCTATGGTGTAATGGTAACACTGCAGATTCTGGTTCTGCCTTTCTAGGTTCGAGTCCTGGTAGCTCAACACTTTTTTGAAGAAGCATCAAGCAATTGGTGCTTCTTTTTTTGTCTCCGTAACTCATTGATAGACAAATGCCGTGTACGTTAACAAAAAATCTGTTAAAACTTGTTAGAGTCATTATTTTTTTCGTATATTTAACCTCAGAACTATATCTAATTGTAATTACTAACCTAAATTATATAAAGAAATGAGTGTTTTTAAGCGAAAATTGGTCGCTCTGGCGTTGTTGATTGTGGGGTGCGCCAATACCTATGGTGCGAATGAACCAGCGATGCAAAACGTTTTGGGGCGTGAGCGTCAGAGTCTCAATGGAAGTTGGGCTTATATCGCCGATGTTAATAATCTCGGAATGGATCAAAAGTGGTATCAGGAGGTTGACCGCTCGACACTTACCAAATTTGTCGAGGTGAATTTCGCCGGTGAGGCTAGGCTCAATGTCCCGGGGGATTGGAATAGCCAAATCCCCGAATTGCTCTATTTTGAGTCGTTGATGTGGTATCAGCATCACTTCGATTTTGTCGACTTGCAGAGCGATGATCGCCACTTTTTGCACTTCGCAGCTGTCTGTTCTGATGCTGTGGTATTCCTCAATGGTGAGCTTTTGGGAGAGCATAGTGGTGGATATACTCCATTCCAATTTGAGGTAACTGATCTTTTGCGAGAGGGGTCAAATACGGTGACTGTGCGTGTGGATAATCGTCGCACGGAGGATAGCATACCCGGAATGGTCTATGATTGGTGGAATTATGGTGGTATCACACGCGATGTCGATATCGTAACGACACCAGCCACATATATCGAGGATTATTGGGTGCGACTCGACAAAGGGTCGATGGAGCAGGTTGTAGCCGATGTAAAACTCAATGGAGAGGATGTCGCCAATCGAGAGGTGACAGTCACTTTGAAGGGGACAAAGATATCGAAAAAGATCAAGACAGATGCGAATGGTGAGGGAAGTGTTAGCTTCCGAGCTGATCTAGATTTGTGGTCGCCCCAGAGTCCAACGCTCTATGATGTGGTGATCGAGAGTGCGGAGGATAGGATCGAGGATAAGATCGGATTTAGATGTTTTGAGGTGCGAGGCACTAAGTTGTACCTCAATGGAGAGGAGATCTTCTTGAAGGGTGTAAATCTCCATGAGGAGATCCCACACGAGCGCCGTAGAGCTGTTGATGCCGTTGATTCGGAGTATCTGTTGGGTGCTGTTCAGGAGCTAGGGTGTAACTTTGTTCGCCATGCGCACTATCCACCAACGGAGTACACGGTTCGTATGTGCGACCAGATGGGACTTATGATGTGGGAGGAGATCCCAACATGGGGTTCGCATATCGACTTCTCGCGTGAGGGGTTGCAGAAGAATGCGATGGTGATGATGGAGGAGATGATCCGCCGCGATAAGAATCGTTGTGGAACAATCATTTGGAGCGTTGCCAACGAGACAAAACCTTGGGATGATGCACGTAATGAGTTCCTTACTAAACTTATGAATCAGTGTCGTGAGTGGGATAATACTCGTGCTATCTCGACAGCTTCGAACTCCTCAAAATATATAGGTGATGATAACAAAAATTTGGTTTTGGTCGACCCTTTGGCCGATGAGGTAGATATCATCGCGGTGAATAAATATCTGGGCTGGTATGGTGATTGGGGAGCTTCACCAGAGGAGAGCCAATGGATTACACGTGATGATAAACCAATGATTGTTAGTGAGTTCGGTGCTGGCGCAGTCTATGGTAACCACAACAATCCGGAGAATGTCAACTCGTTTAGCGAGGAGTATATGGCGGATCTATATCACAAAAAACTCAGATTCTTCGAGAATATCCCTAACTACTGTGGAGTGACACCTTGGGTTATGTTCGACTTCAGATCGACACGCCGCTCAAATGTAATGCTCCAAGATGGATGGAATCGCAAGGGGTTGCTCTCGCCATATGGAGAGAAGAAGTCAGCGTGGTATATCATGAATGAATATTATAAAAATAAGTAGAGTTATGAAGATATTAAAATTATTGGCAGCAACGCTGTTAGTCTCGCCCATTATGGCCTCGGAGCCGGGCGCTTTTGTGGATCAAAATCGATGGGAACTCATATGGGAGGATCAATTTGACTACCCAGATAGCGAGTTAGATAGCGATTGGGAGGTTCAAAACTCCCCGAGTCACCATATTTTGTGCAGTAGATGGCGTGAAAATGCGGTGGTCAAAGATGGAATGTTGCGCCTCGAAAATCGTAAGGAGCAGCGAGGAGGTCAGGAGTGGACATCGGCCAGTATGTGGACTAAGAAGCAGTACAAGTATGGATATTTCGAGTGTCGTTATCGCTATGCGGCAGCTACCGGTACAAACAACTCCTTCTGGCTTATGACACGCGATTATGAGCCCACTGTTGGCGAGAAGTTCGAGATTGATATCAATGAGGGACACTACCCCAATGAGGTGAATACGAACCTCCATAGGTGGAGATCAGAGGTTGTCGATGGAGTCAAGAAGAATGTGAGTATGCCAAATAGCAAGAGCTTTTTGTATGGTGTGCGCCCCGATGTGAAGTTTGAGTTTGAGAATCCGATTAAGGCGACTAAGTTGCGTCTGTCGTTCAATGATCCTTCGAATAATAATATCAATGAGTTCCGCGCGTATGGCATGAGTGATAATGGTTATCCCGATGCCTTGTCGGAGAGTGCCGATACAGATGTCAAAGGGTTAGTCAATTACGTCTGTGAAGAGGGTGTGCGAGTGACTCCTTATGGAGTGACTTCGGATGACGCGGAGAACTCTGTGAGCTGTGTTGCGGATGGTTCGTTGGCTACCAAATGGAGCAGCAATGGTGAGGGGACTAAGGGATTTGAGGTTGAGTTCTCGGAGCTTAAGACTCTAGGTTGTATCCAATTCTGCAACGGATGGCAGGATAAGGGCGGAAGCTGGAGAGGTATGGCTAGTGACTACCAAGTGGAGTATTATGACGGGGAGGAGTGGCACCCAGTAGGATCTATGGATGTCTCGGAGAGCTATGATTTCGCAGAGGAGTTCCACACTTACGGCTTGGAGTGGACCGAGGATGAGTTGATATACTACTTCGATGGTGAGGAGATCCGCCGTATTGATAATGAATTCTGCTACTCTCAAGCGCCTGTATTCCTCAGTTTGGCGTTGGTAAAATGGGATGGCCCGATCACCGATGCTGTTGATGGAACATTTATGGAGGTGGATTATGTGAGGGTCTATAAGGAGCGCGAATAGATGAACTAGGTAGAAGCTGTATAAAAAGTCATTTTTTGCACTTCCCTAGCGTCTGAAATGCTCACGTACCTAAGTACGCTCCGCTTTCAGCCCCTTCACGAAGCCCAAAAACTGCTCTTTTTTTACAACTTCTACTAATAAGTGCCCTCAATGTAGAGATTGATTATTCCAATTATAATCTCTATATTTGTCTCGATTATGGAGATTACAAAGGCAAAGGCCACAGATATAGAGCCGATCATGAGAATATATGGGTCGGCTAAAGAGTTTATGAAACGGAGCGGTAACCCCACTCAATGGGTTGATGGTTACCCCTCCAAAGAGTTAGTCATGGGGGATATCGAATTTGGGAGGTTATATATCTGTCGAGATTCAGATGGCGATATCGTAGCGGTATTCTGCTACTTTATCGCCAATGACCCGACATACGATGTGATCTATGATGGAGAGTGGCTCAACGATGGTGAGTATGGTGTGGTGCACCGCATTGCGAGCAGTGGCAAGGTGCGACGCGTCTCTGATTATTGCCTAGAGTGGTGCTATGCGCAACACCCCAATATGCGTATCGATACACATAGTGACAATATCACGATGCAGAGTGCACTCCAACGTCTGGGCTACACCCAGTGCGGTGTGATTATCTGTTGCAACGGCTCAGAGCGATTGGCTTTTCATCGCTCTATTTAGCCTCTGTATCGCAAAATTTGTTGACAATAAGTGCGATTGCGCCATCTCCAGCTACGTTGCAAGCCGTTCCGAAGCTATCCATTGCGATGTATAGAGCAATCATAAGTCCGCATTGAGTCTCATCAAAACCAAGTTGTGAGGTGAGCAGCGCGATTGCCGCCATGATAGCTCCTCCCGGTACCCCCGGTGCTGCAACCATCGTGATCGCCAACATAAAGATAAAACCGGTGTAGATCGATGTGTCGGTAGGCATACAGGTTGTCCAAGCAATCGCTAGTGCACAGGCAACGATTTTGAGCATACTTCCCGAGAGGTGGATCGTTGCACATAGAGGTACTGTAAACTCAGCTATATCATCCTTCACTCCATTCTTCTTGACACACTCCAATGTCACGGGGATAGTCGCAGCCGAAGATTGCGTACCCAATGCAGTGACATATGCCGGTATCATATTGAGGATCGCCTTAAGTGGGGATCTATTCGTCAGCGCACCCGCGATCAAGTATTGCAGAATCAATAGCCCAACGTGTAGCACAAAGATCACGATGACAACCTTCAAGAATAGCCCCAAAACGGAGATCACTTGCCCCTCAACACCGAGTTTTAGGAATATGCCGAAGATGTAGATTGGCAACATTGGGATGATCGATTTGTTGATGATCATCATCACAACCTCTTTGATCTCAAGCAGAGATTTATTCAAAATAGACTCCTCTTTCTTAAATCCCGAGAGTGTCAGTCCCAGCACAAAGGCGAGCACTAATGACGAAGTAACCGACATGATCGGCGGCATATCGATTGTGAAATATTCAGATGCTACTACACCACTCGACAGATCATCGAGCGATAGAAGAGATGCCCCATCAAGTAGGGTCGGGAATGTTGCTTGTGCTGTGAAGAACGAAAGATATCCCGAAAATATCGTGCTACTATACGCTATCAACGTAGTGATAATTAGCAGTTTGCCAGCCTTTGCCCCCAAATCGCTGATGCTGGGCGCAACAAGACCAAGTATTATGATTGGAATTGTAAATCCTAAGTAGTTGCTAAATATCGAGTTGATTGTTCCAAATACTCTCACCAACCATATCGGCATAAATAGAGAGCATAGTATTCCCAAGGCTATCGCAAATAGCACTTTGGCTAGTAATGGGCTTTTGTTGCTAAACATATTTGAATTTGATATTATTATTTTTTGGAAAAACTACTCTTCAAGGCGCTATAGTTATCCCCGAAGTTTGTTAGTTCTACACCCGACAAAGGGTAGCTTTTAACTGGCAGAATCGGGATTACAACCACCCCCGGATAGTTCGTAGCCTCGAAACGTTTGAAACATATCTCCCTAAATGGCTTTGCATCGACTGGTTGGTAGTATGGATCGAACGAATTGACCCCGACACGCCTAGGCTGTGCTCCGTTGAAAAATCTCTCACTCATTTCGCCACAGCTATAGAACCCCAATTTTTGGAGGTAGAGGTTCGCCTGAAGCCCCATCACAAATACATATTTTATTGTCGGATTACGCTTCAAAACTCCACAGATGTGTTCCACTCCATCCTTCGCCTCTTGAACCGGGATCAGAATTCTCTTGCCTTTGGGTGGGCGCGGAAGCAACGCATTGGATAGTAGTGAGCCATGCACCTCCTCAGCTCGACACTCGCCACAACTCATGTCGCTCAGAGCCTCAAAGATCGCCTTCGCCTCGCTGTATCTGCTTCTCTCGCCCAAATCTGACGGTGGGTGGTTGAAGTAGTAGTCTAGGAACATGGCGTGTTCCAACACCTCATCTTTCCATTGGAGGGTTGAATTCTCACCCACAAGGAGTGTCTTTGCTGTTATTACTGCTGGCCAATCTGCTGTTCTCATCCGGTTTTTTTTAAATTTCACAAAAGTACATAAAATAATTGAGTTTCTAAGGCTCTGACTATGTAAATGTTACATAGCGTTGCAATATTATATTATTTTTCTTATATTGTGACGTAACTTAGAATCTGTTTAAGTTTTTCTCGCTAAAATTGTTAAGAGAGATGTTGCTTTAATTTTCTCTCTTTGTGCGAGGCGCATAGCAATAGCTATGTAACGAGTGCAAAAAGAGAAAAGTGAAGTGACAGATCCTTAACAAATTAGATGAGAAAAATTTAAACAGATTCTTAAAAATAACCATACTATGAAGATGATCAAATCATTTGCTCTATTACTTTTTGCCGGGGTGTTATATGGGTGTGCAACCGCACCAATTGATGAGGCAACCCTGCATATTGCAAACCTACCTGCTCCGCCAGAGGGGTATAAATGGGTCGTTAATGAAGATTTTAGCGATGAGTTTAATGGAACTTCGCTCAACTCCGATCTTTGGTACGCTAAAAGCCCCCATTGGACCAATGGTCGTGCTCCTGCTACCTTCAAGGCCGAGAGTGTTAGTGTCAAGGATGGATGTTTGAATATCACCAATTATGTGTTGGATGCTCCCGAAGGGAACGACGGTGCTCCGGGGGATAAATATATCTATGCCGGAGGTGCTGTGGCATCAAAGAGTGATGAGGCGTTTTATGGCTATTACGAGACTAGAATGAAGGCATCTATGACCTCGATGTCATCAACTTTTTGGCTTAATAACAATGGTGTGGTTGTCACGGAGACAACAGAGGATGGCACTGAAGCTAAGGTGCGAGTTAGTCAGGAGCTCGATATTATAGAGACTATGGGGGTTATCTCAACGCTTGCAAAGGGCGATGAATCGTGGAATCGAAATTGGAATAAACAGATGAATTCAAATGCGCATTATTGGCGCAGATCGAGCGATGTTCCAACTGAGGATATCGTTGGTGTAAAGGTAGATGTTGTCTCGATCGAGACTGATCCTTCGGGTGAGGATTTCCACACTTATGGTTGTTGGTGGGTCGATGCTAATACCGTGAAGCTCTATTATGATGGGAGATATATGTACACCATAAAGCCTAGCACAAAGTACTCTGACGAGTCACTTAGTCACCCTATGTATATGCATTTAGTGACTGAGACCTATGACTGGGAGTCTGGGACAACACCAGAACAACTCTCTGATCCCGAGGTAGCAACAACGCTCTACGATTGGGTGAGATCGTATAAATTAGTACAGGAGTAACAAAAAATAGCCTGCCCAAAAACGAAAGTTTTGGGCAGGCTATTTTGTAGAAGTTGTATATCGCTTTATTTATCTATAAGTCCCAATTGGCATCTATTACAGCCTGAATATTTGGGTACTTCTCGCCATCCTCTTCATTGAGTTCATGACGCATCTCTTTGAGTTGAACCTTGAGATCTGCTATCACATCTGCGTATTTAGGATCTGCGTAGCAGTTATTCATCTCCTCAGGATCTTTGCGTAGATCATAAAACTCCCAAGCTGGAGGAGTTATAACATTCCAATACAAGAACTGTTTCTGACCATCCCACTCCTTGTAAGGTTGCCCATAGAAGAAGATCAACTTATAATCCTTGGTGCGGATTCCGAAGTGTCCCGGATTGGAGTGGTGGATCATATGCATCCAGTAGCGATAGTAGGTCGCTTGCTTCCAACCCTCAGGCTCATCACCCTCGTTATATAGAATTTCCTTCATCGATTCACCCTGCATATACTCCGGTACATCGCCACCAGCAAGCGAGATAATCGTAGGCGCAAAATCTACATTGTTGACCATTGCATCGGTTCTGATTCCAGCCTTGATCTTCTCTGGATAGCGCACAAGCAGCGGCATACGGTGGCTCTCCTCATACATCCATCTCTTGTCAATATAATCGTGCTCACCCAACATAAAGCCCTGATCACCAGTGTACATAATGATCGTATTGTCCATAAGCCCCTCCGCTTCGAGATAGTCAAATAGACGTTTTACATTGTCATCCACACCCTTTATACAGCGCAAGTATCGCTTGATATACTCCTGATATGCTTGGTGTTTGTACTCATCATCTGGTAGCGATGGGTCGATTCCCATCACATTGCCCATGTGGTTTTTGATGTTTCTACGACCGATAGATGTGCCAATAGAGTCCAGCATCGAGTCATTATATCCGCGAGTAGCAACCGAACCATTGTTGGCGTTGTAATACATGCTAGCTGGCTCGGGGATCATCTCGTCGGCTAGATAGTCAGCATATCGAGGGTTGAATTCGAAATTGTCGTGTGGCGCTTTGAAGTGGTGCTGTAGGAAGAATGGCTTATCCTTGTCGCGTTTGTTCTTCAACCAATCGAGGGTGATATCCATTACTATATCCGAAGAGTGTCCGATATATTTTTTGCCCGGTAGGGTTCGTCCACCAACCTTAACCATCTCGCTCTGCCCCTTCTCGCAAAGGATCGGGTCGAAGTACGCCCCTTGGCCATAGAATACATTATAATAATCATACATCTCTGGTTGTGCGTGCAGGTGCCACTTACCCACGATTGCTGTCTGATACCCCAACTTTTTCATCTCCTGAGGCAGATATTGCTTCTCGATAGGAAGCGAGTCGTTGAGCGTAAGCACAGTGTTGGTTTGGCTATATTGCCCCGTTGTGATACACGCACGTGATGGGGTACTGATAGAGTTTGTGCAGAAGCAATTTTCGAATACTATTCCCTCGCTACCAATTCTGTCAATCGTTGGTGTCGGGTCGAATTTTGCTAGGCGGCTACCATATATTCCGATACCCTGACTCGCATGGTCGTCCGACATTATGAAGATAATGTTGGGCTTTTGTTGTTTTTCTGCCGTGCAGCCTACAGCTAGTAGACCCACACCGCATAGTAATATTGATCGATTCATCTCTTTATTTTTTCTTCTTTTTCTCGCCTACCATGACTTTGAATATATCATCCTCCGAGTCAAGTTTTCCATACGCTATTCTGCTCCCTTTCATCGACTCAAAGTTAATCTTGTCGACAACTTCATCGGCCCATGATGCACCGATTTGCCATGTTCCACGTCCATACTCATATGCGCCAACATCTGGTGAGTTTCCGCTATATCTATTTGTAAAGCCATCAATCACAGATCCTCTATCTATCAAGATCGAGTTTTGGCGCGGTCTAAAGTCTCCATTGTCAGCATCTACAAATGGTGAGGCTTCATTTATGAAGTTCGAACGGAGCTCTGTGCCGATCCATTTTGCGCCATCTGCATCATTTGAGATTGTGCTCGCGAAGTTGTTTTCGGCTCTAATGCGCTCCATGATATATCCATTAGCCCAACGTCCCATCGAGAAGCCGGCGTTCCATATTGTATTGTGATAGAAGTTGATATCAGCGTTGTACCAATTGATCATTAGGCCGCTCCACGTAATATCCGATACAATATTATTATATACATCATAACCCTTGCTGTTGTTGTCAAGATAGATTCCTGCCGCACGTCCATCCGCATACTCTGGGCCATATGAGTCATGGAACCAGTTGTGGTGAATCTCCGTGTCTTTGAGTTCATCGTTACCAACTGTGTAGAATACACCGCCGTCATTGTTGATCTTCATACAGTCGTAGACATCGTTGTATGCAATCTCGGTGTGACGCCCCGAGGTGCTCACTCCATCACGACCACAGGTGTAGATTGTGTTGTTGGTGATCACCATTCGCTTAGCGTTAGATCTGATTGGACCGGCGTGGATACCTATCGTGTTGAAGTATCTAATGACGTTGTTGTGTACGTAGATATCCTCATGGGTATTTCCATCCGATATAGCCATTATGCCATTTCCTAGGCCATACTCAATGAGGTTATTCTCAATCAATAAGTCAGAGCCCCCCACCATGATAGAGGCGTAGTCAGCGTGTGCGCTAATGCCGATAAAGCTGCCAAGCGATTGCGAGCAATTTTGGATCTTGCAGTTCGTGATTTGGCAGTGGTCTCCACCCACCTTGATAACACCTCCAAAGAGATTCAATCCATCGATGTGGATATAATCTTGCGAGATCTCTACTGTCGAGATACGTACACCAGCTTTCACGCTCCCATCCATCGGAGCTGCGTTCTCAGGGAAGATCGCGTATATCGTCTGCCCCTCTGCATCGTAATACCACTCGCCCGCGTGATCCAAAAGATCCAATGAGCCAAATAGATACAACTGGCCTCGATTGTTGTTTCTAAAGATCGTTGGGTTGTGAGGTGTATATGGCCATTTTGTGATATCAACAGCTTCGAACTCAATCGTTTTGCTCTTGTGTGCCGTGATCTCTCTGCTCCATGTTGTGCCTGAGTGTGCGCCCAAATAGCAGAAGTAGCTTCCGACAAGATCGACATCGGGCATAGTACTCATCTCGATAGTTGAGTCAGATCCACCATCAATCCTCTCACCATCAAACGAGAATCTGTCATCATCAGCATTGTTTGGCCAACGAGCGACATCCATTATCTTCTCATCGAGGAATAGCGTGTTCGCGATAGCCTCAAAAGGTAGAGCTTTGCTAGCTTTATAGATATTCCCAGAGTGTTTTATCCATCCCGTTACAGGCTCCGTAGCATCGATCACAACATGATCATCTTCGTAACTTCTGTATGTAATAGGGTTGCTCGTCGTACCGCTATTCTGCGGAGTCAGCACTTCATGATAGACTCCCTCCATGATGATACACTCATCGCCAGCCTCCATGATAGAGGATGCCTTTGAGATTGTTCGAAACGGGCTTTCTAGCTCTCCCGAATTGTTGTCGTTGCCACTTGTGGCGACATAGTACTCCTTTGCAGTGGCAGAACTCGCCATGAGCGCCACTGCTAGAGTTAAGGTTAATAGTTTGCGTTTCATTATTTTTGGTTTTAGGTTGTTTCGATTATAGGTATCTAACAAATTCAAATCCATTGAACCATACTCCCGGAGTCTCATCCTTGCTCTGGAATAGGATCTCAATCTTTTCGCCACTCTTCGTAACCGAGAAGTTTACAGTTGCTGTAGTTGGATCTGCATATTGTTGATCCTTACCCGAGCTAACCTTCACCTTCGATTTTTGCACCTCGCCATTGACCTCTACCGAGATCACCTTTGCGTATGGTAGCTTGTGGATCGATTCGCTTTTTAGACGCTCCAAGTTAGGATCCATCTCATTTGTGTTTGAGCTAGGTGCGTGGTGGTAGCTCTTGATCGAGTAGTCACCAACAGGTAGCCCCTCAATAATTAGTGTGATACCCTTATTGTCAATTCCAACCACTCCATCACCATAGATGAAGTTGTTGCGTCCAATAACATTCATCTCGCCCAACCAACGAAGTACTCCATCCGACGAGTTTGTCTTTACTGTAAATGTATAAGCACCCTCTGTAGTTTGCTCAACAATATCGCTGCTGTTCGATGCCGCTGGGGTGTCGCCCGCAACGAAGTTGCCCAACGTAGTAGGTAGGATCGATGCTGTAGCAGAGCTTTCATCATCACTTATCCATGCTGTCCAACCAAATTGAGTCAGCTGTCCCTCTCCTCCCATATCGACCATAACGCTCTCTTTGTCGTTGATTTTGTATGAATCGGCAACCATGCGATCAGTCTCAGCGGCAACGGTCTCGACCGATATAGTTGCAGATTTTAGACCGCCACTAACCGCCGTAACCTCAATCTTGCCAACGCTCTTGCCAGCACGAACCAATGCGCTACCTGCGCCATTTCGTACCATTACAGGGTTGAATCTCTCACCCTCCTCATCATCGCCAACGATCGATGCATCGCCCTTTACGCTGAATTTGATCTTGCCATCATAATCGCGAATACGTGTGCCATTTTTGTCTACCACCTCTGCGTGAACCACCAAGATATCATTACCATCAGCTAGGAAGTCGATATCATATTGATCCGCATAGAGGCGTAGCTGAGTAGCTGCAGCAGGGGTGTGTACGCTACACTCACCCATCACAACACCATCACGATAACCAACAACTCTCAACTCGCCCTCCTCGTAATCAAACTCCGTGATCTCGAATGGTGCGTGTGAAAGTCCGTTGTACTTAGAGTTTTTAGATGGTAGGTAGACTCCGATGCTCTCACCATTGACAAATAGCTCGATCTGTGTCGCATTGCTATAGACCGTGATCATATCAAGATCCTCACTCCAATCGTCACGTACGTGGATATATGGCTCGCTCTTTAGCTCCGCAGGATACCAGAATAGATCATCCTCCTTAGGGTAGCGGAATGCATCCATAACGCCCAATCGAGTGCGAAGCTCCATCGAGTTGTCGAAGTCAAAGATGTGGAATGTGTAGTATGCGTGGGCTGTCCAAGAGATCATTCCCGGCATCATCGGATCACGGAAGTATGGCGCTAACGCCTCTGGCCCGTACCAACCTTCCATAGCCAAAAGTGGCTCTTCGCGTGCCCATATTCCCGGGCCATAGTTCATATTCGCAAAGATATCTGTCCAGCTACTATTCTGCCAACCTGTCCAACGGCTGTTTTGAGAGGCTGTCAAACGGGTAGGGTCCTCCATCTTTACTACAAATTGAGACTCCGGAACAGCTCCACGATGGTTGATTCCAGCTCCCCAAATAATGATCGATGGTGAGTTTTTATGGTTGCGAATCATCGCCTGAGTAGCCTTGCGCTCATTTTCGAACCACTCTTTCTCGGTTGAGATACTGATCCATGTTGGAGCCTCTTCATATACCAAAATTCCCAGTTCGTCACACGCTCTAATAACCTCATCATCATGTGGATAATGGGCTGTACGAATACAGTTGAGACCCAAGTTCTTGAATTGGATGATATCTCGGTAGTGGAGTGAATTTGGCACTGCGTCGCCGATATACGCAAATTGTTGGTGGCGGTTGAATCCAATCAACTCTATGTTCTTTCCATTGAGCTTGAATCCCGTCTCATGGTCATACTCCACCTTGCGAAGTCCCAAGCGGTTGTCAACAACATCGATAGCCTCTCCAGCCTCGTTGTAGAGTGTTGAGTTGACCTTATACAAATATGGAGTGTCGGTGCTCCAGAACATCACATTATCCTCCACACCGCCAATCTGAGCAAAGCGATATGTTGCACCAGCAGCGATCTCGACACTCTCGCTGAGCTTCAAAACAACCTCACCGTTGGCATCTACAACTCGTTGAGTAAGAGTCGCTTTTTGTGCCTTCTTGCTCTCGTTGCGCACCTCGGTACGGATGTCGATTGTAGCATTGCCATTGACATAATCAACCGATGGGGTAGTGATGGTGACACCGCTATTCATCGACTCCAAATTTGATGTTATATAGAGCGGATTCTTCTCCACAAGATATACGTCACGATAGAGTCCGCTAAATTTGATATAGTCAAACTGCCCCGGATCGGGAGGTGACACAAGGCTCACTCTATTATCCGCAAGGATTGTGATTTGATTCTTAGCTCCTCGTTTTACATAATTCGTAATATCGAAATTAAATGGGGTATAACCACCCACATTGTGCACACCAACCTCGCGGCCATTGACCCAAAGCGTTGTGACTTGATGAACTCCCTCAAACTCTAGGTAGACCTTTTTGTCTGAATTTTCCACGAAGATATCTTTGCGATACCACCCTACATTTCGCATGAATGTCTCCTGCTTCGTATCATCCATGTAGCCATTAAGTGCGAGGTCAGTAAGTTCTAGCGTGTGAGGAACCGATACCTCCTCCCAATCGCTATCTGCGGTGTTTGTGCGGTAGTACTCAGCATCTGGATCTCCTAAGCGGAATTTCCAATCTGCATTAATAGATTTTTTTGTGCGATCTGTTTGTGGATACCCCTCCGATAGACTATTTGCCATTAGGGCGGTTGTAGATGCAACGCATAGTGCTACTGATAGTAGCAGTTTTAATCTTTTTAACATAAGGTTGTTGGTTGTATTTAGGTTATTTATTTATGACAAAAATAGTAAAATAAATTGGGCTTATTGTGAGCAGAAGATGGTTACTTCACCACAAATTTATAGCTTGTCGATTGTGTATATGTCTCACCCGGCATGAGCACCGAGTTCGGGAATGTTGGTCGGTGAGGTGCGTTCGGGCAGTTCTGCGCCTCCAATGCTACGCCATAGCGTAGTGGTCGCCCCGGCTCAATTCCTCTGTCGCGCATAACCTTTCCTTGGTAATATCCGCCATAGAACTGTAGTGCTGGTTGGTCGGTGTAGAACTCCAACGCTATTCCCGTTGAGGGCTCGTATAACTCAGCAGCAAGGCCAAACTCCCCCATCGGGTTGTTCAACATATGATTTGTGTCATACCCATGACAGCGAAGTAGTTGTGGGTCAGCCTCGTTGACGCGCTCGCCGATGGCGTGTGGTGTACGGAAGTCGAGTGGTGTCCCCTCAACTGTCAATATCTCTCCGGTTAGCAATCCATCTTGAGCCGATGGGGTGTAGCGATCGGCATGGATGGTGAGAAGGTGTGAATTAGATGATACGTCCCACGATCCATGTAGATTGAAGAATGGATGCGATGTGAGGTTGATGATTGTTGGAGCGTCGGTAGTCGCCGTGTAGTCTAACCTTAATTCGTTGTCGCTCTGTAGTGTATATACCACTGTGACATCTAAGTTGCCGGGATAACCCTCATCGCCATCTGGTGAAAGGTGGTGTAGGGTAAGGGTTGGTTCTCCCGATGAATTAACCCCCTGTGTAGCGTCCCAAATTGTCTTTGTAAAGCCCGTGAATCCTCCGTGTGAGTGTTTATCCTCGCTGTTGAGTGATAGTTGGTACTCCTCTCCTTCGATCGTAACTTTTCCGTTGTTACCTATGCGGTTGGCAAATCGCCCTATCAATACTCCAGCATATTGGTATGGTGAGTTGAGGCACTCCTCGATCGTCCTCTCCTGCCATACTACAAGTGTTGGCTCTCCATCTTTGTCGGGGACAACAAACGAGACTATACGACCTCCGTAGTTACATAGCTGGACTGTTGCATCGCCATTGGTGAGTGTGTAGAGTTTGATCGGTTTGCCATCGATTATTGTGTCGTAATCAGCCTCGTTGACGAGTAGATTTGATGTGTGGTCGTAGCTGTTACAAGCGATTGCAAATAGTGCTAATATAGCAATGGAAAGTGAGTGTAATTTTAGCTTCATTGTGGTATGCGATTAGTTTAGTAGTTTGCCCATGCAAAATAGTAAAAATATTTGAATTTTTGGGCTGCACACCGATTTTTTATCACATTTATTTGTGATCTATATTGTCAAATATACCACACTCAGCCAAAGTTTTGGGTCTAAACCCCAACTCCGTTTCAAGTCGTTTGTTGCTGTATCCCGGATTGACCAATATCGATTGTATATCAACCAATGATGGTACGCTTAGAATAGAAAAATGTCGTAACAAAGAGCCAATAAAACCGACACATAGGAGGATAAACTTAGGGACTACGATGATATGGCGCACCGAAGAGAACCTCTGAAAAAACTCCTTGAAGCTAAGATTCTCTCCACTTATCAAATATTTTTCGCCACTTCGCCCTCTCTCAAAGGCCGCTATAATCCCTAGTGCCGCCTGCTCAACATCGATAATGCTCTTGCCTCCCGAGGTGCATAGGGTGATAGTTCTCGCCATGTGGAGTATCTGGTTTGACCCTTTCTTTGTTCCATATTTACCGATCATCAGCGTCGGATTCACCACAACTACATCTGTTGATTTGCTGTAACTTAGGACGATATCTTCGGCCGACTTTTTGCTCCTCGCGTAAAACGAATTGCTGAATGGCGCCATCATCGGGGTATGCTCAGTTGAGGGTGACTCTGGAGTGCCGTAACCAATTGTATTTGCACTACTTACAAATACAAAGCGTTTTACACCCTTCGCAACCGCAACTTTGATCAGCTGCTCTGTCGCACAACTATTTACTTGGTGATAACTCTCGTAATGTGGTAAATTTTGTTTTGTGATTGCTGCCGAGTGTATTACGCACTCACACCCATCAATCGACGAGTTGACATATTCTAGGTTGGTGAAGTCCCCCTCTACGAGCTCCAGATTTTTGTGTTGAATTCCTTGATAACTACTCTCTCTGCGCAATAAACCTCGTACCTCATACCCCTTGTGGAGTAGCTGTTCGATTATGTTTGTTGCCAACATTCCATTCGCCCCGCTCACTACTATCTTCATTCAATCTCGTTCTTTACTTTCTTAGTCATCACTTTCGCTATTAATTTGTAGGGGGCAAACTTCAAGAAAATTTTGGTGAGCTGGTTGAATCCACCAATTGTTATCTCCCCCTTTTTTGCAAACAAACCATCGGCGCATTTGCACGCTACATCTTTCGGGTCGATCGTCAGCATCTTGCCAAATTTACCCTGAGTCTCAATCCGTCGGATTATATCGGCTTGGGTCGGCATTGGGCCAAGAATTGCGGTGCTCACGTGTACGCCACTTCCCCTTAGCTCCTCTCGAAGCCCGATTGATAGGTGTCTTATATACGCCTTCGATGCTGGATATACAGTTTTATATCCCGTTGGCGTGAGAGATGCCATCGAGGAGATGTTGAGTATATATCCATCATGTTGTCTCTTGAGAATTGGGAGTAGTTGGTGGGTCAATGTCGTAGCAGCGAAGATATTGAGCATCAGCATATTCTCGATATAACGATAATTCACCGTAGAGAAACTCTGGCTGCCACCTATTCCTGCATTATTTACCAATACGCTAACTTCGTATTTGCTCTTTACCTCCTCAATAAATGCCATCAACTCCACCTTGCTAGTGAGGTCTAGCTCAAAGGTTCTGCACTCTATGCCATATCTACTGCGACACTCATCCGCAACGCTCTCTATATCTTGATTGGGAAGTGATAAAAGGAGTAGATTGTACCCTCTGCTAGCAAATTCGTAGGCAAAGGCGCGACCTAACCCCATACTCGCACCGGTGATTAAAGCATAACTTTGATCCATAGTTGTTCTTGTTTATATTAACGCCTTGACGTAAAACGCAATATTTGCAAAAACACACTACATAATTAATAAAGGCTGAACAAAGGTAGCCAAATAATCGGATATTTAGCTATCTTTGTTATTATTTCAATGAATATAGATAATTGGTGTGTAAAACGGCTTTTACTCTAACCCTCCATCGGCGATAAACTCGGCAATCGAGCTCTTAAATTTCGCAATGGTCTCTGCCATCGGTAGCTCTGATTTTCCACCTGCGGCATTTTTGTGACCTCCTCCATTGAAATATTTGCGAGCAAAAAGATTGACATCGATCGAGCCTCTGGAGCGTAGCGATACACGTATAAATTTGCGGTGTGCTACAAATAGTGCCGAGATCTTCATCGAAGCAATTGAGAGTGGATAGTTTACAAATCCTTCACTATCACCCTGTTGGAAGTTGTGACGTCGCATC
Source organism: Rikenellaceae bacterium (assembly GCA_047174605.1). Taxonomy (GTDB): domain Bacteria; phylum Bacteroidota; class Bacteroidia; order Bacteroidales; family Rikenellaceae; genus Alistipes. The sequence continues at coordinate 65,692 of JBCQTX010000003.1, read as the reverse complement.
TCGCCCTCTGTGAGCGACATATATGCAACTCGCCCATCTTCGATGATCTCCATTTTGCGATTCACGACATATCCGAACAGACGTGCGCGCCCTTCGCTAAAAGAGTTGTAGACCTTGATATTTATAGCTGGGATATTTGCCCCCTGCTCCACCAAGACTGCGACGGCTCGAAATAGTGCAGGTGAGAGGTTAGCGAATGAGAAATTTCCCGTATCTGTCATCATTCCAACGTAGAGCAGATCAGCCGTTACGTTGTCAATTACCTTTGTGCCAAAAGACTCCTCGATCAGTGAGTAGGTGACAAAACAAGCACTCGATTCGTCGGGATATGAGAAAGTCGCATCGAAATTTTTATCTGGGAATAGATGGTGATCTATAAGTACTCGTTTAGCTGTCGTATTACCCTCGATCGCCGCTCCCAACGCCTCCAATCTCGATGTGGTATTGAAATCCATGCAGAAGATTATGTCAGACTCTGCAATTAGCTTCTCCGCGTGTTCAGGGTTGTTTTTGTGGATGGTGTACTCCTTGATTCCCTCCATCCACTCCATGAAATATGGGTATCTATTTGGTGCAATACAATCTACTGTGTGCCCCATAGTGCGAAGTACACGACTCCATGCAAGTGTCGACCCTAGTGCATCCCCATCTGGATTTGTATGTGCAATTACCACTATCTTTTGAGACTCCTTCGCCTCTATTATTGACTTTAAGAGGCTAACCTCATTTTTATCTATCTGCATATGATCTGTTTTACTTATGCAAACTTACGTAAATTTTTTAGACTTATGGGTCTCTACGTCAAAAATATTTCGTAACCCTACGTTATAGTAGTGTAAAACGGGTGTAATTATCAAACTACACCCGCTTAATATTTTATGCTTTTTCCGTTGCCATGTGTTTAAGATGCCTCATCTCGTTCATCTCACCGCAGTTTCCGTGCATAAATTGTTCCGGATTGCTCTTGTGCAGTGATCGATATGTAGTCGGTGTATATCCATAGTGGCGCTTAAATAACTTAATGAAGTGTGATGTGTTGGGGAATGTACAGATATTTCCAATCTGGAATATCGATTCGCTCGTGGTGCTAACTAATAGTTTCGCGTAGTTTAGCTTTTGGCGAAGATACCACTGGTGTGGTGGAGTTTTGAATATGTTCTTGAAATCTTTCTTGAATGATGTGAGTGATCGACCACACTCTTTCGCGAGCTCTTCGACAGATTTGTCCTCAAAGATATTATTATATATAATTCGCTCGAACTCCGCCATCTCTTGATCGAGACTCTGGATCAACTTTTGTTTGATACCCTCATCCTCGTGTTTAAGGATCAGGTGTGCTAACTCTGTGAGTTTCAGCCTTTCACTCTCTGTATCGTGGAGGAATCCACCAAGTTCGAAGTGCGAATTTGTGCTTAAGAAGAAGTTTCGTGTGATCTTTGTTGGTGTCGCAGAGGATGCGTTGCTGTTTGAACTAGGGGCGTTAGATGCCAATTTTTTAGTTACTGTGAGATCAACCGAATTCAATGATGCGATGACGTGCTGCAGGTCGGATGGGGTGTAGTAGAAGACTATCTGTTCAAATGAGTCAGATGATGATGGGATATTCTCGATATAGTGCGATCCTTGTCCAAGGAAGAATATGTCGCCTGTTGATACTCGGATGAATCGATCATCGTCATGGATATATTTGTCACCCTTGATGACATATCCAATCGCGTTTCGTGTGAGTCGCGTCTGTTCGACCCCGGTGTTGTGTGAAGTTGTGTACTTAACAACGATTCTTTCGTTGTTGCTCTTTGGTGTCTCTAGATTTTTCATAGTATGTGTAATGGTATTGTATTTTATTGTGCAAATATACGAAAATAATTTACATATTGTATTTGTATTGCAATAAATATTGTATAAAATACCTCTTCTAATACAAAAATAGAGAAGAGGTGTCTGGAATCACTTCCAAACACCTCTTGTGCAATTATGTTGCCAACTTTGCTTTTTCGCGGATTTTATTCATCTGTAAGTGTTACCTTTCGGATGAATTCGCCGCTACAATAGCTATGACGTGAATTTACTCCTCGTCGCGATTAAGACCGTTAACGTAGATCGCGTGCATCATATCCACTCGCTTTGTAACAGATGGCTTAGTGAAGTACTGACGACGACGAAGCTCCTTCAAAACTCCTGTACGCTCATATTTACGCTTAAACTTCTTTAGGGCTCTCTCGATGTTCTCACCCTCTTTAACTGGCATGATAATCATAATAGTATCTTTTTTTATTTTTTAATTTTCTTTGTCTTTGGTAGTTTTTGGGTCTTGCCTCACCTCTTTTTTTGGGCGATAGAGCCGTAGCTATATCTAATAAATTTGCACTTTCGAAAGTTGGTTACCGCTTGTTGAATTCGCCAAGCTCGTTGAACTGAAGATAGGGACGCACTCGCTGTGCCTCCTCCTCTGTAAATATGTTATCTTCGATCATCTCCTCTAGGGTACGCCAACCTCCTTTCAATTGTCTTTGTTTAAGTAGCTTGCGAAGTCGCTTAGGCTCTATGTATGGATGGCCACTCAACTTCTTAGCGGATGCAAAGTTAACATCTATTTTTGAAATATCACAACTATCGACCAAAATTTGTTGAATTATTTTCTCATAATTGCTCTCTGTGATCACTTTTATCTCCGAAAGTTGCTCCATAGAGTAGAATCCACCGAGCTGATCGCGGTAATCGAGTATTGCAAGTGCGCTTTTCTCACCCACCCCATATATCGAAATTAGCTCAGCTATATCGGCTCTATTCAGATCAATTAGCCCCTTTGGTTCATCCCTCTTGACCTCACGTGGGCTAAAGATAATATATGGTTCAAGTCTCTGGGCACACTCATCCGAGACCACATAACACTCACGAAGCTCCTCCATAGAGTGTATTCCGCTCATATCTCTCCACTTCACAAATACCTCAGCCTGACGAATCGTCAAAGCTCCAATCGCGCGAAGATACTCCACTCCAACGGTGTCGACATGAAATTTTGATATCGCCAGCGCCGGCTCTTTTTTGCTGCTATAGCTGTTGCTACTCTTTTGGTAGTTATCGCTATAGACCCTAGGTTTGTATCGAAACTCCTCGCCAATCACTATATATGGCTCCAAAATAAAATAGAGCGAATCTGATATCGCATAGCAGCCAATGACCTCCTCCTTAATGTTAAAGATTCGACCCGAGGATCGATACTGGATGATGCTTAGCGCCTCATATTTGGTGAGTCCAAAACTAAGCAACTCCGCTAGCTCGACTGTATTGGGGTCGAATGGCGATATTTGAAGAGAGTCAGCTTCCCCATATGTCTCGTAATTATTCTCGCGCTTTGTCTTATCCTCAACCTCTCGAAGAAATGCCCTTCCAAGTATGAATAAGAGTAGGATAACGCATATGACGATAATCCCACGATGATGTCCAGATAGAGATTTTAGTGCCATCTTACCACTGCTCGTTATCTGATAATAGAAGTTTTCGATAGTGTCGTGATGGGCTCTCGATACCCTCGCCTATTTGGTACTCCTCCCATCTTTGATCCACCAAATCTATGGTTTGAGGTATAGCTGTGACAACATTTGGGAATCGAGATGGATTCTTTCTCTTTCCGGGTTGTTTGCTACGTGCATCGATAATCATTACCCCCTCGTCTGTGATCTTGATATCGCGACGTGGGTCGGTATTTGCTGCCGCTATCCACAATAGGTCGTAGTGGGTTGAGTCTATAGCGGTGCTATCGAATATCACGACATACTTCACCCCCGATGCCTCCACCTCCGATTTTTTGAATTTTGAAGGGGCGAATACCACAAGTGTTGACCATTCGGGGACCAACCCCTCGTTGAACTCTAGCTCCTTATCCTTTTTGTATTTGAGTGGCGCGTGTGGTTGCTCCTCGCTGGGTACAGAGGTTAGATCAATCGCTAGTTTGCCACCAAATCCCATTGTGGCTGTTGCATGATCCAACACATCGTAGACGCCCTCGCTTCGCACGACTGATCTTGATAGGTCGACATTTCTAAATAGTGTTGCAAGTTGCGAATTATCTCGAATATCACAATCGTGACGAGCTATCACAAGATATTTATTAAACATCATCTGACCAGCTCCCCACATCGATTGGATCACCTTGTGCGACTGCCCCTCATATCGTCTCTCGATCGAGAGGATCGCAATATTATGGGCTGTTCCAGCTGGTGGCATTGTCATGTCGCGCACCTCTGGTTGCAGCGCAAAACGAATTGGCGAGAGGAATATTCTCTCGGTCGCCATCGCAATATATGCATCCTCCTGTGGTGGAACGCCAACTATTGTAGCGGGATAGATCGCCCCTCGTCGGTGAGTTATTGCTGTGACGTGGAATTTCGGATATAGATCAGTGAGGGAGTAAAATCCGGTATGGTCTCCAAAAGGTCCCTCCACAATCTTATCCTCCGCAGGATCAATATACCCCTCAATCACAAAGTCGCAATCCTCTGGCACATAGATATCGTTGGTGATAGACTTTACCAACTTTACCCTCTTACGTCTGAGGAATCCGGCCAACAGATATTCATCCATATTGTCCGGCATCGGAGCAGTGGCGGCATATGTATATGCAGGGTCACCACCTATAGCAACCGACACGGGCATCCTCTCACCTCGCTCTTTGTACGCCTCATAGTGGCGAGCTCCGGTCTTGTGTAAATGCCAATGCATACCGGTTGTATTTTCGTCGAGCACCTGCATTCGATACATTCCGACGTTGCGCTGCCCCGTATTTGGATCTATTGTGTTGACCATCGGTAGGGTTACAAAACGCCCTCCATCATGTGCCCAACACTTCAAAATTGGGAGCTCAGATAGTCGTACATCATCGCCTTGAATAACTACCTCTTGACATCTACCCTTTGATGATGATGTTGATGGGAGCCATTGAGCAACATCCGCAAGTAGTGGAAGTGCCCTGAGTTTATCCATCAGCCCATTTTTAGGAGCTGTCGCCTCGCGAAGCAGAGCATCGATGCGAGTGGTAAGATCCTCCAACTTCTCAATGCCAAGAGCCAAGCAGATTCTGCGTTCCGACCCCATCATATTTGTGATGACGGGGAATTTGGTCGCTGTATTCTCAAATAGCAACGCTTTTCCGCCACCCTCGCTTTTGCTCACACGATCTGTGATCTCGGTGATCTCCAACTCTGTGTTGACGGCTGTTTTTATGCGTAGTAGCTCTCCTGCACTCTCTAGCTTTGAAATGAACTCTTGTAGACTCTTATACATTGTACTCTCTATATTGATATAGTTGGTTGCGAAGCTGTGGCGTGAATCCCGCCTCGCGAATTGCTTTTTGTATCCCTTCGGCATCGAAGTGGTTATCCGCACCTGCGGAGCTCACTACATTCTCCTCGATCATGATTGACCCGAAGTCGTTCGCTCCTGAGTGCAAGGCGATCTGTGCGGTGGCTTTGCCAACGGTCAACCACGAAGCCTGAATATTTCGTATGTTGTTGAGTATCAATCTACCCGCAGCAATTAGGCGGATATATTCAAGTGGCGAAAAGTGCGATGTAACCCCCTCTTTTTCGAGCTGTGTCCCCGACGAATGGAAGATCCAAGGGATAAATGCTATGAATCCCCAATTCCCCTCGGGGCACTTAGCTTGCAGATCCCTTATTATATATAGGTGTTCAACACGGTTTCGATCTGTCTCGATATGGCCATACATCATCGTTGCAGAGGTCGGTAGGTTTAGCTGGTGAGCCTCACTCATCACCGATATCCACTCCTCGACCGATGGCTTTGCTGGCGAGATCTTCTTTCTAACTATCGGATCAAGGATCTCAGCTCCTGCACCGGGAAGTGACTCTAACCCAGCCGCCCTTAACCTCTGCAAAGTCTCCAACGTGGAGAGCGAACTGATCTTCGCGATATGCGAGACCTCGGGTGCTCCAAGAGCGTGGAGTTTCACATCTGGATACTCTTTTTTTAGAGTTCGAAATAACTCCTCATAGAATGTAATCCCAAGTTTTGGATGCATTCCACCCTGCAAAAGCAGCTGATCTCCACCTAGTTCCACCATCCGTTCGATCTTCTCGCGATACTCCTCAATTGAGGTTATGAAGTGGCGATCCGTCTGGTGGGGTTTGCAGTGGAAATTACAAAATTTACACCCCGAGATGCAGACATTTGTAATGTTTACATTGCGATCAATCTGCCACGTCACCACATTTTCATCCGCCACAACCGCGCGCCGACGCTCATCAGCAGCGGCAGCAAGCTCCCAAAGAGGTACTTGCTCATAGAGCCTATACCCCTCCTCCAATGTGAGTGAATCACCCCTGACGGCACGATCTAAAATATCCATCTATAGCTTCGAAACAAGTGTGAAATCCAACATTCTCTTATCCAAATCCGCGCTCTTGATCCTAACTCGAACAGCATCACCAAGGGTGAAGGTTTCTCGAGTCGAACGACCAATGAATTCATAATTCTGCTCATCGAATTGGTAGTAATCATCACCCAATTCGCGAACCGGAATCATTCCCTCGATGTGTGTGTCATCCACCTCAACAAATATTCCCCACTCCTTCATGCCCGAGATGTGACCATCGAACTCCTCGCCCATGCGATCCTTCATGAACTCAACAGCCTTATATTTAATAGAGGCACGCTCCGCATTTGCAGCGACAACCTCACGCTCCGATGAGTGTTTTGCAAGATCCTCCATATCATCCTTAGATGCCGATTTTCCATCCGAGAGGTAGTGCGCTAACAGCCTGTGTACCATCATGTCAGGGTAGCGACGGATTGGTGATGTGAAGTGTGTGTAGTATGGGAAAGCAAGTCCATAGTGGCCTATGTTTTCCGTTGTATATATAGCTTTTGACATCGAACGGATTGCCAACATCGATACTACATTCTCCTCGGTTGAACCCTTTATAGTCTCCAAAAGCTTGTTGATCTCACGCGCCACAGCAACACCCTTTGTCGCCTTGAAGTAGTGACCAAATCGAAGGATGAATGAGCGGAATGACTCCAATCGCTCGCTATCAGGTTTGTCGTGCACTCGGTATATCATCGTGCGACCAACTCTACGTTTTGCCCCCATCTTGAATGAGCAGAACTCCGCCACTCGACGATTAGCAAGCAACATAAACTCCTCGATCATCTTGTTCGACTCCTTCGCCTCTTTGGCATAGACTCCAATTGGATGGCCCTTATCATCGAGATCGAATTTCATCTCCTCACGCTCAAATCCGATAGCTCCAGCTTTGAAGCGTTTTTTACGCATTGTTTGAGCTAAACAGTTGAGTGTCAACACCTCCTCTTTATAATCACCCTCAGCACCCTCAATAATCTCTTGTGCTTCAGCATATGTGAATCTACGATCTGAGTAGATCACCGTGCGACCAAACCACTCCTCCAAAATCTCGCACTCTTCGTTGATTGTAAAGACCGCTGAGAAACACAACGACTCCTCATGTGGGCGGAGTGAACACAACGCATTGGATAACCTCTCGGGCAACATCGGAATCGTACGATCGACCAAATAGACCGAGGTCGCACGCTCCTGAGCCTCCTTCTCGATCGCCATTCCCGGGCGTACATAGTGGGTCACATCGGCAATGTGAACTCCCACCTCCCAAACACCATCCTTGATCTTCTTGACCGACAAAGCATCATCGAAATCCTTTGCATCGGCAGGGTCAACGGTGAATGTCACGGTGTCGCGGAAATCACGACGCTCAGCATAATCTTGCTCCGTGATCTTTCCATCAATCGCCTCAGCCTCCTGCTCAATTCCCGGCTCGAAGTTGTAGGGTAGGTCATACTCCGTGAGGATCGCGTGCATCTCGGTGTTGTTGTCGCCAACTGCTCCCAAGATATTTACAATCTCTCCCGTTGGGCTCTTTGTGTCTGCTGGCCAATCCTTTATGCGGAACGATACCTTCACGCCATCCTCCAAATCTGGATAGTCGTGTTTGCTGATATATGTATCGTATGGCATACTACGAGTAGTCGAGCGGATGAAGATATGGTTTGGTTTCACCTCTGCTATACCAATATATACCTTTTTGCTACGCTCCAAAATCGCCACGATCTCACCCTCTGCACTTCGGTTTCCCTTTGGTGCACGGTTGACAACGATCTCAACCAAATCGCCATGAAGGGCATTCATCGAGCGGAATGAACTGATGTGAACATCGCTCTCCAAGATCTCGCTAACCACGAAGATTACCCCCGACTTTGCCATATCTACGCGACCCATAACACGCGGTCTTTCAGATACTTTGAGTTGGAATCGTCCTCGGCTTGTCTCGCGAATTATCCCCTCCTGCTCTAGCTCGCGCAGAATAGCGAGTGTCTCACGACGACCATACTTATCCGACATCCCGACAACACCTGCCAAATGTTTCAGCGCAAATTTATTCTCTGGCTGCTCGCGCATAAATTCAAGGATGAACTCCTTGGGATTTATCGCATATTTTTTATTTTTTCGTCTCATAACTTGTAATTTTTCGGGCGATGGACAACATAAAATCTATCCCCACATTTATAGCCCCCTCATCGAGGCAAAAGGTTGATGTATGGGGTGATCCCGGACTAGGGCCCGCCCCCAAACGGTAGAAGAGCGATGGATAACGAGTGGTGTAGAATCCAAAATCTTCTGAGGTTGTGCGTAGATCCAACTGCTCTACACTATATTTTGTCGCGGCTAACTCAATAGCCATCTGAGTAAGTTCTCCATCATTGACCACACATGGGAATCCATGACTGATATCTATATCGATATGTATCCCCTCATATTTTGTCTCAATCGCCTTGCAGATCTCACCGATTTTAACCTTTATCGCAGCTCGTTCCGCCTCGTCGAATGTTCGCATTGTACCCTCCAAATAGACACTCGCCGGGATTACATTCGTAGCTCCATCCGCAACAACCTTACCGATCGAGAGAACCATATCCTCACGATTCATATCGACCAACTCTAGTAGTAGTGCCGATGCCGCCTGAACCGGATCTTTGATCTTGTGGCGCATAGCTCCGTGACCTCCAACTCCATTCACCGTGAAACGTAGCTCATCGCTCGACGCCATATACTTCCCAGCTCTAAAGCCCAACCTTCCAACTTCGAACTGACCCTCGACGTGTTGGCCAACTACAGCAGTGACATCGTAATCAGCAAAAGGCTTTTCTGCCAATACATACGATGCACCTCCCGGATTGCGCTCCTCACCGGGCTGGAATATCCCGAAGATAGTACCCTCGAAATCACGTGATTTGTTCAGCTCCATAAGAACCCCATACAACACCGCAGCGTGCATATCGTGTCCACACGCATGCATAACCCCCTCGTTCCTCGAAGCAAATGGCAGCCCCGTATTCTCCGTCACCGGAAGTGCATCGATATCCGCACGAAGCACAAGAGCTTTTCTTAGATCTCCACGCCCCTCGATCTTCGCAAGTATACCTGTCTTAGCGATTGAACGATGCTCAATGCCCTGCTGCTCCAAGGCTGTCGAGATGAATTTTGCTGTGTTATACTCCTCAAAAGATAACTCAGGGTAACGATGTAAATATCGTCTGAATGTTATTGGTTCTATGGTCTCCATCTTAAAAAAGTGCTTTTGCGATCTGTTGTATATTTGTTGTTCTCGACATGGTGTAGAAGTGGAGTACAGGTACTCCTGCCGCCATCAACTCACGCCCTTGTGCAATTGCCCACTCGATACCCACTTCACGAACAGCTGCCGGATTCTCCTTGTTCTTCTCCACCTCGCTTACCAACGCTTCGGGCATTGTGATAGAGAAGGTTTCGGGTAGAATTGAGAGTTGTCGATAGGTTGAAAGAGGCTTGATTCCCGGTATGATCGGAACTGTGATCCCCGCCACGCGGCACAACTTTACGAACTCAAAATAACGTGCGTTATCGTAAAAAATCTGTGTCACAACATACCCTGCACCTGCATCAACCTTCGCTTTGAGGTGTTGAATATCGCTCTCCAAACTCTTAGCTGCGAAGTGTTTTTCGGGATATCCTGCAACTCCAATTGCGAAGTTTGTAGAGTGGCTATCATCGCTCTCCGAGTCGATGAACTCACCGTTGTTCATCGCCGAAATTTGCTTCACCAAACCTAGTGCGTGGCTATGCCCCTGTTGGTGTGGCATGAAGTTACGCTCATTTTGCGAGCGGTCACCCTGCAACGCCAATACATTATGAATCCCCAAGAAATCCATATCGATCAAGGCATCTTCACAATCATATTTTGATAGTCCACCGCAAATCAAGTGAGGTACGGTTGGAATACCATATCGCTGCTGAAGCGCTGCCGATACTCCAACTGTTCCCGGTCTACGACGCACAATGTGCCAATTTGTTGAGCCATCTTCGCTCACCGTCTCCTTGATTCCCTCACGGTGAAACGTGATGTTTATATATGCTGGGTCAAACGCCATGAGTGGGTCGATAGCCTCGATTATTTTGTTGAGTCCTGCACCTTTGAGTGGCGGAAGTAGCTCGAATGCGAAACGTGTGCGACCCTCTTTTTGGGCTTGTTGTATTATATCTGTAACTAACATATTAAATATTGTTCGGTATTATCTTTTTAATCTCTTCTGTCTCTTTGCCTCTGCGTGTGGCGTAATCCTCTAGCTGCTCTTCGGATATCGCCCCTACTGAGAAGTACTCTCCGTCCGAGAGCATCAATCCGCAGATCGACTCTCCGGGAGTGATCATATAGTTCTCCGAGAGGGTCATATATGTGGTCATTTCAACACTCAATAGCTTGAAAATATCCTCTTTGAGCGAGTGGTCGGGAGTTGCTGGGTAGCCAAACGCTACACGCACTCCACGATATTTGTCCGCTATGATATCCTTTGCAGGTAGCGCTTCTCCGCCCTCGTAGCCCCACATCTGTCGTCTCACAAAGGTGTGAAGCTGCTGTGTGAATGCCTCCGCCAAGCGATCCGCCAACAACTTTGCTAACATCGCTGAGTAGTCATCACCCTCCTCTTTGAACTTTTTTGTCAGTTTGTCGAGCCCCATTCCTGCTGTTGCTGCGAAGCATCCAATGTGGTCTCCCTCTTTAGCAACGAAATCTGCGAGTGAAATATTCTTCTCACCACGTGTTTGATTGCGCAACATCGCAAGTTTTGTCTCTCGTCCTTTGGTGTCGGTGATTATAATATCATCTCCCTCGCTTCTCGCTGGTAGGAGTGCCACCACTGCTTGAAGTGTCAATGAACGATCGCGCTTGATTACGCCAAGTAGCTTTTGTGCATCATCAAATAGTTTTGTAGCCTCCTCGCCATACTTCTCACTTGTGAGAATCTCCGGATAGCGACCCTTGAGCCCCCATGCCGGGAAGAAGAAGTTCCAATCTATTAGCTCCTCAACATCTGCAATGTCGAAATCGGGGAATACCAATTTGCCGGTGTGGATCGGCTTCGCAACCTCAGTTTTTACTTTGGCCGCCTTTCGAACCTCTTGAAGTGGAAGTATTTGGCGTGCTTTGACCGCCTTGTCATACTCCTCTCTCATTGTCCCCTGTTTTGCCTTGATCTGCTCGATGTAGCTCTCCCTCTCGCTGCTCAATAGAGTTGATAAGATCTTCGGGTTGTCGCTCGCATTGTGGGCGTGGATCACCACTCCTGAGTAGTGGGGTGCGATCTTCACCGCTGTATGCATAGGCGATGTCGTAGCCCCTCCAATGATCACCGGTATGTTTAGTTTGCGACTCTCGCACTCCGAAACAACACGGATCATCTCATCCAACGATGGGGTGATTAGACCGCTCATACAGATCACATCAACACCCAATGCAACCGCCTCGTCAACGATTCGTTTGGTGTCAACCATAACCCCCAGATCGTGCATCTCGTAACCGTTGCACGCCATCACAACCGATACGATATTTTTACCAATGTCGTGAACATCCCCCTTAACAGTAGCGATCAACACCTTGCCCGAAGATTTTGAACTCTCATCTTTTAGAGCCTCAATATGTGGTGTAAGCACCGATACAGCGCGTTTCATCACACGGGCGGTCTTGACAACTTGCGGCAGGAACATCTTACCCTCGCCAAAGAGCTTTCCAACTCTCTCCATCGCTGGCATCAGTAGTTCATCGATAACCTTCATAGGAGCTCCTAACTTCTCGTAACCCTCAGCTGTATCCTCCTCTATGTAATCGGCAATACCCTTCAACATTGCGTGCGAGATCCTCTCCTCCAATGGTAGCGCTCGCCACTCTGCAACGCTCTTTTCGGCCACCTTTTTTGTACCATCTTGGTTTGCCTTCATCTGCTCCGCTAGCTCGATCAACCTTTCAGAAGCATCCTCTTGGCGACAGAGAATGACATCCTCGATTCGTGAAAGGAGCTCTGGCTCGATCTGATCGTAGATCTGTAACATTCCAGCGTTTACGATCGCCATATCCATTCCTGCCTCGATCGCATGGTACAAGAATACCGAGTGCATAGCCTCACGAACAGCGTTGTTTCCTCTAAACGCAAATGAAAGGTTGCTCACACCTCCCGAAACTTTAGCGTATGGCAGATTCTCCTTGATCCAACGTGTAGCATCTATGAACGCCTTTGCATAGCTATCGTGCTCCTCGATACCCGTCGCTACAGCCAATACATTTGCATCAAAGATTATATCCTCGGCTGGGAAACCTGCATCTGTTAATAGTCTGTACGCACGCTCCGCAATCTCAATCTTTCTCTCGAAAGTATCCGCCTGCCCTTGCTCATCGAATAACATCACAACGGCAGCAGCTCCCATTCGATGAATCTCCATCGCCTTTTTCAAGAACTCCGTCTCTCCCTCCTTAATCGAGATCGAGTTCACAATGCTCTTACCTTGCGAAACTTTGAGTCCTCGAAGCAGAACCTCCCACTTCGAAGAGTCGATCATAAGGGGAATCTTCGCAATCTCAGGCTCCGAAGCCATCAGGCACAAGAAGTGGTGCATAGCTTCCTCAGCATCGATCATTCCATCATCCATGCAGACATCGATGATCTGTGCTCCAGCATCAACCTGAGCTCGTGCCACTGACAACGCCTCCTCGTAGTTGCCCTCACGGATTAACCTTGCGAACTTTGCCGATCCTGCTACGTTGCACCTCTCGCCAATATTTATGAAGTTACTCTCTTTTGATATTGCGAGTGGCTCTAATCCGCTGAGGATTGTTGTGTGTTGAGACTCTTTAACCTTTCGTGGCTCATATCTCTTTATTATCTCATTGAGCATAGAGATATGTTTTGGTGTAGTTCCGCAACACCCTCCGATGATATTTATCAACCCCTTTTTGAGGTACTCCTCAACATCGGCTGCAAACATCTCTGGCGTCTCATCATAGCCACCCATCACATTTGGTAGACCTGCATTTGGGTATGCCGATATTGGGCATGCTGCAACATTTGACAGCTGTTCCAAATAGGACTCTAGATCCTTTGCGCCAAAGGCACAGTTGAGACCAATCGAGAGCAGTTTCACGTGAGTCAATGAGGTGTAAAAGGCCTTGACAGTTTGTCCAGCCAAGGTTCTTCCACTAGCGTCAGCCAATGTTCCCGATGCCATTGTTGGGATCGAACGGCCAATCTCGCGACCAACCAAGTCAATGGCATAGAGCGCCGCTTTGGCATTGAGCGAGTCAAATATCGTCTCGATAATTACAAGGTCAGCTCCACCATCAATGAGTCCGCGAAGCTCTGTCGCATACCCCTCAACCAGCTGATCAAAATTGACCTCACGAGCAGCAGGGTCAGAGACATCTGCCGACATCGAAGCGGTGCGATTTGTCGGTCCTAATGACCCTGCTACATATCGCGGTTTGTCACTCTCGAACTCATCTGCGACTTTTCGTGCAATGGTAGCAGCTTTATGCGAAATCTCATACGAGTACTCCTCTAGCCCATAATCGGCCAGAGATATTGCGTGTGAGTTGAATGTGCAGGTCGAGATGATATCTGCCCCTGCCATTAAGTACTCTCTATGTATCTGCTCCAAGATATCGGGGCGTGTAAGTGCTAAGATATCATTGCAGCCATTGAGTTCATGATCACATGCAGCGAATCTCTCGCCACGAAAATCAGCCTCGTTGAGCCCATATTGTTGAATCATTGTTCCCATTGCACCATCGAGTAGAAGAATCCTCTCGTTGATGGCTTTGTAAATCTCTTTATTCACGTTATCTCTCTATTATTTCAATTTCATATAACTTGCTCCAATATTTGCCCGTTACATATATTTTTTTACTCTCTTCATCATACGCTATGCCATTCAGCACATCGGTCTTTGCGGTTCGCTCTGAGTTGGGTAGTAGCCCCGTCAGATCAACAACACCGACAACACACCACGACTTAGGGTCGATGATTGCGATCTGATCTGTTGTGTAGATATTGGCCCAAATCATCCCATCTATCCACTCCAGCTCGTTGAGGTACTCTACGGCTCTACCCTCAAATGTTACCACGTGAGAGGATAGCTCCCTAAAGCTCTCGCGGTCGCGGATGGTTATCTTGCTCGATCCATTACTCATGTATAATTTGTCGCCGTCGGAGGTTACTCCCCAACCTTCACCCGTATATCGTCTAGTATCTATTGGCTCTCCACTTCTCTTGTTGAACATTCTCATGATCCCCTCTCGCCATGTGAGCATATAGATCGTATCCCCCAAGATCGTTATTCCCTCACCGAACTCTGTTCGGGGCAGTGTCGCAAGGGTTTGAGTTGACCCACTTTTAAGGTCGACTCTTAGTAGTTTGGATTCACCATACATTCCGGTCCCCTCGTATAGCTCTCCGTCGACCATCTGCAACCCCTGCGTGTAGCTCGATATAGAGTGGGGGTAGGCTGCATTTACGATGTAGCTATATTGTTTGTATCTGGTTTGCGCTGTGGTGATCTGTACTATTGTGAGTAGAGATATCAGCGCAAACAATCTATATTTGTGTTTCATCATGTACATATATTATATGATATAAACTACAAAGATAGCCTTTTATATTGGATTATTGTCAATTGTGGCGAAAAAGATGGCGGTATATACTTTATAGATAAGTTATCTATATTTATATTGTGAAATATAAAAAATTATTCATACCTTTGTGCGCTAATTGTCTAACGCGAATAAAATAATTTAGAAAATATAATATGAATATTGTAAGAGAACAACGCGAACAGGGTGTTTCGCTAATCAAAATCGTTGTAGAAGAGTCAGATTACGCAGCTGAGGTAGAGAAGGTATTGCGTGATTATAAGCGCAAGGCAAACGTTCCGGGATTCCGTCCGGGAATGGTTCCAATGGGTGTAGTGAAGAAGATGTATGGTAAGGGAGTGCTTGCTGAGCAATCTTATCAGGCTGCTTCAAAGGGTGTCTTCAACTACCTTAAGGAGGAGAAGATCGATTATGTAGGTGATGTTATCCCATCTGAGGAGCAGGGTGATTTCGATTTTGATAATGGTACTGAGTTCGAGTTTATCTTCGAGATTGGTGAGGCACCAGCATTTGACGCTGCAACAGTTGTCTCTAAGGATGATAAGTTGACTTACAACTTGATCAAGATCGAGGAGCAGATGCACAACGACTACCGTTCGAACTACCTTCGTAAGTTTGGTCGTTTGGTAGATGCAGAGTCTGTAGAGGCTGATGAGGCGTTGACTGTAACTCTTGATAATGGCGATATGCAGATCGAGGACGCATACGTTGGTCTTATCTCTATGAGTGAGGAGGAGCGTGCTCCATTCATCGGTAAGGTGAAGGGTGACAAGATGCAGGTTAATGTTAATGAGCTTTATAAGACTGAGTCACAGCGTGCTGCGATCTTGGGCGTTAAGGAGGATGAGTTGGCAGAGGTTAACCCAGAGTTCGAGTTGGAGATCACAAATATCCGTAAGTTTGCAGATCCAGAGATGAACGAGGAGTTCTTCAAGATGGCATTCCCAGCAGGTGATGTTACATCTGAGGAGCAGTTGGATGAGTATGTAGATAAGCAGATTGCTGTTGAGTTGGCTCGCGAGAGTGATAACTTGTTCGGTGCGCAGTTGTCGAAGTATGTTCGTGAGAAGGCTAACCTTCAGTTGCCAGAGGCATTCTTGAAGAGATGGTTGGTTGTGATCAACGAGGGTCGCTTCTCAATGGAGGAGATCGAGCGTGATTTCGCTGACTTTGTTAAGATGTACTCATGGAACTTCATCCAGAAGCGCGTTATCGAGGCTGAGGAGATCATAGTAACTCCAGAGGATGCTATGGCAGAGGCTAAGGCAGTTGCTCAGGCTCAGTTGGCACAGTATGGAATGGGCGTTGCGCCAGACGATATGTTGGAGAATTATGGTAAGCAGATCCTTTCAACAAAGGAGCAGGGACAGAAGATCTACGAGTCATTGTTTGAGCGTCGCGTGATCAACTCTTTGAAGGATAAGGTCACAGTTGAGGAGAAGACAATTTCGTTGGAGGATTTCGGCAAGGAGCTTGAGTCGTTGAAATTGTAATAAATATTGATTTTTTTATTGAGATATCAATTAAAATTTACTATCTTTGAACTCTGCAAGCAATATTGTTTGCAGAGTTTTTGTTTGTTGTGAGTTGAGTATTAACAGACAAATTATAAGGAATATTATGTCAGAATTTAAGAAATATGCAATGGGGCATTGCGGCATTAGTTCGTTGCGCCTCCATGACTTCGAGTCTATACAGAGCGGTTATGTCTCTCCGACGATCACAGAGGAGCGTAGGTTGAATGTCGCTACGATGGATGTTTTCTCTCGTTTGATGATGGATCGTATCATCTTTTTGGGTGCGCCGATCTATGACGATGCGGCGAATATTATCCAAGCGCAGCTGCTCTTTTTGGAGTCGACAGATCCAGAGAAAGATATACAGATATATATCAACTCTCCGGGCGGTTCGGTCTCGGCTGGTTTGGGAATCTATGATACGATGCAGCTTGTAGCGCCAGATGTAGCGACGATCTGTACGGGGTTGGCGGCATCGATGGGTGCGGTATTGTTGTGTGCTGGTGCGGCAGGAAAACGTATGGCGTTGCCTCACTCGCGCGTCATGATTCACCAACCGTTGGGAGGTGCTCAGGGGCAGGCGAGTGATATCGAGATCACAGCACGTGAGATCGTTAAGACTCGTGAGGAGCTCTACAAAATTATGTCGGAGCACTCGGGGACTCCAATCGAGAAGTTCGAGAAGGATGCTGATCGTGACTATTGGATGAGCTCTGAAGAGGCTAAGGAGTATGGCCTCATAGATAGTGTTTTGATGAAACGAACAAAATAAATATGGCAAATAGTAAGGGGTATAAGGGTAATGATGTTGGTGATATCTGCGACTTTTGCGGTGCGCCACGTGACGAAGTAGCGATTTTGTTCGCAGGACAGGATGGTGTGAATATCTGTAATAATTGTCTTGAGAATGGATATCATATCCTCTCTGAGGGTGGTATGCTCACTCGACCTATGCCGGTGGAGAACCTGAAAAAAGGGAAGGTAGCACCACTGAAGATGGCTGATATGTTGCGTCCGGCACAGATCAAAGCTATGTTGGATCAATATGTGATTGGTCAGGATGATGCAAAGCGATATATGTCGGTGGCGGTATATAACCACTATAAGAGGTTGAGCTGCGCAGCGCCGGCCGCTCCAAAGGGAGGTAAGCGATCGGCAAAAGCTGAGGTTGATGAGCAGATCGAAATCGATAAGAGTAATATAGTACTAGTCGGACCTACGGGAACGGGTAAGACGTTGATGGCTAGAACTATCGCACGCCTTTTGAAAGTTCCTTTCACCATTGTAGATGCAACGGTGTTGACCGAGGCTGGTTATGTCGGTGAGGATGTTGAGGGTATATTGTCGAGATTGTTGCAGGTGGCAGATTACGATGTGGCGCAGGCGGAGCGAGGAATCGTTTTTATTGATGAGATTGATAAAATTGCACGCAAGGGTGATAACCCAAGCATTACACGCGATGTCTCGGGCGAGGGTGTTCAGCAGGCGTTGTTGAAGATTTTGGAGGGTACGGTTGTGAATGTGCCACCTCAGGGCGGACGTAAACATCCGGATCAGAAGTTTATACAGGTGAATACGAAAGATATTCTGTTTATCTGTGGAGGTGCGTTCGATGGCATTGAGAAGAGAATCGCGCAGAGGTTGAACACTCGTGCTGTGGGGTATGGTAAGTTGGATACGGATAATGTGGATCGTAAGAATTTGATGAAGTATCTGACTCATCAAGATTTGAAGAGCTTTGGTTTGATTCCGGAGTTGATCGGTCGATTGCCAGTGCTCACGTCCATGCAACTGTTGAGCCGAGAGGCGTTGCGTTCGATCTTGACAGAGCCTAAGAATGCGATAATTCGTCAATATGAGAGGTTGTTCAAGATGGATGGAGTTGAGTTGAAATTTGAGCCAGAGGTGTTGGAGTTTATTGTGGATAAGGCGGTGGAGTATAAGCTCGGAGCGCGAGGATTGCGTTCGATCTGTGAGTCTATAATGATCGAGGCGATGTATGATATACCTACTCAGGCTCAAGAGGGAATGACTGAGTTTACGGTGACACTTGATTATGCGAAGCAGCGTGTAGAGAGCGCTGGATATGTGGCATAGAGATAATAGATGAAAAAATAATTTAAATTAGTTGAGATATGTTTGAGAACCCAAAACTTAATCGAGCAGCGGATAATATTCGTCTTTTGGCTGCAGCAATGGTGGAGAAGTCTAAGTCAGGTCACCCGGGAGGTGCAATGGGAGGTGCGGATTTCATCAATTTGCTCTATACAGAATTTTTGAGATATGACCCAACACAGATGAATTGGCCATATCGCGATCGTATGTTCCTCGATCCGGGTCATATGTCGCCTATGCTATATTCGGTGTTGGCACTTGCTGGTCACTATTCGATGGAGGATCTCGCAAATTTGCGTCAGTGGGGTAGCATCACACCGGGTCACCCAGAGGTTGACGTTATGCGTGGTGTGGAGAATACTTCGGGCCCACTAGGTCAAGGTCATGCTATGGCGTTGGGTGCGGCTATTGCGGAGCGCTTTATGTGTGCACGTTTTGGCGAGTGGATGTCTCATAAGACCTATGCTTATATCTCTGATGGAGCTATCCAAGAGGAGGTGTCACAAGGTGTGGGACGTATTGCAGGTCACTTGGGTCTCTCGAACTTCATTATGTATTACGACTCTAATAACATTCAGCTTTCTACCAAGGTTGAGGAGGTTGACAAGGAGAATGTGAAGATGAAGTATGAGGCGTGGGGATGGAATGTCCTTACTGTCGATGGCCATAATGTCGATGAGTTGCGTGTAGCACTTATCGCAGCTAACAACGAGACGGAGCGCCCAACACTTATCATTGGTCAGACGATCATGGGTAAGGGTGCACGTACGGCGGATGGCTCTAGCTTTGAGGATATGGTCTCGACTCATGGTCAGCCATTGTCGGCGGCTGGTGCAGATATCGCAGCGACAATCACCAATTTGGGTGGAGATCCAGAGAACCCATTCTCGATCTTTGAGGAGAGTGCTGAGCTATATGAGGCTCGCAAGGCGGAGTTGGCGGATATCGTAGCTGCTGAGCGTGCAAAAGAGGCTCAGTGGAGAGGTGAGAATGCAGCGTTGGCATCTAAGTTGGATAGCTTCTTGCGCGGTGATCTTCCAGATGTCGACTATACAGCGTTGGAGATGAAGCCAGATCAGGCTACTCGTGGAGCATCGGCAGCTGTGCTTAGTGTCTATAGTGAGAAGTTCGATAATATGATCGTGGCATCGGCAGATTTGAGTAACTCAGATAAGACCGATGGCTATTTGAAGAAGACAAAGGCGTTTACTAAGGGAGATTTCACAGGTAAATTCTTCCAAGCGGGAGTTTCGGAGTTTACGATGGCGTGTGTGATGAATGGTATGGCGTTGCATGGTGGTGTTTTGCCAGTGTGTGGTACATTCTTCGTATTCTCGGATTATATGAAGCCGGTGGTTCGTCTCTCGGCACTTATGCGTCTGCACGTGATCTATTTGTGGACACATGACTCTTTCCGCGTGGGAGAGGATGGGCCAACGCACCAGCCAATCGAACAAGAGGCGCAGATCCGTCTTATGGAGCAGTTGCGCAATCATCATGGAGAGCGTTCGATGGTGGTTCTTCGCCCGGGTGATGGTGAGGAGGTTATCATGGCGTGGAAGCAGGCGGTTGAGGAGAAGCGCCCTGTAGGCCTTATCATGTCTCGTCAGAATATTAAAAATCTTCCGGCATTGGGTAGCAGCCGTCGTGCTGAGGCTCAACAGCTTTCGAAGGGTGGATATGTTGTGGTAGATACACCTAATCCACAGGCGATATTGATCGCGTCGGGATCAGAGGTTTCGACATTGGTCGATGGAGCTCGTTTGTTGGCTGAGGAGGGTATCTTGGTTCGTGTTGTGAGTGTTCCTAGTGAGGGATTGTTCCGTGATCAGCCTAAGTCATATCAGGAGAGTGTTATCTCGGTTGGCGTGCCACGCTATGGTTTGACATCGGGTCTACCATGCACATTGAGTGGTTTGGTTGGCGAGAGCGGTGTGATTCATGGTTTGGATCACTTCGGGTACTCGGCTCCAGCATCAGTTCTTGATGAGAAGTTCGGTTACAATGGGACGAGTGTTTGTGAGGAGGTAAAGGCGATGTTGTCTTAGGTTCTACAAATATATTAGATAAGTAAAGGCTGTCCAAATGGGCAGCCTTTACTTATAGAAGTTGTATAAAAAATGACTTTTTATACAGCTTCGTATGTTCTACTTATCCCAATTAGCATCTATAATAGCCTGAATATGAGGATAATTAACATCAGTCTCGTTGATTCGCTCGCGCAGATCTTTCAACTCAGCCTTCAAACTCTTAATGACATCTGCGTACTTAGGATCTGAATAGCAGTTATTCATCTCCTTTGGATCAACCCTCAAATCATAGAGCTCCCACGCCACAGAAGTCGGTATATTAGGATAATCCGAAGACTCCCAACTCTTTGAATCATTGACATTTTGAGTCGCCAAACCATCCGCATAGACCGCCCTCTCTTCGGGTTTAACATAGTTAACTCCATAGAAGAAGATCAACTTGAAATCCTTGGTGCGAATTCCAAAGTGCGCAGGATTATTATGGTTATGCGCCATATGCATCCAGTAGCGATAGTAGGTCGATTGCTTCCATCCCTCAGGCTCACGTCCCTCGTTATAGAGTATCTCCTTGAAGCTATCCCCTTGCATATACTCCGGTTTTTCACCACCTGCCATATCGATTATTGTCTCTGCATAATCGACATTATTCACAATGGCATCACTATGTGAACCAGCCTTGATCTTCGCAGGATAGCGCACCATGAATGGCATACGCATCGCCTCGTCATACATCCATCGCTTATCGATATAATCATGCTCACCAAGGTAGAATCCTTGATCGCCTGTATAGATTATAACGGTATTATCCATAAGCCCCTCCTCCTCGAGGTAGTCAAAAATTCGTTTCACATTATCATCCACACCCTTCACACAACGCAAATATCGCTTCAGATACTCCTGATATGCAGCGCTCTTATACTCATCATCCGACAACGTAGGGTCAATCTCCATATGCATACCCATGTTACGAATATTATTACGTTTTCCGATCGACGAGCCGATAACAGAGAGCAATGCATCATCTTCGCCCTTTGTTGCAACCGAGCCGTTATTCTCATTATCCCACATACTCGCTGGCTCAGGGATAAATGTATCCTCTAGATAGTCGCTATACTTAGGGTTGAACTCAAATAGATCGTGTGGAGCCTTGAATTGGTGGCACAAGAAGAATGGTTTGTTTGGGTCACGCTTCTCCTTCAACCACTCAAGTGTGATATCGGTCACAATATCTGATGAGTGACCAATATACTTCTTGCCAGCCACCTTAACAGTCTCGCCAAAGACATAGTGCATCAACGAATCGGTCTCGCCCTTTTCGCACAATACCGGATCAAAATACTCACCTTGATCATAGAACACATTGTAATAATCGAACATCTCAGGCTGATTCTTCAAATGCCACTTTCCAACTATCGCGGTTTGATACCCCAACTTTCGCATCTCTTGAGGCAGATATTGTTTTTCTACTGACAACGGAGAGTCAAGATCTGGCACTCCATTCGTTTGGCAATATTGACCAGAGATGATAGATGCACGAGAGGGTGTACTGATCGCATTATTACAAAATGCATTGTTCATTATAATTCCCTCATTTCCAATGCGGTCGATTGTTGGCGTAGGATTGAGCGCTGCAAGTCGTCCTCCATAAGCTCCAATCGCTTGCGAGGTGTGGTCATCCGACATGATAAATATTATGTTCGGGCGCTCCTGCACCTGCTCCGCTCCACCACACGATGCGAAGAGAGGCGCTACAGCGATCGCTATTAACGATCTACTGATGTTTGTCTGTTGTGTTATCATAATTCGATTCTTTGGTTACATTAGTGGCCTAAATATACAACAAAAAATCGTATCAACCAACAATCTACGAACCAAACATATAAGATAGATAGATTCCAGCCTTGTATGGAGTCCACTCCCCAGAGGGGTTAAACTCGACGACCCTCACCCCTTCATATGTATAACACTCATGCACTGCATAGTGCCAACCGCCCGAGAGATTCGCCTCAAGATTTAAACGCCTACTTAAATTAAACTTATACCCAATGGTCGCACCCAGCAGATATCCATAACCAACATCATAACCATTATCGCTCCCTTTAGCAACCAACGGGACAATACTTTTGTTCATACGAAACAGATCCAACCCAAAATCTCCACCAACAAAAAAACCGACGCGATGATCACTCCAAATATAACGTCGATAGCCAAATAACCCCATAGATATCAGAAATGGATGGCCCGTATTCAGGAAGTCCTCCTTTGCATAAGCGCCTAGATAATCCAGAGTTATTGCCGACACATCACCCAACCCCACCTCAACAGATGGGTTGAAGATCGTGAGGCATCCTGCCAAGATATTGACCTTCGCCTCGACCCGTTGTCCATATGTCATGATAGGAGTGACCATCATTATGGTCACGACTATTAACAATTTTACAGATTTTAGATTTACACCTCTACACTTCATGGTAATTTAATTATATTCTAATGGCTATTTAATATAAAATGCATATCTTTGTACCTATAAATCATATGCTATGAAAAACTCTTTTAAACTATTCGTAATAGCGCTTGTTGCTATCTTCGCCACATCATGTTTTGGAGGATCTTCATCCTCTACAACCTCTAGGAATGGTTACTCTGTTCAGAATGAGGCCAAATATATCTTCTACTTCATCGGAGATGGTATGGCTGCCTCACAAGTACAACTTGCCGAAGCAGCATTAACCGCGCCAGAATTCCAGACAAACTACGCAAAACAGACCAACTCGACCTCCACCATCGAGGGATTAAATATCAAGAGCCTCAACATTACGGGTCTCGCAACCTCAAATGCCGAGAATCGATATATCACCGATTCAGCAGCTGCAGGAACGGCACTCGCAACGGGAAGCAAGACAAATGTTGGTAAGATATCGGAGAGTTCAACAGGTGAAAATCTAACTACAGTTGCTGAGATGGCAAAACAGAAAGGGATGAAGGTTGGTATCATATCGAGCGTAAGCCTTGACCACGCGACACCTGCTTGTTTCTATGCCCACACAAAGAATCGTAGCAACTACGCTGAGATATCGGATCAACTCATCACCTCTAGCTTCGACTACTTTGCAGGAGGTTCTGTTAGGTGGGACAAACGTGCCACAAGAGATAGTGTGGATCTAGCTACAGCATATGCCTCATACAGAGAGGCTGCCGAGGAGAGTGGGTTCAAATATGTTACGACAAAGAGCGAATTTGACCAGATCGGAGCATGTGAGACAAAACCAGTAATTGCAACCCTTGATATGTTGTCCAACAAGCAATATATGGCAGATGGAGCGGCACTTCCATACACTATCGACATTGCAAGTGAGCCATCTGAGGATAATAAGATAACCCTTGCTCAATTCACAGAAAAGGGAATCGAGTTGATGGAGGGAGAGAATGGATTCTTCATGATGGTCGAGGGAGGAAAGATCGATTGGGCTTGCCACGCCAATGATGCAGCTACGTGCGCCTATGAGGTGATAGCATTCGACCAAGCGATTGGAGTTGCAGTTGAATTTGCAAAAAAACACCCGAAGGAGACACTGATTGTTGTCACAGGAGATCATGACTGTGGAGGTCTTACGATCGGTTTTGCCGGCACCAAATATGAGTCAGCATTTAACCTCCTTGCCAATGCGAAGATGTCATACCATAAATTCTCGAGCCTTGCAACGAAGAAGATCGATGCTGGAGAGTCTTTTGAGAGTCTGTTGGAATTCGCATGTGAGAAGTATGGCTTTACCAACGATATTACAGATGGTAGCGAGAAGGTGTTGTCGATGACAACAGAGCTTTCGAATGTCGAGATTGAGATGCTTCGTGACGCCTACAAAAGAAGTGCTAAGCGCGATGAGCCAGCCGACAAGGAGCTCTACCGCGCGGCATATGGTGGCTATGATCCATTCACCACAGCTTGTACAAACATCTTGAACAATAAGTCAGGTATCGAATTCGCTAGTTTCTCCCACACTGCTGTGCCGGTCATGGTATTTGCACAAGGAGCTAACGAGGAGCTATTTAGCGGATATTATGACAATACGGATATCCCAAAAAGGATAATGATAGCAGCTGGTCTCAAGTAATGCGAAGGCGAGAGCTATATTTTATTATTGTCGTTGCAATAGCCATTATTGCACTATTCATCGTGCCTACCGGATTTGAGAATCCATCATTAACGCAAAACACGCTATACGAAAAGGCTAAAGTTACGGATGTTGACAATAGTGACCTAAGCAATATATCAGTAATCACACTTGGCTCTCAATATCTGACATTGGAGA
The DNA here is from genome assembly GCA_047174605.1 of Rikenellaceae bacterium. Lineage (GTDB taxonomy): Bacteria > Bacteroidota > Bacteroidia > Bacteroidales > Rikenellaceae > Alistipes. Next base: position 40,712 of record JBCQTX010000003.1, on the reverse strand, counting down.
TACTTTCGGGGGAGTTTAAAGGTGAGAGCATATCGGCAAGCAACATACTCTTAGGAGATAAAAGACGTGATAAGATCTTCCAATTGGGGGATCGAGTGATGAGCGTAATAAAGGTTGACAACGACCACACCAAAATCATTGAGGCACGAGCAGAGGAGTACTATCGTCAAGATCTTATTCTGCTGCTCATAGCCGCTTTTGTCGTTGCACTGATCCTCTTTGCTGGGCGAACCGGAGCGAAGGCTGCACTCTCATTTATCTTCACAGCACTCTCTTTTTGGAAGTTATTGCTCCCCTCGCTACTTAGTGGATATTCGCCACTACTTGTCTCGATCGGGATTGTATTTGCTACAACCTCTGTGATCATCCTGCTTGTTGGAGGTATCTGCAAAAAGGGTGTTGTTGCTCTTCTTGGCTCTATGTCGGGTGTTGTTGCGACTGCAATATTAGCTCTGCTATTTGGCTATTTCTTCAAGATACCGGGGACTATTCAGGAGTACTCCGACTCGCTGCTATACTCCGGATTTGCCGGTCTGGACTTTGCGGAGATGTTCATTGCATCGATCTTCATCTCCTCGGCAGGGGCGGTGATGGATGTGGCGATGGATATTGCAGCGGCTCAAGATGAGTTGAACCACAAAGCGCCCAACCTCACACGTCGCGAGATGATCAAATCGGGGTTAAACATCGCCTCACCTGTGGTTGGTAGCATGACCACTACCTTACTCTTCGCCTACTCGGGTAGCTTTATGTTCGCCTTCATGGCCTTTATGGCTCAAGGAGTTCCGATGGAGAGCATCGTCAATCGTGGCTTTATCTCTGCCGAGATACTCCACACAATGGTTGGTAGCTTTGGTTTAGTCCTCGTCGCGCCAATCACCGCGATTTTGGGTGGTTATATATATAAATTAAAATCAAATAACCAATAATAATTACACTATGATGAAAACCTTTTTAACACTTATCGCTACAGCGCTCATGCTAAACAGCTGTACCACAACAACAAGTGAGCCCAAAGAGTTAGAGTATGAGATTACACTTGGTAAAGTCCCAACAACTGCCGTATTCAAGAATGGCGACGAGACAACATGGAGTGTCTGGGGAGCATCAATGATAAAGGATGATAATGGATTATACCACATCTTCTACTCGCGTTGGCCAAAGGCTAATGGTTGGGTATGGGCGGTAGATTCTGAAATTGCACGCGCGACTAGCACTTCACCATATGGCCCTTGGGAGTTTCAAGAGATAGTGCTTCCTCGTCGTGGCGTTGAGTATTGGGATGGTTGGTGCACTCATAACCCTACGATACACAAATTTGGGGATAAATATTATCTTTACTATATGGGAACTACGGGCGATGGCCGCGAGATCGAATACCCGATTTCAGATGAAGTTCGTTGGCTACACCGCAACAATCAACGTATCGGAGTGGCAGTTGCAGACTCACCAACAGGCCCTTGGACCAGATTTGACAAACCGACGCTGGATGTCTCATCGGATGATACAGCACCAGATTGCTTGATCACAAATAACCCTGCAGTGAGTCAAACTCCGGATGGCAGATATCTACTACTATATAAAACAGCTGGAAAGAAAAAACCGCTGCCAGTCGGAGGACCTGTAGTACATATGGTGGCATTTTCCGACTCGCCAACCGGCCCATTCGTCAAGGAGGATGTATTGGTATTTGCTGTTGAGGGCAACGACTTCCCCGCTGAAGATCCAACTATTTGGTATCAAGATGGTAAGTACCGCGCAATCGTGAAGGAGATGGCGAGTGCATCGAATGATTGGCACGCGTCACTCATTCACTATGATTCGGAGGATGGCATCCATTGGACTCCGGGTAAGTTCCAGAAGGTCTCGGATCGTCAGGTTACATGGGAAGATGGGCAACACTACAAATTGAGCCACTTGGAGCGTCCACAAATCTTCATGGAAAATGGAGAACCGCTACTCATACTATTTGCGGCAGATACGACCGATGTCAACAATGTACTCCACTCATTCAACATTCAAGTTCCGGTCAATATCAAGAAACACGAAGTAGAATAAAAAAGTATGGTGCCCACATAAAGTGGGCACCATACTTTTTATCATAAATTCACTACTTATACTCCAACGGCAGTACCGTTACAAATGAATCATCCTCGCCCTTAGGCAGAGTTGCAATTATCAAGGCTGTCAATTTACCATCTTCGAAATACAACTTCGGCATATCGGCTGTTCTATCACAGAGTGTCTGTGTACCATCGTCCCAATTGAGTGTACCCGGCGCTAGAACCAATTCATTCTCAGCCAACTTCCAATCCATACCCTCAGCATCTGAGACAAAGAGCAAAGTTGCACCCTCACCATGATCGGTCATGACTCCTCGCGAATCCTTAGCAATACAGTAGTAACGGCCATCTTGGAACCACTCCACATGGTCATCAATTGCGAAACTTGCTGTAGGATGTGTGATAAATGGCTTTCCTGTGTCGACAAATGGCCCTAGTGGAGAGTCACTCAACGCTGTAACATGGACTACGCGACCATTAGGATATCTCTCATCTGGCACCACATATTTATACGCCATCAAGAATTTACCATCCTCACGTATAGAGACTGTTGGGGTCGATGTCATCATGCGATCTGTCCCCTCAACACCGATCAATGGCTTGTCAAATCTAGTCCACTCACCATTCAGATCGTCGGTTACTGCCACACCAACCTGCTGATTGTTGCGGTTCACCCACCACTCATCATCCTTATAATTTGGTTTTGTACCCTCAGGTACTGTCTCCCAATATCCACTTCCGCGATTTCCCATGTAGTAAAGGTAGTACTTTCCATCATACTCCAATAAGTGGGGATTATGGGTTACATCACCATCCCAGAATTCGCGTCCCCTAGGAGGAAGCACCATATTTTGATATACATAAGGTCCAGTAAGATTATCCGAGACTGCGTGTGCAACCTCCGAATCTGTTACCCATGCAAGGTGTCCCTTGCTACGCTCCCAGCGAGAGTAGATAGCGTGGTACTTACCATCCTTGCCCTTGACGATATTAGTTCCCCAGTTATTATAATCATCATACGAGATTATATTTGCTTTTTCGAACGGAGATGGTAGCATAGAGGCGATATCCAACTCAGCAGCTGGCTCGCTCGCTCCACCACATCCACACATAATCGCAGCAGATGAGATAATTGCAAAAATTCTTTTCATAAAAATTATTATAGGTTAGTATTTGTACAAAAATATAGATTATTTTATCTAAATACAAATAAATCATTATCTTTGCACAAACTAAAACTATACTAACCAATGAAAAGAATTGCCACATTTATCTCATCCGCTCTACTACTATGTAGCTGCGCAACAAGTGAGCCGAAAGAGGTCACGTATGAAATCTCGCTAGGCAAAGTCCCAACAACCGCCGTTTTCAAGAATGGCGACGAGACAACATGGAGTGTCTGGGGAGCATCGATGGTGAAGGGCGAAGATGGGTTGTACCATATCTTCTACTCTCGCTGGCCAAAAGGACTCGGATGGTCGTGGGTCGTTGACTCCGAAATTGCACGTGCAACAAGTTCATCACCATATGGTCCTTGGGAGTTTCAAGAGGTGGTACTTCCTCGACGCGACAAGGAGTATTGGGATGGTTGGTGTACTCACAACCCAACGATTCATAAGTATGGTGATAAATATTATCTATATTACATGGGTAACACTGGCGATGGTGAGACTGTCGGAACTCCAGAGCAGAGCGCTCTAAATTGGTCACACCGCAACAACCAACGTATTGGTGTCGCTGTGGCGGACTCTCCATCTGGCCCTTGGACTCGCTACGACAAGCCTGTGCTAGACGTCTCGCCAGATGATAGTGCTCCCGATTGTTTGATGACTAGCAACCCTGCAACTTGCCAAACCCCAGATGGACGATACCTACTATTATACAAGGCGGTCGGCAAAGAGCGTAAACTTCCTGCCGGAGGACCAGTGGTTCATATGGTTGCATTTTCTGACTCTCCAACGGGCCCTTTCGTAAAGGAGAAAGAGTTGGTATTTACGGTCGAGGGTAGTGACTTCCCCGCTGAAGATCCTACGATCTGGTATCAGGATGGTAAGTATCGCGCAATTGTGAAGCAGATGTCGGGTGCGAGCGGCAACAAAAAAGCATCCTTAATCCACTACGATTCGGAGGATGGTATTCACTGGACGCCAGCAACTTACGACAAAGTATCGGAGCTAGAGCTCACATGGGAGGATGGCACACACTACGAGGTAACTCACTTGGAGCGCCCTCAGATATTCTTCGAGAATGGCGAGCCACTACTTTTGCTTTGTGCAGCTGACACAACCGATGTTAACAATGTACTCCACTCGTTCAACGTTCAGATCCCAATCACGATCGAGAAGCACGAGGTTGAGAATGAATAGTATATATATATTATGTAATTGCAAGCGAGGAGGCCAAACTGGTCTCCTCGCTTCTATTTACTATCTATTTCCCGAACGGCTCTGTCGCACCTTCAACCACAACTCGTGGTGCTTGATCAAGTTTGGCATATGGCCATCCAACCATCGTGGTTGTTTCATCTGGCCATTCCAACCATCATACTCCTGCTTCAGATCAGCTATGATCTGAGGATTTGCCGCTGCAATATCATAGATCTCTGATGGATCTTCAACAAGGTTATATAGCTCTAGAGCATCATTATGATAACACTTAACCATCTTATAATCGCCCTTGCGAACGGCATATTCATCACCACCTGCAACTCGCCAGAAGAGTAGATTATTTGGCTCTCCGCTATTCTCACCACTCAAATATGGGATCATGTCAACACCATCCAATGGTCTCTCCAACGTCGAGATATCGCACCCTGCAGCAGTCACCGCTGTTGCATAGATATTAAGCGACGAGATAACATTTGTGTACTCCGTACCCGGTGCAATACGCCCCTTCCAATAGATTGCAAATGGAGTTCTTGTTCCTCCATCATACATATCGCCCTTGCGAGCACGACGCGGAAGATTTTGAGTATACCCATAATTAGCACCTCCATTGTCGCTCAAGAATACAATGATTGTATTATCATCAATCCCATTCGCCTCCAATGCATCCCATATTTGACCAACACCATCATCCACCGCAATAATCATCGCTGCATAGACCGATCTTTCGGGATTAAGAATATGTGTCGTGCGATCCAAGTATCGACGAGGTGCACTCAACCCCTCATGAGGTGCGTTATAGGCCAGATACATAAAGAATGGATCTCCCGTCTTTGTGTTGTTATTGATAAACTCTACAGCTTTGTTCGAGAAGTCATCGGTGATATAAGTTTGATCCGTAGGCTCAATTTTCACTCCATTCTCCTGCATATAGTTAAGACCAGACTTATCCTCTGCACCCCAATAGCTCAAACCTCCACCGCTAAATCCATAGAAGTAGTCGAAGCCCTGATTCTGCGGCCACAGATCTTCGTGATCTCCCAAGTGCCACTTTCCAATTGCACAGGTGTTGTAACCCTGCTCTTTGAGCTGCTCCGAAAGCAACACCTCCTCTGGTAATACTCCTAGCTTCTCCTCAACAGAGCGTTCGTAACTTTGCACGTTACCATCCACTCCACAGCGCTGCTGATAGCGACCCGTGAGTATTCCCGCACGCGATGGCCCTGAATATGGTGCCGAGATATAGGCATTGGTACAGTTAGCACCCTCCTGCGCAATTCGGTCGATATTAGGTGTTGGGATATCATGACATCCATTGAATCCGACATCTGCAGACCCCAAATCATCGAGCAATACAACAATGACATTTGGCTTCTCGCCACAGCAATCGGTTTGAACTGCCGAAGGTTCTCCGCCACATCCAACCAACATCGTTGATATAGTTGCTAAGGCGGCACCTTTACAAATAGTAATTTTCTTCATTTTTAGTTAGTTAAAGGTTATAATCTCTCAAAATTAAGATTATTTCATTAAATATACAAATATTTACAAAAAATCGTCTCACATTCACCCATTTGCGAATGTGAGACGACCTATTATATAATGACTCGAGACTACTCTACGCCATAAGATGTTACGGTTGTACCCTCCTCCGCTGCAATCTGTGAAAGTGGTTTATCGAAGAAAATCTTACCATCTTTGTCGATAAGCTGGATTGAACACTCCTCAACAACCTTCGCGCGTGAATTCATCTCTGGGTAGATAAGAACTCGTCCTAGAGCCGCTGTCTTGTCATACTTAATACCGATATATGGATCTGTTCCAACCTCGGTTCTAGCGATTGAACTCATGTTATAGTTACCATTAAGGTTGTTATCAAACGCCAAAGCAGCCTCCATTCCCGATACTGTTCCTGAAGTTGTTGCGATACCATAACGAGCCAAGTTATGCTCCTTACCTCCTACACCCTCAGCAGCTCCGATTGTGTACAACTCCGCGATCTCAACGCTCTTGTTCTCACCCTTTGCAACAAGGCGAACCTCCTTGATGTTTTGAACAAACTCCTCACCCTTTCCTAGAGGAACATCGATCTCCACAAACTCCTTACGCTCGGGGAACATATTCTCTCCCGTGATCTTGAATACATAGGCGTAATCGCTAAATTTGTGAGATGGGAAGAATAGCGCTAGACCATCCTCGCGGTGTGACCACTGCGTCTTGCCCTTATGACCAATAAGCTCAACATTAGTGATCTTTATTCCATCGATATCATCTGTTCCAAGCGATTTAACACGGATAGGGGTAGATCTCCATCCACAAACAATAGCATAAAGCGTATCTCCCTTACGAGTGAAACGAACATCATTTGCCGTTAGCTGATCATCCATCAGGTGAGCAAGTCCATCACCACCATTGGTTGGTCCTTCACCAAATCTGTGCCAAGGCTCAGTCTCATAGATCGCCTCACCATTGAGATCCAACCACGCGCCCATCTTCATCAACTCAGCCTCCCACTCAGGAACCCATGATCCATCCGCATTAGGGCCCATGTTGAGGAGCAACGTACCATTCTTAGATACGATATCGATCAAGTGGTGAGTCCAATACTCACCTGTGATTCCATACTGATCCTCTGGCCTACGGATGTTGAACCACTTATAGTTCATCGTGCAATCTGCCATCCACATACGGTCGCGTGTGTAGGCGAATTTACCATGCTCAACATCAAATACGAGGCTCTTCATATTCTCGAAACCAACCTTTGCCGCTAGTGCCACCTGCTTATCCTTATCAACCGATTGGTTGTAGAAATCTGCTGTGATCTGCGCTGTTAGCTTCTCGCGGAATGGCTTCTCCTTTGTTCCGAAGTCGAACCACAAGAAGTCAAGATCGTAGTTGTCGATCATCTCCTTTGTTCTGTCATACCACATTTTAGCGAACTCCGCTGATGGCTCGCCCTTAGGATCGTGGATATTGTACAAATCTGGAGCCTCCTTAGCGTCGAACTTATCCGGATACATCGAGAGCGAGAAGAACTCCCAGTTGAATGCCAAGTGGCTTGAGACTCCGAACTTAAGCCCCTGCTTATGAGCCTCGCTCTCCAACTCTCCAACGATGTCGATGTGAGGATTCATATCAACCGAATTCCAACGTGTCAAATTTGTCTTACTCATCTGGTAACCATCGTGGTGAACTCCCATCGCCACAACGAATTTAGCCCCACTCTTGCGAGCCTTTGTCACCCACTCCTCAGCGCTAAATCCATCGGCTGTGAAGAGGTTTACAAGATCCTTATACCCGAACTCAGATGGGTGTCCATAGGCATCTGTATGGGTCTTAAACGCCTCGTTAGTTGGTTGATACATCAATCGGCCATACCATCCGGCAACTCCCGTGATCGATGGGATTCCCCAATGCCAATACATTCCAAATTTAGTCTTGTGTAGCCATTCTGCTTGTGGATAACGATCCAGATCATCCCACTCTGCTTTGTACTCCTCAGCTGCATAGGTTGATGTTGCAGTCGCCACAAAAAGTGATAGTGCAATTAGTAATTTTTTCATAGGTTTTTATATTATTTAAGAATCTGTTTAAGGTTTTCTCACTTAAATTGCTAAGGCTCTTTCACTTCGCTTTTGAATTTTGCTATCTTGCAAATAGCCCGCTATTAGCTGTGATATCAAAATCCAGAATCAAAGCAAAATAGCGCATAGCATTTTTAAGCAGAAAAACTTAAACAGATTCTAAGTTTGTCTCTATTTGGTTGGATAGATCAGATTCTCCTCCTTCATATTGGTCAATACTTCGAGATATTTTGCAGATTCCCACTTAGCCATCGGCAGATCTTGAAGCAGATAATTTCCGCAATCCTTTGGCGCAGCCCCCGGAACATCACCCTCATACTCCGCTACAAATCGGAAAGTTTCGACCATAAGATCTACGATATCACGCGATTCGAGATCGCCTCTCATAAGCAGATAATTACCTGTCAGGCAACCCATTGGCCCCCAATATACAATCTTATCTGCCCAGACCGGATGGTTACGAAGATAGGTTGCCGCCAAGTGCTCTATTGTGTGTAGCGCACCTGCCCCTAATGCTGGTTCTCTATTTGGCTCTTTCATGCGGATATCGAATGTTGTCACGCTCTCTGTTCCGACTTGATCCTTGCGAGATACGTATATTCCGCGCAATAGGTTGATATGATCGATTGTAAAACTTGGTATTGTCTTCATAATTATTTTGTGTTTTATAGTGTTGAAGGGAGTGTTCTCAATAGGCTCTCAACAGTCGAGAAGGATCTATCGGCGATCGACCCCCAGAAATTTTCGTATTGTGTTTGGTGATCCTTCACCCCCGGAGTATCGCTAATTACTCTAAAGCTAAGGAACGGAGTTTCACAAAGATAGCACACCTGAGCTATCGCCGCTGACTCCATATCGACCGCCAATCCATCGGGGAAATCACCCTTTATCCTATCCAACTGCTCACGATCGGTTATGAATTTATCACCACTACATATCAAACCCGCATGGATAGTCGCCTCTGACTCAATCGCCATAGCGCATTTGAGCAACGTTCGATCACTCTCGAAATATGCTGGCAACCCCTGAACTTGACCATACTCATTACCCTCTCCACACCACACATCGTGGTAGACAATGCGACTGCTAGCCACAACATCCATAACGGCAAGCGATGGGTCGATACCTCCGGCAACACCACTACTAACTACCACATCTGGTGCGAAATTATGGATCAACTCCAGAGCACCAACTGCGGCATTGACCTTGCCTATCCCACTCTGCATAAGCACAATACTATTTGCCCCTATACCCCCTTCGGTATAGTTAAATAGCCCAATTTGACTCTCGATCTTACCCTCCAAAAGAGCCGCTATTTGTGAATGCTCTCGACTCATAGCCGTGATTATTCCAATCTTCATCCTAACTTTTTTGATAAATACACTACAAATGTACACATTTTTGCAAAGTAAATCGTATATTTACGCATAATAATGTGCGCGATAATATGATTAAGGCCATTTTATACCATTTATGATAGTGTATTAATAGCTCATTAATCAAATCTTAACATAATATGATTACCTTCGCACACCAGAATAACCAATAAGAATGGATCAAATAAAGGAAAGACCCAAATACAAAACGATTGTAATGTCCGATATCCACCTCGGATCAAAATGGTCAAAAACAAAAGAGGCGACAACGTTTCTGAGAAAGAATAGTTGTGAGAATCTCTTTTTGTGTGGTGATATCATCGATGGTTGGGCCATTATGCGTGGTAGGGGAATGAGGTGGAGAAAGCGCCACACGAACTTTATAAAGGCGCTGTTGGATATCTCTCACGATACGAAGATTATATACATCAGAGGTAACCACGATGATTTCTTGGATCGAGTAACCCCTCTTAATTTCCTCAATACGGAGATAGTCAAAGATTACGTCTATGAGAGCTTTGGCAAGAGATATTATATGTTGCATGGTGATATCTTCGACACGGTAACCACCGGCATGAGCTGGCTAGCGAAGATTGGCGATATTGGTTATGCACTTTTATTGAGAATAAATAGTTTTTACAACCAACGCCGAATTAAAAAGGGGCTGCCATACAGATCTATCGCACGCGAAATAAAGGCTAAGGTAAAGGCCTCACTCGCCTATATCGATGATTTTGAGAAGCATATTAGCGAAATTGCAGTTACTAGAGAGTGCGATGGAGTGATATGTGGTCATATACACCACCCCGACATCAAAGAGATTAATGGCGTGGAGTATCTCAATTCGGGAGATTGGGTTGAATCTCTCTCGGCTCTTATTGAGGATTGGAACGGAAAGTGGTCTATATATACACATGAGAGTCAATACAACTCTGATTTGAAATTGATACCAGAGCACACTCTAACAAACGAAGAATAGATAAAAAGATATGAACACAATTGGTAATAGGGAGTTAAGTTGGTTGCAGTTCAATGACCGAGTATTACAAGAGTCGCAGGATAAGTATGTACCACTCATGCAGCGCCTACGATTCCTTGGTATCTACTCCAATAATCAAGATGAGTTTGTCAAGGTGCGTGTGGCGAATTTGATCCGCTACGCTGCCGACAAAAATAACACGATCAAGATGACGGGAGGTTATACGCCAGCAGAGCTGTTACCACTCGTGAATCAACGGATGCAGATCTCGCAAGAGGCTTTTGTCAAGACCTATGACCATATCATCTCGCAGATGGAGCATGAGGGGATCTTTGTGGTGGATAACACGCAACTATCTGAGGAGCAGATGGAGTTTTGTCGAGAGTATTTCCTTTCTGTGATTAGCGTTCGAGTGATCCCTATCATCATCCGCAAGAGGGTGCAAATACCATTTTTGCCCGATGGCAAGATCTACCTAGCGGTCAAGATGAGCAGCGCTCAAGCATCACGATATGCAATCATGCAGGTGCCGGTGAGCGATGCCTGCCCTAGATTTGTGAAGCTACCATCCAAAGATGGACGTATCGATATCATCTTCTTGGATGATATTATCCGCCTATTTTTAGATGATATCTTCTTCATGTTCAACTACGATAAGATCGAGACCTACACATTTAAGATTGTGCGTGACGCAGCCTTCGTGATCGATGATGATGTACAGAAAAGTATGTCGGAGAAGATGGCAGATGGAATTTTGGAGCGAGAGAAGGGGCGTGCCATCCGTATGATCTATGATCGCGAGATGCCACTCGATATGATGCAGCAGATTTCGAGCAAGTTAGGGCTTAGAATAAAAGATCAGTTGGAGGCGGGAGGACGATATCATCAAATGCGTGATTTGATGAAGTTCCCGAAGGTTCGCCCAGAGTTGGAGAGTAAAAATCCGAAGCCTCAACTCCACCCGATGATCGACCCTTTTGATAGTATTTTGAAGGTGATCCGCAAACAAGATATCCTGCTTAGCTACCCATACCACACATTCAACCATATGTTGAGTCTGATCCGCGAGGCGGCTATCGACCCACGTGTTACGGCTATATATATAACATTGTATCGCACAGCTACCCACTCGAAGGTGATCACCGCTCTGTTGAATGGTGTGAAGAATGGCAAAAAGGTGACGGCTTTGGTGGAGCTCAAAGCTCGATTCGATGAGGAGCATAATATCGACACCACATCTATCCTGCAAGAGGGTGGTGTAAAGGTGATCACGAGTCAGGAGCTGTTGAAGGTACATAGCAAATTGGTACTTATCGAGCGCAATGAGGTGGGTGTTGGATCGAAGGGATACGTCTATGTTGGAACGGGTAACTTTAACGAAAACACCAGCGGAATATATAGCGACTTCGGACTAATCACAGCCAACCAGACAATAGCCGAAGATGCAAGAAAGGTCTTTGACTTTTTGGAGCACACGCATTATCACCCTGATTTTAAGCAACTTATGGTTGCCCCATATTATATGCGTAACGAGATCACGGAGTTAATCGAGAATGAGATCCGCAACGCTAAGAAGGGAAAGAAGGCGTCGTTCTATGGCAAGTTCAACGCTCTGACCGATGTCAAGATGATCAAACTGCTCTATAAGGCTTCGCAGGCTGGAGTGAAGATCAAGCTGATTATTCGTGGCGCCTGTTGCTTGCAAGCTGGGGTGAATGGGCTAAGTGAGAATATAGAGGTGCGCTCCATTGTAGATAAGTATCTGGAACACGCGCGAATGATGATATTCCGCAATGGAGGTAAGGCTCTTACCTACATATTAAGTGCCGACCTGATGACACGCAACCTAGATCGTCGTGTCGAAGTGGGAACGATCGTTACAGATTGCAAGATCGCAAAGACCCTTCACGAGTACTTCGATATACAGTGGCACGACAACGTAAAATCAAGAAATATCACCGCTCACTTCACAAACGAATATGTTAGTCGCGGCAAAGATAGCAAGGTTCACCGCAGTCAAGATGAGCTATACACCTACTTCCAAGAGAAAAAAGAGTAGTTTTTTGACTTTTTTGTAGGTTCGCCACAATTTTTTTTGTACTTTGACCGATGCAAAAGTTTAGTGAGTATGAATAGAGAGACCTTAGCAGCAATTGACATAGGATCAAATGCAATACGACTGCTGATTAATTACATAGAGAAGAACGGCACAATTTCATTTAAAAAGGCTGCATTTGTCCGTGTGCCAATCCGTTTGGGAGAAGATGTATTTACCCAAGGAGAGATCGGAGAGGAGAAGAGAGAGAAACTATGCGATGCTATGGCTGCATTCTCTGCCTTGATGAGAACATTCAATGTCAAGGCGTATCGTGCGTGTGCAACGAGTGCCATGCGCGAGGCTCGCAACGGAGCTGAGGTCGTTGAGTTTATCCGCAATCAAAGTGGCGTAAACATCGAGATTATATCGGGTATTGAGGAGGCTAAGACCATCTTCGATGCTGGAGATATCGGGAGGTTTATCCCTAACGACCAAAACTATATCTACGTCGATGTGGGTGGAGGAAGTACCGAGGTAACGGTCTATAGTGGACATAGGCGTGTCACCTCCGAATCATTCCCATTGGGCACTGTCCGCATGATTAGTGGAAGTGTTGAAAAGGCTGATATCAAGGAGTTTAAAGATTGGTTAGAGAGAATTGCTCTGCCATTCAAGCCCGTTGCGATCATCGGATCGGGAGGAAATATCAACAAGGTGCATAAGCTGCTGACGAAACAGGCTGGCGAGGCGATCAAATATGGAGAGCTCCGCATACTCTACGATCAATTAAAGGTGTTAAGCTACGAACAACGCATCAAACAATATGGTCTGAATACCTATCGTGCAGATGTTATCATCCCAGCGATGAAGATATTCTTGACAGCTGCAAAGACGTGCAAGATCGAGAATATCATCTCACCTCGTATAGGACTTGCCGATGGAATTATCCATCAACTATATAATAGATAGGTAAACGAGGGGAAACTAACAACCCACGTCACACAGAGAGTGGCTAACAAGGATGAGTTTTGGGACTTCGTGAAGGCTCTCAAACCGCAGCGTACTATACGTACGTGAGGATTTGAGAGTCGAGGGAAGTGCCGAAAATCGCCTTGTTAGCTACTCTCTTTTAAGGGCCTTCGATTTAGTTACTAACCATACTCCGATGAAGATCGCGAGTGTGGCTACTCCTTTTTGTAGATTATATATTCCCACACCAATTATAATACTGAATGATACCGCTGCAATTGGCTGAACATAGTTAAACATACTAACCACAGTTGGCCTGATAATGCTCTGCGATTTGAGGATAAATAGAAACGAGAGGAAAGTTCCAAAGGCAACTACAAAAAGAATAGTCCCCCACGCCGAGAGCGACATTTGAGAGTATTGCACAGCAGCAAGATCCTCACGGAAGAGAACTGCAGCCACTAACGCCGAGAAGAGGAACATCCACTTCATGGTGGTTACGGGGTTGTATTTTGTTATAACCCCCTTGAATAGCGTAAGATAGGTCGAATAACTCAGGGCTGCAAAGATACAGATAATCTTTCCTATGGTGGCATCTGTGCCAGAGGTCAGCGAACCGCCATCTGCTAGTATCATAAATATAGCACCGAACGCTCCTAGCGCCACACCCGACACCTTGAGCGTTGTGATTGGCTCTCTAAGAAATACCATCGCTAGGACCATCGTCATGATCGGCACAGTGGCAGCGATAATAGGTGCATCGACCGATGAGGTGAGCGACATTCCCCAAAGATATAGAAATTGGTTGAGCTGAACGCCAAATACGGAGGCTAGCAAAATAAGCCCCAGATCACGAGGTGCAACCCTCTCGCGAGGAGTGAAAAGGCTAAGTAACCAGAAGAGTGCCGCAGCACCAATCACACGAAAACCACTCATTGCAAATGGCGAGACATGGTCGGAGTCTGCGGAGATAAAGAGTCTCATGCTTATGGGTGAGTTGATCCCGAGACAGATGTTTGCGATGGCAAGAAGTAGATATCCTTGAAGTGTCTTACTATTCATTTGCGTATGATATTAGGCCACAAATATAGTCATTATTTCTGGAGTTGATTCAAAACTAGGCAAATATCTATACATATAGTTTCACATTATATTAATAGGTAAAGATCACACACATCATAAAAAATATTAAAAACAAAATTAATCAAAAGAGATCACAGATGGGCAAAGTTGATATTTGATACGAAAAACCCCATAATAATTGAGAATTTGTAGCGAATAGACCGCTTTGCTTTCATTTCGATATTAAAAAAGTTTAAGAAAAAAGTGGTGATTATTTTCATGAACAATAACGAGAAATATGCATTAGCTTTGTGTCATGGTTGGTTGAAAACAGATCACGACACAATATAAACTAAGTTAAGAAAAAATCTTATGAAAAGGTTAATTGAGAGTAAGGAGACAGTCAATAAATGGATGGAGCGTTTTGGAGTGCGTTTTGGAGTCTACAAAAATGGGGTGTTCAATGAACAGATATTCCCGTTCGACTCCATTCCACGTGTGATACCAAAGGATGAGTGGGATAGATTGGAGGTTGGCCTAATCCAACGTGTCAAGGCTCTCAATATGTTCCTTTATGACATATATCACGATAAGTGCATCATAAAGGATGGCATCATCCCAGAGGAGTTTATCTACACCTCTAAGGATTATCTGCCAGCTTGTGAGGGGATCACCCCATCCAAAGATATATATTCACACATCTCGGGTATCGACCTTGTGCAGGGCAAAGATGGCGAGTGGTATGTATTGGAGGATAACCTACGTATCCCATCAGGAGCATCATACCCAATGATTGCGCGCACCATAACACGCAAGGTTTCGCCAGAGACATTCCAAGAGAATGACATTGCAGATAACCGTAACTACAGCACGCTCCTTCGCGAGATGATGGATTACGTGAATGATGGTCGTGGATTGAATGTGATCCTCACACCGGGTCGATATAACTCAGCATTCTTTGAGCACTCATACCTAGCAGAGAAGTCGGGAGTAGTACTTGCATTCTCGGGAGATTTGGTAGTTGAGGATGACAAGCTATATTACTATGGATTATACAACAAAAAGCAACCCGTAGGTGCTCTATACCGTCGTATCTCGGATGACTACCTAGATCCAATGGCATTCGAGCCATCATCAATGTTGGGAGTTCCAAACCTTATGCAGGCATACGCCAAAGGGAATGTAGCGTTGATCAACTCTCTAGGAAATGGAGTTGCTGACGATAAGGGTACATATTACTTCGTGCCGATGATGGTGAAGTACTACCTTAACGAAGATCCGATTTTGCAGAATGCACCAACATATTTGCCATATTATAAGAATGATTACGATTATATTTTGTCTAATATTGAGAAGCTGGTTATCAAGGATGTCAGCGAAGCGGGTGGATATGGAGTAGTATTCGGTCGCGATCTCTCACCAGAGAAGCTCGCAGAGCTTAAGTCACTCATCATCGAGCAACCACGTCGTTGGATCGCGCAGGAGATCATCGACTTCAAGGATCTTGAGCTTTTGGATGGCGACGATGTGATAGAACGCAAGGCCGACCTTCGCGTATTCGTTGTATCGGGCAAGGAGACTAAGGTTTGGAAGAGTGGACTCACACGATTCTCGCGTCAGGAGGGATCATTTGTGGTTAATTCATCACAGGGTGGTGGATTCAAGGATACGTGGGTAATGAATAAGTAGTTGTTGTCAAGAAAATAAAATATAATATAATTATGGTTTGCAATGTAATTACAGCCGATAAGGCCAACAGACTCTTTTGGTTGGGTCGCTACGCTGAGCGCGTATATATTAGCCTACACCTTTTGCGTCGTTACTACGACAAAGTTCTAGATGGCGACATATCTGATTTGAATGAGTATTATAAATGTTTGGGAGTAAACTGCTCGGGGATGAATCAAGAGAGCGAGGAGTGTCAATACTCTCAGCTATATGACAAAGGTAACAACTGCTCTATAGCATCATCACTCGAACTTACTAACGACAATGGTATCGTGCTACGCCATGATATCACGAGCGAGTCACTTTCATATATCCACCTATCACAGATGTTGATCGCAGAGTGTGCCGAGGCTAAAGAGAAGAATATCACTAAGCTGCAGCCAATCACCGATTATATGTTGTCATTCTTCGGATCTGTAGATGAGCGTGTGTTCGACAACCGTATTCGTATCTTCTTGAAGATGGGTCGTTTGGTTGAGAATCTAGATCTTCACATTCGTTTCAACTACCCATACTTCCGTATTGAGGAGGCGTTTTTATCTCTAAAAGAGTATATCGAACGCAGCGAGAGCGCAGTTGCCGATGCCTTTGCACTTGAGAGTCTCAACGAATTGGTTAGCGAAGAGAGATACGCAGATCAAGATGAAACTTACAAAGAGCGACTGTTGAGCAACCTCAATATGCTCATAACGGTATAATAAAAAAAGAGTAGCTTATGAGAAGTTATCGATATAGTTATCAGACAATCGTTCGCTACGACTCGACCGTATCTCACCACCACTTTTTACTACGTTGCACCCCGAGGGGAGACGGGAACCAACGTATTGTGGAGCAAGATCTACACCTATTGACACCTACTCATATCAGCAATTCAACGGATGTGTTTGGTAACAACATCCACTATGGATCGATGATGGATCGCCACGATATGTTTGTTGTGGCATCGAGTGGTGTTGTCCAGTGTTACGACTATAGGATTGAAGATGCTAATCCGCAGCAGGTATATTTAGTGGCAACACCAATGACTACATGCAGTCGTCAAATGGTCGATTTTGAGCAGGAGATAAGTGGCACAGGAAGCACATTAGATCAAGCGATTGCACTAGCAAATGCCATACATACAACCATGAGTTATGCACCGGGAGTAACATCAACCCAGACAAAGGCATCAGAGAGTTTTAGACTCAAAGTTGGTGTTTGTCAAGATTTTGCCCATATTTTGATTGCAATGTGCCGCAAACGTGCTATCTTTGCACGTTATGTGGCAGGATTTGTAGCTGGAACGGGAGAGACTCACGCATGGGTCGAGATATATTGCAACGGGGGGTGGTATGGTGTCGATCCCACTCACAATCTATTCATAGTGAGTGATTACATCAAAGTGGCACATGGACGAGACGCATCGGATTGCTCTGTTACACGAGGGGTACACATGGGGGCATCTGCACATACAACAGAGGTTCGAGTGTTGTTAGAACAATTATTTTAAACTTTATATTTATTCACGTTAACAATGATAAAAGAGGTAGTATCGATGGCTATGCCGCTCGACGAACGGATCATGATTCGCAAGAATGTGATCTCGTCGGGAAGCTCCAAAAAGCGAGTCTGTATAGTCACAGGAACTCATGGTGATGAGCTCGAAGGGCAATATGTCTGTTATAAACTAGCGAATGAGCTACAAGCAAATCTCGACAAGTTGGATGGAACAGTCGAGATATACCCAGCACTTAATCCGCTAGGCATCGATACTATTTCGCGTGGAATACCCGGCTTTGACCTCGATATGAATCGTATCTTTCCGGGCAATGCTGATGGCGTGATGGCGGAGAGCATTGCTGCCGCTATACTCGAAGATTTGAAGGGTGCCGATATGGTTATAGATATCCACTCGAGCAACATCTTCCTAAGAGAGATGCCCCAAGTCAGAATCAACGTAACATCATCCGAGACGCTTGTTCCACAGGCGAAACTATTGGGTGTCGATTTTATCTGGGTTCACGATGCTGCCACAGTATTGGAGGCGACACTTGCCCACTCACTTAACTCTACGGGGACGCCTTGCTTGGTTGTGGAGATGGGAGTTGGAATGAGAATTAACCATAGCTTAGGAAATAATTTGGTTGATGGAATTTATAATCTGCTCAACTCGATGGGGATGTGGAGCGGAGAGGTGGATAAATCGAACCTAGCTGACGGAATCATATCGGAGGGAGATAGCGTATCATTCCTCAATGCTGCAAAATCGGGAATATTCCTCACGGAGCTCAAGACATCGGCTATTGTCGAGAAGGGAGATTTGATAGGAACAATTGTCGACCCGCTATCGGGTGAGATCTTGGAGCCTGTACTATCTCCAGTATATGGATATTTATTTACACTACGTGCCTATCCGGTTGTTTATGAGGGATCTCTATTGGCGCGAATTCACGAATTAGAGAGGTAGATTATGAAGAAAGAGGTACTATATACAATGTCGTCACCATATCGTGATGATTTCAATATCTACGGTTATCGTTTTGGTGAGGGAGAGAAGGCCCTCGCTATTATCGGCTCTATTAGAGGAGATGAGCTAGAGCAACAATTCACCTGTGCAATGTTGATCAATCGACTCAAAGAGTTGGAGGCAGATGGCACACTTGTTCCGGGGTATGAGATATTAGTCATCCCATCGGTCAATCCATTCTCGATGAATATAGGAAAACGTTTCTGGTCGATGGATAACACCGATATCAACCGTATGTTTCCGGGTTATGACAAGGGTGAGACAACGCAGCGCATTGCAGGGGCGATATTCGAGAGCGTCAAGGATTATGAATTTGGGCTACAGCTAGCGAGCTACTATATCCCCGGCGAGTTCATCCCCCATATTAGAATGCTCAACACCGGTTATCAGCCGGAACATGAGGCGAAATATTTCGGACTACCATATGTATATGTAAAAGATGTCACACCATATGACACTACTCTGCTTAATTACAATTGGCAGATTTGGGAGACCAAGGCATTTTCGATGTACACGGGACACACCGACAAATTAGCTTCGCAAAATATTGACACCGGACTAACAGCAATCCTTCGCTTTATGGTGAAAATGGGAATACTCAGCACCTCAGTTCGCCCGGGGTACCACTCGGCAGTTATTACAGATGCTAACTTCGTCACACTCGCCACACACAAATCGGGCATAATGAAGAAGTATAAGCGTGCGGAAGATAGTGTATGCAAGGGGGATTTGTTGGCGGAGGTGATGGATCCATATGAAGCGACGGTTTTGGAGCGAATTGTCTCGCCGGTGAATGGTGCAATATTCTTTAGCCACGAAAAAGCATTGGTGCTGGAGGGTGCACGAGCATTCCAGATCATCGAGGAGGAGATGATATAAAACTTAAACAGATTCTTAGACCTATACATATTATTATATTGAGGGGCGGCAGCAATGTCGCCTCTCTTTATTTTGGTGTCACATATGCAATCGTTCCCAAAGAAAACGCCCTATTTTGATCACAAAATAGACTAAAAAGAGATTTGAAAATATTACATTGTTTTTAAAATAAATTATCAATTAAAATGGCGCTTTTAGTTACGAATTGACACATCGATCATAAAAAAACAAATTGACACCCTTTGCACAGCCATGAAAACAACTTTTTAACACTATCTTGCACTCGGAATAAGAGAGAAGCGGGAATTATAAGGACTAATAAAAATAGGGAGATTGAATGGAAGGAAAGTGAAATTTTTTACTAAGTCGGTTGGTAAAACAACTAAAGAGTGGCGCATAGTCGCAAATTAAGAGGAAAACAAAAATCAATTTAAATAGGGTATGGTTATGAAAGGAATGGTAAAAAAATTGACAGCAACAGCTGCAGTGGTAGCAGCAGCATTAACGCTCACAGGATGTCCATCATCACAGAGCACGCAGACATCAGAGAGTGGTGATACTGCAAAGATCGGAATTTTGCACTCGTTGAGTGGAACAATGGCAATCTCGGAGGTGTCGCTTCGCGATGTTCTTATGATGGGAATCGAGGAGATCAACGCCGCAGGTGGTGTGATGGGCAAGCAGATTGAGCCAGTGATCGTCGATCCAGCATCAAACTGGGATCTATTCGCGGAGAAGTCGAAGGATTTGTTGGGAAAAGAGAAGGTAAGCGCAGTATTCGGATGTTGGACTTCTGTCTCTCGCAAGGCTGTTTTGCCAGTATTCGAGGAGTATGGCGGATTGTTGTTCTACCCAGTACAGTATGAGGGTCAGGAGTGCTCACCAAATATTATCTATTCGGGAGGTACACCAAACCAGCAGCTTATACCGGGAGCAGAGTATTTGATGAGTGAGGATGGTGGTGAGTGCAAGAAGTTCTATCTTCTAGGATCTGACTATGTGTTCCCACGTACAGCTAACAACATTCTTAAGAACTTCCTTTTGTCGAAGGGTATTCCAGCGGCGAATATCATCGAGGAGTACACTCCACTAGGGCATCAAGATTATCAAACAATCGTATCGAAAATTGCAGCTTTCGCAGCATCGGGTGACGCTTGTGTATTGAGTACAATCAACGGTGATAGCAACGTGCCATTCTACAAAGAGTTTGCAAATCAGGGCCTTACAGCTGACAAATGTCCAATCATGGCCTTCTCTGTAGCAGAGGATGAGCTTCGTGCAATGGATACTGAGTATTTGGCAGGTCACCTTGCAGCATGGAACTACTTCCAGAGCGAGGAGAGCGCAGCAAACAAGAAGTTCGTAGCTGACTTCAAGGCATATTGCGCAAAGAACAACCTTCCGGGTGGTGCTGACCGTGTGACAGATGATCCAATCTGTTGGGCATACACAGACCTTTACTTGTGGAAGGCAGCTGTCGAGAAGGCACAATCATTCGAGGTTAAGGATGTTATCGCAGCACTCTCTGATATGGAGTTTGATTCACCTGCAGGAACGGTTAAGATGCACACAGACAACCACCACTTGGCGAAGTATGCTGTAATTGGCGAGATATTGGAGAATGGACAGTTCGAGGTGTTGAGCAAGAGTGATGAGTTGGTTATCCCAGAGCCATTTAGTGAGTTTTCAAAATAATAACTAAATAGACAGATTATGCTGCATAAGATATTGGCAACCACCCTCTCATTGGCGGTTGGTTGCCAACTCTTTGCTCAAACGGAGATGTCGGTAGGCTCAGCCATTACCGACATTCTTAGTAATGACAAAGAGTTAGTCAGCGAGGCGTGTACGTTTTTGAGTGCCGATCGCAGTGATAGTACAATAATGTTTGCCACAGTGGCGCTCGATGGCAGACTATACGCTGCAGCCGACACAATTGCTGTAGCAAAGAGCGAGAGTGGCTCTTACAGCCAACTTTTTGATCCATCACTCTCTGTCTCGTCGGAGGGGTTAAAGGAGATCAAATTATCTCGTAAGGATCGCAGAATACTCTCTCCGCTCAACACAGCAATCAAACTAAATAGTGAAGATGCAAAGGTTCGAGCAGAGGCATACCTAGAGGTTGCTGCAGGCAAAAACGCCGCTGATATCGCACTACTAGAGCATATGGCAGAGAACGAGAGCGACGAAAAGACAAAGACGATTGCAACACACTCTCTCTACGAGCTATATTTGAGTGCAGGAGATGACTCACAACAGCACACAGCAATTGAGTATATCGACGAGAGTCGCGATATGCACTTCGCAACCCCTATGAGTCTATATATGGAGCGTTCTGATATCTCAAATACAAACCTTGTTCAGGGAAAGAAGTTGATGAAATATTATGATATGGTCTCTCGCAACAACAACTTCTACCAAAATATCTTCAGCGGATTGAGTTTGGGTAGCATCTTGGTACTTGTCTCGTTGGGACTCTCGATTGTCTATGGTTTGGCTGGAATCATCAATATGAGTCATGGTGAATTCTTGATGATTGGAGCCTATACGACATATTGCATACAGCAACTCTTCGAGCGTTTCCTTCCAGAGTCTATGTTTGACCTTGCATTCTTTGTCTCGCTGCCAATATCATTCTTTGTAGCGGCACTCTTTGGACTTGTGATCGAAAGATTGGTATTGCGCCACCTATATTCAAGACCACTAGAGAGTATGTTGGCAACCCTTGGAATTAGCCTTATCCTAATTCAGTTGGCACGTTCGATCTTCGGTGATTTGACTACAGTAAAAGCTCCAGCGATCCTATCAGGAGGTATCTCTTTGGGATCGGGTCTTATCCTACCATACAACCGACTATTCATCATTGTCCTAACGATAGTGATCTTTATTGGAGTCTATCAGCTGTTCCAACGTACACGCCTAGGAGTTAGAATTCGTGCGGTGACCCAAAATCGTAATATGAGTGCTTGTGTGGGAATCTCGACAAAGAGAATCGACATGATCACCTTTATGTTGGGATCAGGACTTGCGGGAATCGCAGGATGTGCGATCACACTCATCGGAAATGTTGTACCTAACATGGGTCAGACATATATCGTCGATTCATTCTTGACAGTTGTCACAGGAGGAGTTGGCAAGTTGGTAGGATGTGCTGTATCGGGTATGGGAATCGGAGTAATTTCAAAGTTCTTGGAGGCTGGTTTCGAAGCTGTCTATGGCAAGGTGTTGATCCTGCTTCTTATAATCATATTCTTGCAATATCGTCCAAAGGGATTGTTTGCAGATAAAGGTAGAATTGGCGACGATTGATAATACACACCACTTAACGTCATCCTGAACTTGATTCAGGATCTCGCGATGGAATCAGAGCGATGAAATTAAAAATCGTATCTCGAATGTGATTATATGATAAAATAAGATTATGAAAAAAGATAAAACAATATTGATTTTGCTACTAATCTTCCTAGTTTTGCTTCCAATAGCAAACCTCATAGGATTAGTACCTATCGACACAGTGACGCTTTGGGGGCGCTACATCTGCTTCGCTATTGCAGCGATTGGTGTCGATCTAATATGGGGCTACACCGGTATCATGACTATGTGTCACGCCTTCTTCTTCTGCCTTGGTGCCTACGGAATGGGAATGTACCTCACCCTTTTTAACCTCCCCGAGGGTGAGGTCGTTCCGCAATTCATGTCGTGGAACCAAGTCGAATCACTACCACTATTTTGGCTTCCGTTCCAGACCTTTGCGGGAGCTATTATAGCGACTGTGATAGCGACGATCGGATTTGGATCTATTAGCTACTTCATCTTCCGCCGTAGGATCAAGGGTGTATTCTTCGCCATCATCACACAGGCTATTGCGTGGGCGATGTTCTTGCTCTTCTCACGTAACGAGACGCTACTTGGAGGATCGAATGGACTTACAAATTTCCAACAGATGATGGGACTTGACCTACGTAGCGACAGCGTGAAACTCGGATTATATATCTTCACGGTTGTTGTTTTGGGTGTTATATATTTCGCCACTAAGGCGCTTACCAACTCGAAGTTTGGAAAGTTGTTGATTGGTATTCGAGATAGTGAGTCACGCCTTCGCTTTACGGGATATAAGGTTGCTCACTTCCAAACGGCAGTATTTATCATTGGAGCGCTTATCGCTATGGTCGCTGGTATGTTATACCTTCCTCAAACAGGAATTGTCACTCCGGGAAGAATGGATGTAAGAGCTTCGATCGAGATGTTGATCTGGGTGGCGCTCGGAGGACGCGGATCGTTGAAGGGAGCAGTTATTGGAGCGCTTATCGTCAATCTGCTCTATAGTGTATTTACCTCAGTTATGCCAGATGCTTGGCCATATGTCTTGGGTGCGCTATATGTTATTGTGGTTCTCTACCTCGACAAGGGAGTCTTTGGACTTGGGCAGCAGATCATAGATAAATTTATCAAAGTAAAGGGTGTCAAAACCGCTAAAATGTAGAAGCTATGTTGAAAGTAAGAAATATAACACTGACCTTTGGAGGTGTAGTAGCGCTATGTCTCGACCGCTTCGATGTAGGCGACAATGAACTACGCGTTATCATTGGACCAAATGGAGCGGGAAAATCGACCTTGATGGATGTATTGTGTGGAAAGACTCTGCCAGCTCAGGGTTCAGCGGTATTTAATGGTGAGGAGTTGATCGGTCGCACGGAGATCGAGATCAACCAGATGGGAATTGGACGAAAATTCCAAAAGCCATCGGTATTCGAAGGTCTCTCGGTATTCGACAATATGATCATGGGACTCAAGGGAAGTCGCAGTGTATTCTCCTCGATATTCTTCCGTTTGACCCCACCACAGCGCGCTAAGATATACAAAATAGCGGAGTTGGTCAATTTGGCAGATGAGATGGATACCATTGCAGGCTCTCTCTCACATGGTCAGAAGCAGTGGTTGGAGATCGCAATTGTTCTTCTACAAGATCCTCAACTACTACTTATCGATGAGCCAGCAGCGGGAATGTCAGATGCCGAGACCGCTAAAACCGGAGAGCTACTCTTGGAGCTTAGCAAAGATCATAGTGTGATCGTTATCGAGCATGATATGCACTTCGTGGAGCAGATCGCCAAAGATAAAGTTACGGTTTTGGTTCGTGGTGAGATCCTCACCGAGGGGTCGTTCTTGGAGGTGAAGAACAACAAAGAGGTTATTGATTGTTACTTGGGTGCGCCAGATTCTGCTCAGGTGTTAAATGCAAAATAGAGATGGAGAAGTTACTAGATATAAAGGATCTCCACGCAGCATATGGCCAGAGTGCCATCCTGTGGGGAGTCGACCTAACAGCAGCCGAGGGAAAGGTCACAACAATCATGGGGCGCAATGGAGTGGGTAAAACCACCCTTATGCGCTCAATCATGGGCCTTGTGAAGTGTACTCAGGGCGATATAACATTCGATTCGAAATCGATCATGGGGCTCGCAACCGAGAAGCGTGCACAGAGCGGAATAGCATATGTTCCTCAAGGGCGCGAAATTATCCCAAAACTTACGGTATATGAAAATATCTTGATCGGAACTGAGGCTCTCACCACAAAGGACAAGAACTTCGACGAGGATGAGATCTACTCTATCTTCCCGATTCTAAAGACTTTCCGCAGCCGATTGGGTGGTAACTTGAGTGGAGGACAGCAGCAGCAATTGGCTATTGCACGTGCGCTAGTTGGAAACCCTAAATTGTTGATTTTGGATGAGCCAACCGAAGGAATTCAACCATCTATCACATTAGAGATAGCAGATGTTTTGAAAGATCAAATAAAAAAGCGTAACTTAGCGGTGTTGCTAGTTGAGCAGAAGTTAGATTTTGCGAAGTTGCTGACTGACGATTACTTTATTATGGATCGTGGTAAGGTGGTTCGTAACTTCAACAAGGATAATGCTGACTACGACGAATTGAAGAGTTATTTATCTGTATAAAAACTTTAAAGTTATGCACTTAACACCAAGAGAGACCGAGAAGTTGTTATTATACCTAGCAGGCGATGTGGCAGCACGTCGCCTCGCTAAGGGTATAAAACTCAACTATCCGGAGTCAATAGCCTATATTAGCCAACACCTCCTTGATGGAGCGCGTGAGGGACGAACAGTTGCCGAGCTTATGCAGTCGGGGGCTGAGATCTTGACACGTGACGATGTTATGGAGGGAGTTGCAGAGATGATTCATGATGTACAGATCGAGGCGACGTTCCCCGATGGTACGAAGTTAGTAACGGTTCACGACCCAATAAGATAAGAGTATGATTCCGGGAGAATTTTTCATAAAGAGTGGCGACATCGAATTAAACGATGGACGTGCTACACGCACAATAGAGGTGATCAACAGCGGAGATCGACCTATTCAAGTTGGCTCACATATCCACTTCTTTGAGGTGAATAGAGCTCTGATATTTGATCGAGAGGAGTCGTTTGGTTATCGCTTGAATATCCCAGCTGGTACAGCCGTACGTTTCGAGGCTGGCGAGCAGAAATCGGTCGAGATTGTTGAGTTGGGGGGCAATCGAAGGGTGATTGGTGTGAATAATCTCACTAATTCGTATACGATCGGAGCTAGAGAGCGAGAGGTGGCGATGCACAAGCTACGCAAAGAGGGTTTCACATCTAATATATAGGAGCTATGAGTCTAAAGATAAGTCGACAGAAATATGCCAATCTTTTGGGGCCAACAACGGGTGATCGAGTACGCTTAGGTGACACCGACTTGATCATAGAGATCGAGAAGGATTACGCTACGTATGGTGACGAGGTGAAGTTCGGAGGTGGAAAGACCGTGCGTGAGAGCATGGGGCAAAATAGCACCGCTGTGCGTGACGATGGGGTTCTTGACCTCTGCATCACGGGGGCAATAATAATCGACCATTGGGGCATTGTGAAGGCTGACGTTGGTATCCGCGATGGTAAGATTGTAGCTATCGGAAAGGCTGGAAACCCAGATATTATGGATGGTGTGACCGATGGT
The DNA here is from genome assembly GCA_047174605.1 of Rikenellaceae bacterium. Taxonomy (GTDB): domain Bacteria; phylum Bacteroidota; class Bacteroidia; order Bacteroidales; family Rikenellaceae; genus Alistipes. The sequence goes on along the minus strand of JBCQTX010000003.1, from coordinate 14,148 downwards.
ATGGTGATCGGAGCATCGACCGAGCTACATGGTGGAAATGGTTATATTTTGACCGCTGGAGGAATAGATTCTCACATTCACTTCATCTGCCCACAGCAGGTTGAGACCGCTATTGCAGGCGGTGTCACAACGATGATTGGTGGTGGTACAGGGCCAAACGATGGAACAAATGCAACAACTATAACCCCGGGAGCGTGGAATATTCGTCGTATGTTGGAGTCAGCAGATCAATATCCAGTGAATCTCGCATTTTTGGGCAAAGGAAACTGCGCTACGCTTCGTCCAATTGAGGAGCAGGTGGAGGCAGGTGCTGCAGGACTCAAGATCCACGAGGATTGGGGGTCGACTCCGGCGGTGATCGATGCGTCGCTCACGGTGGCGGACAAATATGATGTGCAGGTTGCGATCCACACTGACACACTCAACGAGGCGGGATTCTTGGAGGATACGATGAACGCAATCGCAGGACGCGTGATCCACACATTCCACACGGAGGGTGCTGGAGGAGGCCATGCGCCAGATATCATCCGTGCTGCTATGTATTCGAATGTATTGCCAGCATCGACAAACCCTACTCGCCCATTTACGAAGAACACCGTTGATGAGCACCTTGATATGTTGATGGTGTGTCACCATTTGAGCAAGAACATCCCCGAAGATGTATCGTTTGCCGATTCTCGTATTCGCCCAGAGACCATAGCGGCGGAGGATATACTTCATGATATGGGAGTATTTAGCATCATGAGCTCCGACTCTCAGGCGATGGGTCGTGTGGGTGAGGTTGTGACACGCACATGGCAGACAGCGAGCAAGATGAAGTCTCAACGTGGTGCGCTTTTGGAAGATGAAGGAAATGACAACGACAACTTCCGCGTGAAGAGATATATTGCGAAGTACACAATCAACCCAGCGATAGCACATGGAATCTCGGAGTATATTGGCTCTGTGGAGGTAGGCAAGATGGCAGATTTGGTGTTGTGGAAACCATCACTGTTTGGAGCTAAGCCAGAGATGATCATCAAAGGTGGATTTGTCTCGTATGCAAAGATGGGAGATGCAAACGCCTCTATTCCAACGCCTCAACCGGTCATCTATCGTCCGATGTTTGGAGCATTTGGGGGCGCTGTAGCCTCTACGTGCGCTACATTTGTATCGCAAGCATCGTTGGATATGGGTATCGTGCAGGGGTATGGATTAAAGAAGATGTTGCTACCAGTTAAAGGGTGTCGCAAAATTGGCAAGGCAGATATGATCCACAATGATGCCACGCCAAAGATCGGAGTTAATCCGGAAAATTACAAGGTGACAGTCGATGGTGAGCACATCACCTGTGAGGCGGCGGATGTACTGCCTCTCGCTCAGAGATATTTTATGTTTTAAAAGATACTAAATGCTAATAAAAGAGATAGTTGGGAGCGAGTCCCAACATGATTTACAAGGATTTGAGATTGACACTCTACATTTGGAGTGGTACGAACTCAACAAACGTATTCAACGCAAAAAGACAACTTCAGGGCGAGAGATCGCTCTGAAGTTTACTTCTGAAAGCGTAGCTCTCAAAGAGGGGGATTTGTTGTATTACAATCAAGATGAGAAGGTGGCGATTTCGGTGAGAGTTATCAACACCACGACAATCGTGATCTCACCAACGAATATGTTGGAGATGGCGACAATATGTTATGAGATTGGCAATAAACATATGCCACTCTTTATCGATAACGATGATATCCTCTTGCCATACGAAGCACCGATGTTCAAGTGGTTGGAGGCGGCAGGATATGCGCCTAAACAACAGGAGAGGAAGCTGCAACAACGCCTCAAAAGCAATGTCAGCAGCCACCATCACGAGGGCGCAGAGCCTCACCACGAAAGCCTATTCACCAAGGTGATTAACCTAGCAGCAAAAAGATCATAGATGACCATTTCGCACCTCACATCGCTACTACACCTCTCAGACCCGACCTTACCGATCGGAGGTTACACCCATTCGTATGGGTTGGAGAGTTATGTCCAGCGAGGTGCGGTACACGATGTTAAGACAGCGAGGGAGTTTGTCATAAATTCACTACACTACAACGCAAAGTTTAACGATGCGCTCTACGCGAGATTGGCATGGGAGGCTACAAAAAACGGAAATTTAGAGGAGTTAGCGAAGCTAGATGAGGAGTGCACAGCTCTGAAATCGCCATCCGAGATCCGCATGGCGAGCCTTAAATTGGGGGTTCGTCTACTTAAGATCTACAATAGAAGATTATCAGGTAGCGAGATTGAGACTCTGGAACAACTCACCAAACAAGGAGGTGGCCACTATCCGATTGTCTATGGCACTCTGTCGGCAATTATGGAGCTTTCGCTTCGCGACACATTGTTATCATTTTACTACAATTCGATGGTTTGTATGGTGACAAATGCGGTAAAATTGATACCTTTGGGGCAACTTAGCGGACAAGATATCATCTTTGAGATGGAGTCAGACTTGGAACAACTTACGGATGAGACCATTGTGTTGGATGCGAATATGCGTGGTGTGTGTGCCGTAGGTTTTGATATTGGTTGTATGAATCATGAGAGACTCTACTCTCGACTTTATATGTCATAAATTATTATGAGAGACTACATAAAAATAGGAGTTGCCGGGCCAGTTGGTTCAGGCAAGACAGCTCTACTGGAGCGATTAACACGCAGAATATGCGGTGAATATAGCGTGGGTGTCATCACCAACGACATCTATACAAAGGAGGATGCGGAGTTCCTCACAAAGAATAGCTCACTCCCAGCGGAGCGAATCATCGGAGTGGAGACGGGAGGTTGCCCCCATACGGCCATCCGCGAAGATGCCTCGATGAATCTGGAGGCTGTGGAGGAGATGGTGGCTCGTTTCCCCGATATTGATATAGTATTTATTGAGAGTGGTGGAGATAACCTCTCGGCAACTTTTAGCCCCGACTTGGTCGATGTCAGCATCTTTGTGATCGATGTCTCGGAGGGCGAGAAGATCCCTCGTAAGGGAGGGCCGGGAATCACCCGTTCGGATCTGTTGCTAATCAACAAGATCGACCTTGCGCCATATGTTGGAGCGAGTCTCGAAGTGATGGAGAGCGACTCTCGAAGAATGCGTGGAGGCAAACCATTTGTCTTTTCAAACCTCAAGACCGACGAGGGGCTTGACTCTGTGATTGGCTGGATCAAGCGCTATGCACTCCTAGAGGATGTAGCAGAGCCAGAGCTCAGAAGATAGAATATGGAGGCTCGAATCAACCTCATAGTTGGCTGTAGAGATGGGAGATCATATCTACGAAGCCTCTATGTCTCCCCGCCATTTCGTGTTGTATCGGTTGGTCAACTCCACTCAGATGGTGGTGCCTATCTCATGCAGATGAGTACCTCTCCCGGAGTGTTGAGTGGTGACCGTTACCAGATCGAGATCGGGGTGGAGGATAATTCGCGCCTACAGATGAAGAGCCAGTCATACCAGAGGATATACGATATGGAGGGGGAGGCGCATCAACAGATGAAGATTTCGATTGGTGACAATGCGCACTTCTCGCAGGTGGCTCACCCGATTGTCCCTCACCGCAACTCAGCGTTCTTCTCGAAGAGCATTGTTGAGTTGGGGGATAATAGTTCATTTCTGCAGAGCGAGATAATCACTTGTGGGCGGAAATTTCATGGTGAGGAGTTCCTTTTTCGGGAGTTCTCGAACTCTGTGGAGGTTAAATCTGGCGGTAAACTTCGGCTGATGGATCGAGTATGGTTATCACCAGAGAAGATGCCACTTCGAGGTTGTGGACTTTTGGAGGGGAAGACTCATCAAGCGACATTGATATACCAAACAACTAAGAATCAAAATATAACAACAATCATCGATGATATCCACGATATAGTCTCAGAGGTAGAGAATATAGAGTTCGGCATCTCAGCCACCCACTATCCGGGCTTTGTGCTTAGAGCAATGGGGGGAGGAGGAGAGCTTCTATTCAACGCTCTACAGAGAGTTCAAGATTATATGTGGAATCTACAACAAACAGAATAAATCAAATGGTTACAGCAACTTTTCTCACACTATCGCTAACAGCGATCACAATAGCGTTCCTCCATACAGCGGCAGGGCCAGACCACTATCTACCCTTTATCGTGCTACGAAAATCGCGCGGATGGTCACTCTCCAAAACCATTCTGCTGACTATAACGTGTGGATTTGGCCATGTATTTAGCTCAATCCTCCTCGGCATCATTGGAGTCTTTTTGGGGTGGCAGATGGGTGAGATCTCATTTCTTCAGGATATAAGGGGTAATATGTCGAGTTGGGCGCTTCTGATCTTTGGAGTGATCTACCTAATGTGGGGATTGTGGCAAGCTCGCAAGGTACAGGCTCACAAACACTTCGATGTGATGCAGGATAATGTATATGTCTATGAGCATAAACATGGCGATCCATACACCCCACAAAATAGGGTTAAGGTGACCCCGCTGGTTCTATTTGCAATATTTGTCATGGGACCTAGCGAGCCAATCATTCCCCTTCTGTTCTTCTCGGGAACACATCGTTCGCCATCTGAGATAGCGTGGTTGATTGCGCTATTTACATTGACGACGATCGTCACAATGGTGGGAATGGTGCTACTTGGAAACTTTAGCTACAACAGAATTCAGACCGAACAGTTCGACCGATTCTCACACGCCATCGGAGGTTTCGTCATCTCGATGTGTGCCTTTGGAATGTTATTCTTGGGGTGGTAATCTTTTTTTAGAGGTGTTTTTGTCGTAGATTTACAAAAAATAGTGTATCTTTATGACAAAATAACCTACTACAAATTAGATGATTCCATGAAAACAAATTACGAATTGCGATATGCAAGCAATCCTCAAGATGTAAAAAGCTACGATACAGAGCGCCTACGCCAAGATTTTTTGGTCGAAAAGGTATTCTCGACCGACGAAGTTAATATGGTCTACTCTATGTATGACCGCTATATTGTCGGGGGAGCTATGCCTGTTGAGGAGGAGCTAACACTCGAAACTATCGATCCACTTAAGTCCTCACACTTCCTATCTCGTCGCGAGGTAGTTATCTTTAATGTTGGTGGAGTGGGTACTATCACAGTTGATGATTCAGAGTATGAGTTAGCGTACAAAGAGGCTCTATATATTGGCATGGGCGAGCGAGAGATCACTTTTCAGAGCGCGGATTCAGCCGCACCTAGCAAATTCTACTTCAACTCAACCCCAGCACACCGCAACTACCCAGATAAAAAGATCACCAAGGGCGATGCTGTGATAGCTGTCATGGGGTCATTGGAGGGGTCGAACCACCGTACAATCAACAAGATGGCGGTAAATCAGGTGATCGATAGCTGCCAGATCCAGATGGGAATGACAGAGCTAGAGCCGGGTAGCGTATGGAACACAATGCCAGCACACACCCATTCGCGCCGTATGGAGGCATACTTCTACTTCGAAGTGCCCGAAGATCAAGCTATTTGCCACTTCATGGGAGAGGCTTCGCAGACTCGCCACATATGGATGGCGGATGAGCAGGCGGTGATCTCGCCAGAGTGGTCGATTCACTCGGCTGCAGGAACAAGCAACTACACATTTATTTGGGGAATGGGAGGTGAGAACCTCGATTATAGCGACCAAGATTTCTACAAAATAACCGAACTAAGATAAACTACATAAAACCAACTTAATTATGAAAACCAACCGATTAATCACCTCTTTTTTGGTGATGGCTGCTGCAGTGCAACTATCTGTAGCGCAAAATGAAAACCTGCCGATGGCAGATGGAATCTTCCAGCCAAACGATGAGTCGCTCAAACAGTACGAATATCCAGAGTGGTTTAGCGATGCTAAATTCGGAATCTGGTCACACTGGGGTCCTCAAGCAGTGCCTCGCCAAGGTGACTGGTATGCTCGCAAATTATATATTGAGGAGAACTTCAACCGCAAGACGGGAGAGAAATTAGGGAAACCAGACCCTCACTACACATGGCATAATGAGCACTATGGTCACCCATCGGAGTTCGGATACAAAGATATTATTCCATTGTGGAAGGCCGAGAAGTTCGACCCAGAGGCTTTGATGAAGCTATATAAGAGAGTTGGTGCGAAGTACTTCGTATCGATGGGTGTTCACCACGACAACTTCTTCTTGTGGGATTCTCAGATCCACCGCTGGAACTCCGTAGATATGGGTCCAAAACGCGATATCGTTGGAGATTGGCAGAAGGCTGCTAAGAAAGAGGGGCTTAAATTTGGAGTATCGGAGCACTTAGGAGCTAGCTACACATGGTATCAGACTGCCAAAGGGGCTGATGCTGAGGGGCCAATGGCAGGTGTTCCATATGATGGAAACGACCCAGAGTATCAGGATCTATATCACAAAAAGGCAGCTCCGGGCGATACAGATTGGTACACTACCGACCCAGAGTGGCAGAGAGAGTGGTATGATCGTATCGTGGAGTTGATCGATATGTACCACCCAGATCTGTTGTACACAGATGGTAAAATCCCATTTGAGAATGAGGTTGGACGCAGTATGATCGCCCACTACTACAATCAGGATATGGCTCGCAACAAGGAGAATACGGTAGTCTACAACTGTAAAGAGGCCTCTGACGGACGCTTCGTTCATGATTTGGAGCGCGGTATCATCGAGGGAATCGCTCCATATCCTTGGCAGACAGATACTTCGATCGGTAACTGGTTCTATAAGACTACTCAGGGTTACTCCTCTTCGGATGAGATTCTACAGATGTTGGTAGATATCGTAAGTAAGAATGGTAACTTGCTACTCAACGTTGTGCAGACTCCAGAGGGAGATTTGGAGGATAATGTAATGGAGATCTTGGAGGATATGGCTGATTGGATGGATATCAATGGAGAGGCAATCTTCGAGACTCGTCCTTGGATCGTATTTGGCGAGGGCCCATCACTAAGCATGGATCAAGGTAAGGGACACGCTGAGGGAATCAAAGATATCCGTTCGTACCTTCCGGGAGATGTTCGTTTCACACAGAAAGGCGATACAATCTACGCATTTGCGATGGAGCATCCAGAGGGAGACCTTGTGATCAAATCGATGCCTAGCACAACAAAGGTGAAGAGCGTTAAGATGTTGGGTGGCAAGGGAAAGGTGTCATTTACTCAAGCTGCAAGCGGAGAGCTTACAATCCACACTCCTGAGATCTCAACAGAGCGCAGTGTAGTGGTGTTCGAGATTAAATAGAGCGAGCTATGAAAAGAGTCTCTTATTCACTTTTAGCCGCTATTGCGGCTGTATCATGCGTTGGAGCCCCCTCGGCAAGTGTCGAGCAGGGGACTCTGACTCAAACCAATGCCGAGGAGGGGTTGCACTCGAACTATCCGGATCGAATAGAGAAGATGAGCGCTGCGATGCAACGTAATAATCGCTACGAGTCGGAGTATCCGATGGAGAATGAGCTCTATACCAACTTCAAATATACAGAGATCACAGGGTTGGATTACAACAATTCGGATGGTACAATATCTCGTCGCGACCCTTCGAAGGTGCTCTTCGAGAATGGCAAATATTATGTTTGGTACACCCATCGCGAAACAAGAATACCTCATAGTAGCGAAACGGGCTCTGAGGCTGATCCATATACAGATTGGGATCTTTCAGAGATCTGGTATGCAACCAGCGAGGATGGCTTCCATTGGGAGGAGCAGGGTGTCGCTATTGAGCGAATGCCAAAGGGTCAATTTGGTAGTAGATCTGTCTCGACTGCCGATGTATTGAAGTTTGAGGGTAAATACTATATGTATTATCAAGCGTTTGTAGAGCCCGAAGGCGGAGTATGGCAAGATGTATGTCCGGTATCGGTATCAGTTGCCGAGTCACCAGATGGTCCTTGGACGCATTGCGGTGATCAAGTTGTGCCAAAGGGTGCAGTGGGAGAGTGGGATGAGAATTTGATCCACGATCCATTCCCATTGGTACATAATGGTCAGATATACCTATATTATAAGTCGGGATATAACCACCGCGATTGCGGAGGTTTGGCGATTGCAGATAGTCCAACGGGGCCCTTCCGCAAGTATGAGAAAAATCCGGTACTCAACTCAGGGCATGAGGTGTCGCTTTTCCCATTCAGAGAGGGTGTTGCAGCGATGGTTATAAAGGCTGGTAATGAGCACTACACCATCCAATATGCTCCGGATTGGGTCAACTTCGAGATCGCATCGATTGTCACGCTGATGCCAAACGCACCTGCAGGATTTATAGCAGACGCCTTTACTGACACGGGTGATGGACGAGGTATCTCTTGGGGATTGTGCCACTTTTTGGGCAGAGGAGAGGGGCGAAACCACTCCATACTGATGCGATTTGATTGCGATTTGAGTCTTGATGTTGACGATCCTCAGATGAAGGCTCAACAGGTAGATATGCCATATGAAATCTATATCAAGCATGGTTTATCAGAGAAGCAGAAGGAGCGTATCAAACTCCAGAATGAGATGGTGAAGGCCTCTCAGAAATAGAAAAAAGAGCCTGCCCACAAGCGAAAATTTGGGGCAGGCTCCTTTGAAAAGTTGTATAAAATGCCTTTTTAGGCTTCTCTTTCTAGAATGGGTATCCAACACCGAAATTAAGTGCAGTATTGTTGAAATCGAACTTTTTAATTACCCATCGCTCACCCTCAACTTTGTTTGGGTTGTGAAGCTGTATTCCCCAATCGAGACGGATGATGGCGAATTGAATATCGAGTCTAATTCCCACGCCGGTATTGAATCCTAGCTGTTTGTAGAATGTATCTTTGTCAAATAGCGCACTAGAGTCATAGACCCCTTCGGAGTCCCTCAAGTACCATATATTACCAGTGTCGAGGAATGTCGCGCCATTAAAGTTCTCCCATATAGGGAATCGGAATTCGAGGTTCGCCTCCAACTTCATATCTCCCAATTGAGATGGATATACAACATCTTCGGGCTCTAATGTACTGCCGGGGCCAAGGGTGCGCGGAGTCCATCCTCGCATACTATTGCTACCACCCGAGTAAAAGAGCCTGTCGAATGGTATTGACGTTGAATTTCCATAGGCTAGTGCCGCTCCTGCATATAGACGACCTGCGACTGCGCACTTCTCACCAACGGTTAATTTGCGACTTAGGCTGATATCCGAACGTACATATTGTGCATATCTTATACCGAAGATATTGTAGTAGCCACCTTCGGTCTCAGAGGCGTTGAACAGTTTTTTTATGGCATTGATTGAGTTGCCGGAGGTCTCTGCATTGATGTGAAGTAGGGTAGAGTTACCGCCCATATTCTTGAGCTGGTTGTTATATACATATCCCAAGCTGAGTCCGGCAATGAGCTGAGTCTCATAGCTGTTTTTTAGGTAGTCATTCTCCAAAGCGTCAAAATAATCCTCATCGATATAGTTCATATTGATGACATTGATATCAACCGGGCGTACTATAAAGTTGGAGTATCCTCTGTTTTTCCAACTATATTTTAGCGAACCACTCGTAAGTGTTCGATTGTAGTATGGGCGATCTTGCCAGTTGACCGACACCTCGGTTGTTGTTTGTGGCTTAACGACACGAGGGAATGGCCTATCTGTATATGGAAGTAGGAATCGTGGGAAGGTGAGACCGGTAGTTACTCCAATCTCCGTAGCTCTCTTTTTTATCGCGTCCGGAGCCTTCATATATTCATAACCCGCCTTTAGATCTATATCCCAAGATTCAGCGCCTTTGAAGATATTGCGGTTTTGATATCCAACAGTAGCATAGAGTCCGTAAAAGCTCGATGTTGTACTCGCCTCAAGCTCAATATCATAGCTCTGTCGAAGTGCTGGAGTGCAGAGTATGTAACTAGCTATGAATGAGTCGTCGGGTTGTGAGGATGCATCGCTATCTGCCCTCGGTGCCTTTGCGTTAAGTCTGTTTATTAATGTTGAATCGGCTGTTAAGCTATCCAATACCGCAGGTCTAAAGCTGATTCTTGCACTCTTGAAGTAGCCTAATGACATGAGATTTTGGTAGGTCTGCTCCACTGTGCTAGCGTTGTAGAGAGAGCCCTGCTCAAGTGGAACCATCTGTCGTAGCACCGTTGGGCGAACATTGGACTCTGTCCCCTTTTCAAGTATGATATTTAGTCCTCGATATCGTAGTGTGTCGACATCTGACATAAATGTTGAGTCGTTGACTAGAAGTGATGGGTCGAAGTTAGGAACAACATTTACACTCTTTAATCTATATCGTAAGCTGTTGTTGTATTGTGCATTGCCGCGTTCGTCATACCCTGTCAGCTCTTTTTTGATTATCATCTCCAATTTCGCGGTGTGATCTGCCGCCAGTGTGTCGGCCAGATACTCTATGTTGCGTACCGTGAAGTTATAATAGCCATTGTTGCGGAGTTTCGATGTGATCCTCTCGCGCTCCTCATCCAACAGTGCCACGCTGAATATATCGCCACGTTTAATGAGCGAGTTTACAGTGTCGGGAAGGATGATTGGGCGAAGTAGCGAGTCCTGAAACTGATACTTCATCTCCGTGATTTTGTATGGCTCACCTTGGTGTGTGAAGTATGTCACCGTTGCCCGCTTCTCCTTTGTGAGTGTGTCGACCCTAAAGCCAACAGTTGAGGAGTAGAATCCCAAGGCATCCATATAAACCTTGAGGTTCTCCTCACTTTTCACCGTTAGATCATGCTGATAATATACGGGCTCTTCGCCGACACTTCGTTTGAAATCGTTCCACCAATTCTCTTTCTCGGGTTTTGCTTGATTCCACATCCATATGTAGAAGTTGGTTCCGAAGAGTCGCCTATTTGGGCTCTGGCGGACATATCTCTCAAGGTCATAGGTCGATATTCGCTCCTCCTTCGGAGCGGTTTTATCGCTCTCAATCTCGATGTTTTGTAGCAGGTATTTGCCCTCGGGAATATGGCGAGTAATGGCGCATGACCACCCGATGAGGCTGATCACCACTACAACTGCCATTCGAACAAATGGAGTAAAAAAACGCTCTGCTACACCTCTCTGCACACTATTCGTGATTTAGGAATCCCTGTTTTTTGAGTAGCTCCATATATAATTTCGAGAAGTTAACGTTGTCCGCCCCTTTGTATCGGAACTGAGTGAATACCTGCGCTAAATTCTCGGTGCCATTCTCCTCTATCAATTTTTTTGTGAGCTCTGTGGACTCTGTCGCCTCCCACATTTTGTTGATGTGATCGGGGGTGTTTGGTGTGTATTTTTCGAAGTGAATCACCGCTTCGTACGGAAGTCGATCTGTCAAACCCGGCTCTTCATCGGGGTATCCCATCGCTATGGATGTGATTGGGATAACGCCTGTCGGGAGCTCCAAAATTTCGATGATCTTCTCTGCCGTATAGAGCGTAGTACCCAATACGCACACTCCAACACCTTGAGCCTGAGCCTCTAGCGTGATATTCTGCGCTGACATTATTCCATCTATGCAGCCATTGACATACCAGATGAAGTTATCATACTTTGGCTCAGTATTTCGCTCCCTGCACCATGCTGAAAAACGCGCCAAATCTGCACAAATAGTCACCACACACTGTGCATCCATCCTCTCCACCTGCCCAAAATGGCATGGCGAGAGTTTCGCGAGTTGCTCATCATCTTGCGATACGATGATCGAGTAGCTCTGCATATTTCCGCAATTCGAGGCTCTGTTTGCCGCCTCCATAATTGTCTTGATTGCTGTTGGATCTATCTTCTCGCTCTTGAACTTTCTTATTGATCTATGCTCTTTGATCTGCTCTATCATCTTCTCTATTTTGTTAGTGTGTCCCAAGCCTCTGTCTCGTGCTCGAAAATCTCTGTTGTTGTTACTGTTAAATCTGAATTTATTACACCTTGCTCGATGTATGTCGCGTTGCCTATGAGCTGTGTTGTGAGTGTATCATCGCCTTTGGAGCATATGCAGTGGACAAATCCTCCACGATTTCGAACCTCAATTTTTGCGCCCCAATCGCATATCCCGAGTAGAGCAGCTGTAGTACTCGAAGCGGTCATAGCTGTGCCACATGATGGAGTTAGTCCCACACCTCGTTCGTACGTAGCGACAAAGATCTGATCCTTGCCAAGTGGCTGCATGAAGCTGACATTTACCCCATAAGGGAAGATATTAAGAAGCTCCTTGACTCTCTCTCCGAGTTGTGATAGCAGCTCCAAATCTATCTCATCTACCTCTGCAACGATATGTGGATTGCCCAGATTGAGATATGTGAATGTCAATGATGGGTGTAGCTCCTCGATTCTCTTCGCAACGAACTCTGTCGTGCTGAGTGTGAAATCCTCTGATGCCGTTCTGATTGCAATCTCAACACCATAGACTGGGATCTCTCCACCTATCTTGTCGTAGCGACGAATAGGGTATGGTCTACCCCCCGAATAGAGTGTGAAACTTTCGCAATTGATGTATCGTTCATCGGCTAATCGGGCGACAATTCTCATGCCATTTCCACACATTTGTGCCTGTGTGCCATCCGTATTATACATATTCATTGCGTAGAACTCTTTGCCATTGACTTCGACCTGCTCCAAAAATAGTAGGCCATCGCTTTTGAAGTGTTCGCATACTGCGCGAACATACTCCGCTGCGGAGTTTGTCTCTATTTTGTTGGCCACAGCGTCGATCGTCACAAATGTGTTGCGAGAGCCGTGAGCAAGTATATATTCAAGATTTTGCATCGTTATTTTATCTATATTTAGAGCCTCAAAATTAGCAATAATTCGCATGACTTGCAAATTTATAGCCCCAAAGAGTTGAAAACTGAAAAATATTCGATAAATTGCACACTTAAAACAATTATATATGGTAGATAAGTTTATTATGGCAGGGCAGACAGCTCTTCATATATGTGATTCTGAGGTTGGCGAAAAGTGTGTAGTTCTGTTGCATGGCTATCTGGAGTCGATGTTGGTGTGGGATAGCTTTGTCCCTTATCTGTATAAAGATGTTCGAGTTGTGACGCTCGATCTTCCGGGGCATGGTATCTCGGTTGTGGAGGGTGAGGTACATACGATGGATTTTTTGGCCGATAGTGTAGCTGCTGGATTGCGCTCTATTGGGGTCGAGAGGTGCACAGTTGTTGGCCACTCGATGGGGGGCTATGTTGCACTGGCATTTGCTGAGCGACACGCCGATATGTTGGATGGGGTGGTGATGTTTAGCTCTACGCCATATGCAGATAGCGAGCAGAAACGCGAGGCGCGAGAGCGTGAAATTGCACTCGTAAAGGCTGGAAAAAAGGAGTTGTTAGCTAAGGTAGCTCCAGCCGCAGGTTTCGCTGTGCAGAATCGTCAGCGGATGAAGGATCACATCGAAGATCTTGTTGAGCAGGTATATATCACCGAAGATGAAGGTGTTGTGGCTATCCTCAATGGCATGATGCAGCGCAAAGATCAGAGCGATATGTTGCGAAGTTTGAAGGCTCGCCAAACATTTATCTTTGGCCGTCACGATGATTATATATCGGTTGAGGTGGCTGAGAAGATCGCTTCGGAGCAACCGCAGGCTAGTGTTGTGTGGTTGGATAATTCGGGGCATATGGGATTTTTCGAAGAGCCGGAGTTGACAGCCAAGGCGATACTCGATAGTGTGATGGTTGGATAAATCGACATTTATATAGTTGTAATGGGCAAAAGTGGCACTCATAGTTTTTATATTCGCAATATTTTAACTATTTTTGTCGCTTAATTAAGAAAATATAATGAAGTCATATAACACATGGAACAGACGACTCGGATGGGTCGTATTTGCAATTGCAGCGGTAGTCTACCTCCTTACGATGGAGCCATCATCGAGCCTCTGGGATTGCGGAGAGTTTATCGCGACCTCCTATAAGTTGGAGGTTGGACACCCTCCCGGAGCACCACTATTCATGATTCTTGCGAGGATCGCAACGATGTTTGCACCCTCTACATACTACGTGCCTCATGCAGTAAATGCCATGAACTGTTTCGCGAGTGCCTTCACTATCCTGTTCCTATTCTGGACAATCACACACCTCGCACGCAAGATGTTTACACGCGGTGGAGTGGAGCTCACGGAGGCTAATGGATGGGCTGCATTGTCGGCCGGTATCATCGGTGCGTTGAGCTATACATTTACCGATACATTCTGGTTCTCGGCTGTCGAGGGT
>JBCQTX010000074.1:0-7313 GCA_047174605.1 Rikenellaceae bacterium | reverse complement strand
CAATCGTGTCCAAAATAATATATATAAAATATCCTCCATTGATCTATTTTTATGCTGGAGGATACTTTAATATGCAAAAGAAATTTGGGAAGCTAAAATATTATTATCTTAGCAAAAAGAACTCCCCAGTTCACCCAAATTTCTTAGAATATGACAAATATAACTCTTTTTGCCCAAATCCTACGCCTCCTACCAAAGGAAAAAATTTATTCTCTGATAAAATCTCATGGTTGCGATAAATTTAGCAAAGGATTCAACACTTGGAGCCACCTCGTAAGTATGATTTTCTGCCAATTCGCAGGTTGTAGCTCCTTGCGTGAAATAAGTAACGGACTCAAATCTGCCACAGGCAACCTCAATCACCTCGGAATATCTCGTGCTCCATCCAAATCGACCCTCTCCTATCAAAACGAAAATCGCACTAGTGATTTTTTCCGAGACTGTTACTACCTTCTTTACAATTTACTTGGACAGCAGTGCTTTCATAAGGGCAAACAATTACGTATTAAAAGCCCTGTAAAGTTACTAGATTCATCTGTCATAGTCCTTTGTATGTCGATATACGATTGGGCTTTGTATTGCAAGGAAAAGGGTGCTGTTAAGCTACATACACTACTTGATTTCAATACATTACTACCTGAGTATGTGAATATTAGTGATGGAAGAGGTGCTGATAATACCATAGCCTATAACGTTCCATTGAAGCGAAATACTATAGTTGTAGCCGATCGTATATATTGTGATTTTGGTCTACTAAATCTTTGGGACAGCAAAGGCGTATTTTTTGTCACAAGGCACAAGACGAAGCTCTGTTACAGATCCTTAGGGGAGAATGAATTGCCCCAAAAGCATCATCAACACATCCTAAAGGATGAGATCATTGAACTTACGCAGACAAAAACGAAGAAGAAATATCGAAAGCCACTGCGTCGCATTGTAGTCTATAATGAGGAGAAGAATTTTACGATAGAGTTAGTTACTAATAATCTAAAATTAGCGGCGAGTACGATTGCGGACCTATATAAAAAACGTTGGGAGATTGAGATTTTCTTTCGCAATTTGAAGCAGCAATTTCACATAAAGAGTTTTGTCGGCACATCACGCAATGCGGTTGAGATACAGCTATGGAGTGCGCTGATTACGATGATGTTGATGTCATATATCAAGCAAATAGCGAAATATCCATGGATATTATCGAATTTGATAGCCTCATTGAGATTGAATACATTCACAAAAATAGATCTGTTTGAATGGATAAATGAGCCTTTCACTCCTCCACCTGAAGTGAGTATATTATTTTAGGGGGGGGGATCATATGATTTCAAATAAAGATCCAAGCTTGAAAATGGGCTTGGTTCAAATAGTTATGGATGTGCATCATATTTATTTTGGACACGATTGGACTTGATCCGCAATCCCACGAAGATAGCAAAATATTGATAGTTAGGGATCCTGAATCAAGTTCAGGATGACGGGCGTGGAGTTCAGGATGACGAATGTGAGTCAAAGAAAAAGTAGCCCCTCGAATCTCTCCGAAAGGCTACTTAAGTTGGCAACTCCTATAAGCCGAGTTCTGTATCTTAGGATGCAGTGAGCAAGCTCCTCTCATCATAAGACCTCTATCATTAATCTACGGAATGTAGTCACCTACACCCTTAAGCAACCTACCCCCCGACAACGGGCGAGTAACCCTTAGATGTCGGTATACGTGGTCTTGCAACCTGTGAGACGTACGGACCAAGGAGTATCACTACCCTCGCGGTGGGCTCTTACCCCGCCTTTTCACCCTTACCACACAAAATGCATGGCGGTTATTCTCTGTTACGCTGCTACACCCTCACGAGCGTCAAGCCGTTAACTTGCACAGTACTCTATGTTGCCCGGACTTTCCTCCCCCACCCGAAGGCGGCGGCGATAGAGCGGAATTGCGCCTCAAAGATACTCTATTTTTTCGATATTTCGCTCTCTGACTCAGCAAAAATATTAAATCTGCGCAGATATCGATTCTTTTTATCCAATATAAAGAGCTCCAAGAGGATCAACAACAGAGCCAGAGCGACCAAATATTGATACTGCTCACCATACTCCTCAAACTTCACAGTGGCCAATTCACCCTGCTCCATCTCCGAGATCGTCTTTGTTATCTCACCAAGTCCTAGGGATTGATTTGTCGCCTTGACATATCCAGCCTCCGTGATGGAAGCAATCTGCTGCAACATCGCCTCATTGAGTTTGGTCACCACCATATCCCCATTTTCATCCTTTATAAACTCGCCATTGAGTGTGATTGGTGCACCTTCGGGAGTTCCAATACCAACAGTGAAGATCTTAATTCCCATCGCTGCAGCTCGCTCCGCAGCTGATATCGCACCACTATCATGTGCCTCACCATCGGTAATCAGCACTACAACTTTACTAGATTCACTACTTGAGGAGAATGACAGAATAGCAAGATCCAGCGCCTTTCCCACATCTGTTCCCTGAACACCAACCATCGAAGGGGACAAACGCCTTGCAAAAGAGCTCGCCATACGATAATCAGAGGTTATTGGGAGTTCAACCTTGGCCTCGCCCGCAAAGGCGATCAACCCAACTCGCTCCTGACTCTTGAGCCCCTCGAACAATCGCTCGATCGCATATTGGGTCTTTGAGAGTCTGTTAGGTGCAAAATCCTCTGCCAACATCGAGTTTGAGACATCGACAACCAACATCATCTCGACACCTCGGCTCTTCTCCTCACGCAACTTAGAGCCAACTTGAGGACGAGCAGCGGCCAAGATCAGAAGCGCTATAGCCACCACAAAGAGGGTGAATTTCAACTTTACACTCCCTATCGAGAAGCTCGGCATAAGGGATTTCACCATATCCAAATATCCAAATCGCTCCAGACGGCTACGTCTCTGACGCAATGACAACCAAAATAGGAAGATCAAAACTGGTATACCTATTAATATATATAGGTACTCAGGGTTCGCAAATCTAAACATTATGGTAGACGTTTTAAAATTAGATACTTAATCAAAAATTCAGCAAAGAGCAACGACAACGCCACAACGACCCACATTAGATACTTCTCATGGTAGAGTGTGCGCTCAGCGATCTCCACCACACTCTTCTCCATCGAGTTGATCTGATCATATATCGCCTCTAACTTATCATTATTCGTTGCGCGGAAATACTCACCTCCCGTCGACTCTGCGATTGCTCGAAGCACCTCCTCATCGATCTCAACCTTCGCCTGCACATAATCTATGATCTGGCCAAATGGGTCGACACGCGGATATGGCGCAGTTCCCTCCGAACCAACTCCAATCGTATAGACCTTCACCCCCATCTCCTTAGCGATGGTCGCTGCAGTTTGGGGCGACATCTCACCTCGATTATTAACTCCATCCGTCAACAAGATGATTACCTTACTCTTAGCCTCACTCTCGCGAAGTCTATTTAGTGCTGTAGCGAGTCCATTTCCGATCGCTGTTCCATCCTCCACCACTCCACTTCGTAGTGGTGCAATTAGAGTTTGTAGAGCCCCTTGATCGGTCGTTAGAGGCGAAAGAGTAAAGGTCTCACCAGCAAAAGCAACCAACGCTATACGATCTCCATAGCGATCACTAATGAATGACATGGCAACCTGCTTAGCGGCCGTAATACGATCCGGCTCAAAATCTCGTGCCAACATCGACCCCGAAATATCGAGTGCAAGGACAATATCGATACCCTCACTATTTGCATTTTTTGTAGTCTCCACCGTCTGAGGTCTAGCAAGCGCCACAACCGCCGCTGCAAAGGCTAATGTTCTGAGGATGATCGGCAGGTGTCGTAGGTAGTACCTAATCGTCCTCGGAGCTCTACGAACCCCATCAATTGTGGAGATCGTGAGTGTCGCACCTCCTCGCCATGTCTGGTAGATGTAGTAACCAACCATCGGGATGATGAGCAGTAGTGCGAAGAGAATATTTGGTGATGCAAAGTGCATAATTTCTTCTAGTTAAATCATTTCTTAATTTACCAATTCTTAGCTCCCGGAACAACTATGCCACGAGCTCGCTCCTCCATATCCTCCTGAGTCTTATCCTCTTGGGCTTGGACAGCATCGAGCATCTGCTGCTGTTGTTGCTCCGACATTTGAGGCTCTTGAGGCTGCTCCCCTTGGGGTTGCTCATCCTCTCCCTCACCTTGATCCTCTTGATCGTTTTGCGGTTGATCTTGTTGATCTTGATCTCCCTCGCCATCATTTTGATCCTCGTTCTGATCTTGATCTTGCTGATCCTCATTCTGATCCTGATCCTGCTCCTGATTATCTTGGTTCTCGTCATTTTGCTGCTGATCATCGCTTTGATCATCCTGCTCCATCAACGCCTTGGTATATGCATAGTTATACTTCGCCTCCTGATCATCGGGATCGAAGCGCATAGCATTTTTATAGCTCTCCAACGCCTCCTTCAACTTCTGCTGCTGGAACTGCGAATTACCCAGATTAAAATAGGCTGCCGAACGATCCAAATCCGTCAACAACGAATCCGCCGAAATCTCCGTCAATAACTTCTCCGCATCCTCCAATTGTTCCCCTTTGAAGAGTGCATTCGAGAGGTTGAAACGTGGCTCGAAACTATCAGGCGAATAACTCATCGCCTTCATATAGCTCTCCGCAGCTGCGGCATAATCCTCCTGCAGATAGGCTTTATTTCCTCGACGCACCTCCCCTCTCTCCGGCAGCTCTTGGGCTGATACAGAGAGTGTTACAAATGCTAAAAGTAGTGATATAATATATTTCATAACCTTATCATCTATTTATCATCCTCACCCACATGAGACTTCGGAGCGTACGGATTCACCTCCTCCTTCACCTCCTCAGCTGGCTCTGTGACCTGCTCCTCGACTGGCACTTCAACCTGCTCACTCTCTGGTTCGATCACCTGCTCCTCATCACTCTCCTCCTCCTCAATCTTCGTGAGGTTCACAAAGAGCTTCACACTCTCGAAATACCCCTCGTTCTTCGATGCCTCGATCTCCGCCTTGGCAAACTTCACCAAATCCGCGTCACGCAACAACTCCTGCATCTCCATCTCACAACGTTTCGGGAGCTCCAACTCCTTAGATGCTGCAATGATCTCAGCCGAGGTCATCTCCATTGCTGCTACACCATAACGGCCTGATATATAGGTACGTAGAATATCCGTAAGTTGTGAATAATACCCTTTATACTCACCATCCTGCCACAAATGCTGCGCTCGCAAGCTATCCAACGCCTTCATCGCCGCTACGTGTGGTGGAACTGGAGGTGCCGGTTTGAATAGTCCAAATACCGAACGACCATAGTGTGCCATAATCTTCAATACCGCTAGCACAAGTAACACCAATAGAATCAGGATGATAACACCCCATATGGCGTAACCCGAGATCTCCTTGAACTTAAAAGGTAGATCCCTAACCGGCTTAATATCATATATAGCGTGAGAGGTAGAGTCGATAAGATATGTATTGACAAAGAGCCTCAAAGAGTCATCGGCATAGAGGGTATCCGCCACATTTTTATCTGCATAGAGGATCGACATACGCCCCATATTATAGTTACCCTCCTCAAAGGAACGCAACACATATTTACGACGCAACTTAACTCGTCGCCCCTCCTTTGAGATTGTATCCAACGTCGGTTCACACACGAACTCCATCGCATCCTCCTCACCGAAATCTAACTCCGGAAAGGCCACAACCTGCATCATATCTTGATCCACCTCGATCGTTAGGGTGGTGTGATCTCCAATTCCTATACTATCAGGGATGAATTGTGCCGTCATAGTTGGGGCAACATGACTCTGCTCCGACTCCACCACAGACTCCTCTGCATGGAGCGCACAAACCACAGCGACTGCACATAATATAGCTAAAAATCTCTTAATCATCGTTGCTTAAAGAGTTTTATTAGTTCAACAACATAGTCCGCATCGGTCGAGACCTTCGCTGCATCTATTCGATTCTGTTTGAATAGACTCTCCACATCCTCTACCCTACGAGCCCAACTCTCAGCATAATATTCGCGTACTGACCGAGATGCCGTATCGACCAACATACTCTCACCCGTCTCCGCATCTGCAAACTCCACAAGTCCAACATTTGGCATCTGAGCCTCACGCGGATCTTCAACACGTATAGCCACCATATCATGGCGCGAACGTGCGATCTTCAACGCATTATTAAACGCCTCGTTATTAGAGTCTGGCGACAAGAAATCCGACATCATAAAACAGGTGCATCGCTTCTTATTCACGTTGGTGAAGAAGCTCACTGCCGATGCTAGATCAGTCCCCTTCGACTCCGGTTTGAAGCCAACTAATTCGCGGATAATCATCAAGATATGGCTCTTGCCCTTCTTGGGCGGGATATATTTTTCAACCCGATCCGAGAACAATATACACCCCACTTTATCTGAGTTTTGTGCTGCCGAAAAGGCCAATACAGCCGCTATCTCCGTGAGTACATTCTTCTTAGACATCTCCTGAGAACCAAACAATCTCGACCCACTCACATCGACCATAAGCATCATCGTCAACTCACGCGACTCCTCATAGATCTTTATGTGTGGTGTGCGAGAGCGAGCCGTAACATTCCAATCAATATCACGCACATCATCCCCCGGGCGATACTCCCTCACCTCCGAAAACGAGATACCGCGTCCTCTAAATGCTGAATGATATTTACCCGCAAAGATCTGATTCGAAAGACCTCGACTCTTTATCTCGATCCTGCGAACCCTACGTAGAATATCATTTTCACTCTGCTCCATATGTAACAAATTTTATGCACCCCATTAAGGTACTACAACGCTATTCAAGATCTCGGTAATAATCTGCTCCTGAGTAACATTCTCCGCCTCAGCCTCATAGGTCAAACCAATTCTATGGCGCAACACATCGTGGCACACCGCGCGGACATCCTCCGGAATAACATAACCCCTGCGACGAATAAAAGCATAGGCACGTGCCGCCTTAGCCAACGAGATCGAAGCACGTGGAGATCCTCCAAAGGCGATCAACGACGACAAGCGCTCCAAACCATACTCAACCGGTTCGCGAGTTGCGAAGATGATATCTACGATATACTTCTCGATCTTCTCATCCATATATACATCCTCAACCACCTTACGTGCGTTCAAAATATCATTCGGAGTGATCACCTTCGCCACCTCTGGCATACCTTCGCCTGCGATATTCATCCTTACGATATCTCGCTCCTCCTGCTTTTTAGGGTATGAGATTTTAGCCTTCAACATAAAACGATCGACCTGCGCCTCAGGGAGCGGATATGTACCCTCC
>JBCQTX010000073.1:0-7459 GCA_047174605.1 Rikenellaceae bacterium | reverse complement strand
CTGCATTCATCTTTTTTGTCGGGTAGTTAGCAGTATTATTTTTAAATAAAATTGTAACATCAATCACATATTGTTGACTGATAGCTATTTATGTAATAGGTGTGCTTTGCTGAGAAGTTACACAGCAATTCGTTAATTGTATAAATGTGTGTCGCTCGGCAGCGATATAAATATTGGTGGCGATGTCCTAATATTCGTAATGTTTGTCATTACCCACTTGCGAAAAATATTCGCTTGGTAGCTCTCAACTTGAAAGGCTATGGCGATGATGACATCTAGCCCGAAGTGGGTCGGGATAATTCTATTCCCCGATACCTCGCCACCGCTACAATCCAAAATCATACGAGACTTTAACAATCGTTTGATGCAACCTCTGACAGTTGGCAACATAACACCCAGCAACTGTGCAATCTCAAAATCAGACATACTTACATGGCTTGGCACATCAACCACACCATTATCACTAATTTTTATAATTCTATCTTCCATAATCAGTCCTTTTATATAATACACACTACAACGCCTTAGCCATATCAGCGAAATTGTCCTCCACGCACTCCATATCCTCCATGATCGAGCTATCCATCACCTTGGCGTAGTGCTGCGTCATTCGGGTGGTGGTATGTCCCATCATCTTTGCGACATTCGAGAGCGACACTTTGTTGGCTAGAGCAACTGAGCTGGCAAATGAGTGGCGTGCTGTGTGGGTGGTTAAACGTTTGTTAATCTGACATATAGCTGCAATTTCTTTTAGATAATTATTCATGTTTTGATTCGGCATAACAGGCAGTAGCACACCTTTTGTTTGGCATTTAGGGTGATCTTTGTACTTCTCCAAGATTATCTGCGGAATTTGTAGCAGTGGGATATTACACATCACATCGGTCTTTTGGCGAGCCTTGCGGATCCACTGCTTGCCGTTGTGGTCGGTGGTGATATGTTCAGGTCGAAGATTGAGTACATCAACGAACGCTAAGCCCGAAAAAATGCAAAAGACAAATATATCACGCACCAGATCGAGTCGTGGGCTATCGAACTCTTTTTGCACAAGTCGTGCAATCTCCGCTTGGGTCAAAAACTCCTTAACGACCTTCTGCTCGTGGAATTTTATTCCAGCAAAAGGGTCTCGGCTCATCCATTCGTTGGCAATCGCAAGGTTGGTGATCTTTTTGAAGCACTTCATATAGCGGATCACAGTGTTTTGCGCACAACCACGCTCTGTTTTGAGATAAAATTCAAAGTTGCGAACCAATTCGCCATTGATCTCCGAGAGTAAAATATCCTCCTTGCCATATTGCTTTTTTATTGTTGCGAGTAGATATTTTAGGCAGTTATCGTATCTTCTAATCGTAATCAGCTCATAATCAATGCCTATCAAAGCACGACACTTCTCGTTGTGTTCCTTAAAAACAGAGTAGATAGTACGAGATTTTGGCCCATTCCCACGAAATGTATCTCTGATAGTGTTGACGGTATATAATTCACCTGTGCGCTCGAACTCCTGCTGAATCTGGTATATTTTGAGTCGCACCATCTCGATGAAGTTGTTAACCTCGTTGGTTTTGCGATCTTTTCCAATGACACAACCTTTAGTCTGCGACCATTGATTTATAGGTGTTGTGCGTCCCGATTGAAACTCTGTAACCTGTCCACCATATGTAATGCGGACGATGATTGGTGATTCGCCATTTTTTAGAACTCGACTCTTCTTGACAAAGAACAATACTGAAAATAGTTTTCTTTCCATAACAAAATGCTTTAAATTATTAATAAATAAAGTACGTTGTTTATGGCGTTTTATTGCTAGGTAAAATACTGAAATATAGCGAGTTAGAATCGTGCTCGTGGTACATTTTCGAGATTTGTTTTCATGTACCACGAATTGTTCCGTGAGTACCACTCAAAAATGCGCTATTTTACAACTTTATAGAAAATAAAAATCCCCGAAAGTGATTGACTTTCAGGGATTTACCGCATTTTGCGTTTTGTACAAGTGGTGCCACCAAGAATCGAACTAGGGACACACGGATTTTCAGTCCGTTGCTCTACCAACTGAGCTATGGCACCATTTTACTCTTAACGTTCTTTGCATCTTTTATGACTGACACTACCCTCTTCAACCACTTGATGATGCACTCCCCGTTAATTGTGATGCAAATATAGAGCTTATTTTTATATTTGCAAAATATTTCGACCTAAAAATATATCCAACCATACATTTTATGCAAAATAGCCCATTAAATATGGCTTTTAACCCAAGCAACAATCTACCAACTATAAAAACACACCCAAATCAACACAAAACAACTCCTCATCAAACTCATCGGTTTTAGCAAAGAAATAATTATATTTGTAAAAATAAACCCTAAAACCAGATAAACCATGAACAATAGAGCAAAAATCCTAACCGCATTATCAATTATCTCCCTACCGATGATTGGCTCAATTCAAGCACAACAAAGCCCAAATGTAATAATAATATTCTGCGATGATATGGGATATGGCGATCTATCATGCTTCGGTAGCCCGAGCACTCACACTCCATACATAGACCAAATGTGTGCCGAGGGGCAGAAATGGAGCTGCTTCTATGACTCTGCATCGGTCTCATCACCTAGTCGAGGCGGACTTCTAACAGGACAATTCGGGGTTAGGTCGGGACTCTATGGTGATGAACGCAACGTGCTATTCCCCGGATACGTCGGTGGAATAAACAACCAACAGCATACAACCATTGCAACATATCTGAGCAAAGCAGGCTACACAACTGCTTGTGTCGGAAAGTGGCACTTGGGGGATAAAGTTGGCCAAATGCCTCTAGATAATGGATTCGAATACTACTTCGGAATTCCATACTCCAACGATATGGTGGCATCACGAAATGGCCTACCCCCTCTCCCACTCTACAACCAACGCGAAGTGGTGGAGACGGAGCCAGATCAACGACTATTCACGCAACGATTTACCGACTACACAATTGACATCATTGATAAAAGCCAACTGGAGGGAAATCCATTCTTCATATATTTGGCACACCCAATGCCACATGTCCCGATCTTTGCGAGCGACCAATTCAAGGGCAGCTCCGAAAGAGGTCTATATGGAGATGTGATCGAGGAGCTAGACTACAACATAGGTCGCATATTGCAACATCTTCGCGACAAGGGGCTCGCCGAAAATACCATAGTTGTTCTATCTTCTGACAATGGCCCTTGGGTAATAAAAAAATTAAACGGAGGATCTAATGGTTCGCTGCGTGATGGCAAGGCATCGGCATTTGAGGGTGGATTCAGAGCCCCCACCCTATTCTGGGGATATGGTGTTGAGTCAGGCACTCAAAAGAGCTGCATGGGATCAACGCTAGACCTGCTCCCAACACTATGTGAGATGGCATCGGTCGAACTTCCTACGGATGTTATATTTGACGGAGAGTCGTTAACAAAAGTACTGAGCGGAGAGAAGGAGAGTAGTGAGCGAGATACCTACTACTTCTATCGAGGTAGTGAGATACACGCCATACGCAAGGGGAACTTTAAGCTCCACGTAAAGTGCAACCAGCTAAAGTGGTTCGCTGTAGATATCATACCAGAAGAGGAGTTAAACAACCTCCCTTGGCTCTACAATGTTGGTGAAGATCCGGGCGAGAGGTACAACATCGCTGATAAACATCCCGAAATTGTTGCGGAGTTGCTACAACTCATCAAAGATCGCGAAGAGGAGGTTGTTCCTGTGGATGCTATATTTGACATAAAATAGATATGAGAGTGACTAACAAGGCGATTTTCGGCACTTCCCTCGACTCTCAAATCCTCACGTACATAAGTACGCTGCGGTTTGAGAGCCTTCACGAAGCCCCAAAACTCATCCTTGTTAGCCACTCTCCGTGTCGAAAGGCCTTGTTAGTCACTCTCGTTAGCTACCCGAAATTGATGCTAAATAGCTTCAAACGCTCCTCAAGCAGATCATATTGATGCTCTTTGATAAATGAGGTACAAGCTCTGATTCCACTCTGGTGGCTACCTGTTGTGTCGAGTGATATTGCGCTGACTCCATAATAGATAAGAGCAGTCATCAACTCCCCCCCACTCATATCTTTATACCCCACCGTGAAGTAGAATCCATCGGCAATAGGATCGCCCATATCGGCATCATAAACAATATGAAACCCATTTGCTAAGAAGATATCCTTCAATCGTTTTGCACGACGTCCATACTCCTTGACATCCTCCAAGAAACGGAACTCGCCATCACTTGCCGCCTTAAACATAGCTGCCAATGCATATTGAGCTGTATGGCTAACACCCGACGAGATAGCGTAAAGTGCACGATGAACAAAAGCGCTTCCAAATGTGCACTGCCCATATCTTGCTGTAAGGCCGGGATATGTACGACCATATAATTTATCCGAGATTGCAACGACTCCGATTCGCTGACCAGCATAACTAAAGGCCTTCGATCCCGATATCAACAATATGTAGTTATCCGTGTACTTCGCGACAGTTGGCTGAAAAGGGGCTTCAAATGGAGATCCTAGCTCCTGACGGAAATCCATCGCGAAGTATGCTAGATCCTCCAAAACCACAGTATCATACTTAGTCGCTAGCTCTCCGATAATCTGCAACTCACTCTCCTTGAGACAGATCCACGACGGATTATTCGGGTTCGAATAGATTATTGCAGCTATATTGCCCTTTTGAAGATACTCCTCCATCTTCGCTCTTAACCCTTCACCACGAAAATCATAGACATCAAACGACTCATATTTATACCCCATAACGGTGATCTGCTGCTTCTGAACAGGAAATCCCGGATCTATAAATAGAATTGTATCACGTTTCTCATCGCACTGTCCACACACCAAAAACGAGGTGAAAGTACCCTGCATAGAGCCAACAACTGGCACACAACCCTGCGCTGCAATATCAACATCGACAAAGGCCTTTACAAAGCGGCTCGCCTCACTCTTAAGCTCAGCCACACCATCAATCACCGGATATATAGAGGCCTTGCCACTCTTCAACGCTGCAATTTCAGCCTCAACACCAACTTGTGCTGCTGGAAGTCCCGGCACTCCCATCTCCATATGGATGAACTCTGTTCCGGTCTCTGCCTCCAAATTATTTGATATTGCGACCACCTCGCGGATTGTTGCACGTCCGAAATCGGCGATATTCATCTTCGAGATTGACTCCTCGACTACACTTTTTGCTATTGGGCTATTCATGATTTAATCAGTTGATTTTAAAGTTTATGCAAAAATAGCAAAAATAATTTAAATTATACCACTCCGAGATTACGTTATGTCATAGTCAGGATATAAGCATTGTAAATTCACATAAAAACACTACCTTTACACCATATAATACAAATAAAACATGAAGAGAAAATTAACTGAGTACGCAGCCATCACACTCAAGGGGTGTGCAATGGGCGCAGCGGATGTTGTACCCGGAGTATCGGGAGGAACAATAGCGTTCATCTCTGGAGTATATGAAGAGCTGATTGAATCCATACGTAGCGTCGATATAGAGGCGATCAAGATGTTATTTCGCTTTCAAATAGTTCAGTTTTGGAAAAAGATAAATGGCAACTTCCTACTCGCTCTTTTCTGTGGCATCGCGATCTCGATTCTCTCGTTAGCAAAAGTGATGACATATCTCTTATCAAACCACCCGATCATGGTTTGGTCATTCTTCTTTGGGCTTATCATTGCATCGGCACTCTTGATCTTCAAGCAGATTGAAAAGAGAACCCCTCTATCTCTACTCGCGGCTATAGTGGGCGCTATCGTTGCCTACTTAATAACCACCATGTCACCAGCCGAGACTCCAAATGATTGGTGGTTTATCGTTATCTGTGGTGCAATTGCAATATGTGCAATGATTCTCCCGGGAGTATCTGGCTCATTCATCCTACTTATCATGGGTAAGTATCTCTACATATTGAACGCTTTGAGCACACTCGATATCCAAACAATAGCGCTATTCATATCAGGAGCTATTATCGGCATTATCAGCTTCTCACACCTGCTATCATGGTTGTTGAAGAACTTTCACACCGCAACGCTATCTCTATTGATGGGCTTTATGGTTGGCTCACTCAACAAAGTGTGGCCTTGGAAAGAGGTCGTTACAACGACTCTAAATTCACATGGGGAGGTGGTGCCACTTGTTGAACGTAGCATACTACCCTCTCAATATGAGGCATTAAACTCATCGCCATCAATGGTACTATTTGCAACATTGATGGCGATCGTAGGATTTCTAACTATATATGTAATAGAGAGGATTGGTAGGCGCAAAGCCTCTAACTAAGGTGAAGGGTGACTAGCAAACCCCTTCGACACAGATAGTTACCAACAACTCAACAATCGACATCTTGTAACTTTGGTATTCTACAAAAAAATCTACCCACCAGAGGCAAATACCTCTAATGGATAGATCAATATTTTGTTGTCTAAAACGAAAGACTACTTGCTAGCCTCCTGAATAGCAACTGCAACTGCAACTGTAGCACCAACCATTGGGTTGTTACCCATGCCCAAGAATCCCATCATCTCAACGTGAGCTGGAACTGAAGATGATCCTGCGAACTGAGCGTCAGAGTGCATACGTCCCATAGTATCTGTCATACCATAAGAAGCTGGACCTGCAGCCATGTTATCTGGGTGAAGAGTACGTCCTGTACCACCACCAGATGCTACTGAGAAGTAGTTCTCACCTGCCAATGTCTTCTCCTTCTTGTAAGTACCAGCTACTGGGTGCTGGAAACGAGTTGGGTTTGTTGAGTTACCTGTGATAGATACATCAACACCCTCTTTCCACATGATTGCAACTCCCTCACGAACGTCGTCAGCACCGTAGCACTTAACCTTCGAACGAAGACCATCAGAGTAAGAAGTCTCCTTAACTACTGAAACCTCGCCAGAGTAGTAGTCAAACTCAGTCTGAACATAAGTAAATCCATTGATACGAGAGATGATAAGAGCAGCATCCTTACCAAGACCATTCAAGATAACGCGAAGTGGCTCAACACGAACCTTGTTCGCCATCTCTGCGATCTTGATTGCACCCTCAGCAGCAGCGAATGACTCGTGACCTGCAAGGAATGCGAAACACTTAGTCTCCTCGCGAAGAAGGCGAGCAGCCAAGTTACCGTGACCGATACCTACCAAACGATCATCTGCAACTGATCCTGCGATACAGAAAGCCTGAAGACCCTCTCCGATTGCCTCTGCAGCGTCAGCAGCTACTGTGCAACCCTTCTTGATAGCGATAGCAGCACCTACTACATAAGCCCACTTTGCATTCTCAAATGCGATTGGCTGTGTCTCCTCACAAACTGTGTAAGGATCCAAACCCTTAGACTCGCAGATCGCCTTAGCGTCCTCGATTCCGTTGATACCATATTGTGCAAGTACAGCGTTGATTTTATCAATTCTGCGCTCGTAACTCTCAAA
>JBCQTX010000072.1:0-7481 GCA_047174605.1 Rikenellaceae bacterium | reverse complement strand
ATTACGATGTAAAGATACTAAAATTCAGCGACTTGCGCAAATAATTTATGCATTAAACATACGCAATTATATGGTACCTATATGCATATGTTGCAGAACGGGTAGGCCTGAGTAGATACAACAATCCTCGTTTGCCTGTACTCTTAAAAATCATAGTAGTTGTGTTTTATATTACACTTCAAAGATAGTGATAATTTATTGAATATCAAAACTTTAATTTTTAGAAGTCCCCAAAAGTTAACGCACCACTAGTATTTTCAAATCGAAAAATAAATACCATATCATAACTATCAGGTATTCAGCACATAACTATTATTAAACCAAAGTTAACGCACCACTAGTAATTTACAATTAAAAAAAGCCCCCTCGAATCCATGTGGTTCGAGGGGTTTTTTCTGCTCCCTGCAGAACACCCGAGATGTCCTCGCCTAGCTCTTTACTCTCTATTAAGAGTCACATCTGCTGAGAGTGTCGGATAGTCATCGTATTCTGTCACCAATAATTTCCAGCCATACGCGCCTTTGTCTATGATCTTTGCTGCTCCCGTGTTGAGGGTCGATACGAAAGCATCTTTCTGCATATCATCGGTTGACATGGTTTCGCAAGTGGTGCTGTCGACAATAGCGCTCTCATAGTTTTCGGTCGTTGAATATGTACCCACAAGAGTGTTAGTGTTAGCACAATAACAATAATCCAATTCAGTACAGCGATCTGCACAACCCAGAATACCACCCATATAGGCAGTATCGCCACCCGAAACCGTGCCGGCACTGTAGCAGTTATTGATGTAAGTATTATCACTGTTACCATTGGTATAACCTACCACACCGCCAATACTCATATAACTACTGTCGTTTACCGTCACACTACCAAGGTTATAACAGTTGTAGATGTAGCTGGAGGCGTTAGTCTCATTCGCACCCAATATACCACCGATCTTAACATTGCCCGAATAGCCGCTACCAGAAGCACTCACAGCCGCCCGATTAGAGCAGTTGATGATAGTAGAATTTGTAGCAGAACCCACAACACCGCCACCTGTATGGTTCGTAACCGCAACCTTACCGCTGCTAACGTGCAGATTGGAGAGCGTTCCATTTTGCACCGCCCCTACGACACCGCCAACACTCGAACTAGCTGTCACATCTACGTTTTCGAGTGTGATATTCTGGATTGTTGAGCCATTCACATTGCCGAATAGAGCTTGGTAGGAAGTGGCATCGTCGCCATCGACTAAGATATAGAGATTCGAAACGGTGTATCCACAGCCATCGAAGTTACCGGTGTAGGGATAAACATTTTTACCAATCGCAGTCCAATCCGTACCGTTCTCTTCATCGCCAACCGTACTTCCACACACATCGCTAAGGTCAATATCCTTCATCAACTTACCATCGATCGAGGTCATACGATCCTCATTTACATAACCAGCAAATATCGAGAGCCCCTTTGCAGAGTAGATCTCATACGTTCCGGCATTGAAGATGATATCAGGTCCGATGCCCTCGGGAGAGACACTACCAGAATCATCAGGCACCCAATCGGTGATATTGTTATCCTCGAACTCTACCGCGCCCCAACTCAATGTGACGGTGTAGGATAGGTGTTTACCGCGAGTCAACGTTGCTGAGCTAAGATCCAAAGAGAGTTCCTTGTCGCCCGTGAGTGTGAAGTAGACCATGTGTGATGTCGCCATCTCGGGGATCAAGATCGCTGAGTATGTATCGTTGCCCTCTTCGTATGGAGTGATCGCCTGATCCGCGCCCCCAAAATCCGTAAATTTGTTGGTCGGGAATTCATACGTTGCCGAAGTGTAGAACCCCTCGAAGCTGATCGCTGTGATGTCGCTAAGCGCAACACCCTCGCCAGCCACCAACTTAAGCGATATCTTCGCCATGTTGCGCTCGAACGCGAGCTCTACCGTGCCGCTATTCTTGTTGTATCCGCTACCGCCCGATGTCGAAGCCTCCATGAAGTCGATGTTCTGGGGTGTCTCCTGCGTTGTGATGTCGATCGGGTATGCCATATCCTCCGCCACTAGATCCGCGTTATATGGGTAGTATGCATAGAAATCGATATACTCCGATGAGCTATCTGGGTAGTAGATCTCGTCACTCGATGATGCCGCTACGAAACGTCCCGTCTCGGGGGTCGCACTGCTGAACGACACCGTGTATTTGTTGTTGTATCGATACGAGGAGTGCAGATCGCCCTCCGAGGTCACCATGATTCCTACCGCATCGCCACTCTCCCACTGATCACCCGTTGCTCGAGTTTGGATAGTGGACGAAAATGATGTCTGGGTTGAGCTCGTGTTGATATCCGTATCGCTCGCTTGGGTGCAGCCTGCCATCGCTGCGATGGCTAGGGCTGCTATTATTGTTTTTTTCATCTTTTATTTGTTACTCTTGTGTGAATGTCGGAACGATTGTTGAGTCTAATGCTGGGTAGTCTGTTCCTGCTTTCCATCCGTATGCGTCGTCCTTGGTCGCTACTTTGTCGCTGTTATATGTGTATGCTCCGGTGTTGAGTTTTGTTACGAATTCGGGTAACTTCATATCGTCGTCTGTCATTTCGCCTTTGCAAGTTTCGTCAATTGTTGGGTTGGTCGAACTACCACTACCCACCAAGGCGGTATTCGCAAAGCAATATTTTAATGTTGTGTGACCAGATTCCTTAATACCCCCGACAATGCCACCCATACAGTCCTCTTTACCGCCCGTGATACCTCCGACATTGTAGCAGTTGGTGATGGCAGAGGGGTTATTAGATGCATTATCTAAACCCACTATACCTCCAACAGAAACTTGGTATATTTCATAGGCATCACTACCCGACACACTACTTTTGTTATAGCAGTTGGTGATGTTAGTTCCTTGATTACCAACACAACCGACAATGCCACCTACACATGCTCCATCCACATCTCCGGTCACACTACCTGATACATAACAGTTGGTGATTTCAACATCAGAATCGGAGGAGCCGACTAATCCACCGACATTATTATCACCTTCCACACTACTAGACCCTGACACAGAACAGTTGTTGATTGTAGTACCAGAGATCTCCCCGGCTAATCCTCCGACATATATAGAACCTTCCACAGTAATACCCACTAGCGAGATGTTTTTGAGGGTTGCGCCATTTGTTAAGCCGAAGAGACCTTGGTGTTTATCGTTGCTGACCTCAATATCGAGATTCTCGATATCGTAGCCATTGCCGTCGAATGTGCCGCTGTATCCGTCATTGGATGAGTCGATATGCTTTCCGATCGGAGTCCACGTATAGCCATCCAGGTTATTAAAGTCAATCTCCGCTACTAGCTTACCGTTGATATTCAGGTTCTTTTTCGTGAAGTCAAAATACCCGAGTGTTCCGTAGATCTTCTGTGAATTACCTGTGCCATTCACCAAGTCGGCAAATGCGAGCATACCTATATGTGTTTTGATCTCGTATATTTTGTCAGTCTCATTGTAGACAATATCACTATCTGCCACAAATGTCGGAATGGATTCTGGGTCAAGTTTTGGGTATTCACCCGTAACACCCGTCCATTTGTAAGCCTTGATCTCTGAACTGCTGTTGCCATAGTTGTATGTGGATGCTCCGTTGTTGAGCCATGTTAGGAATGTGGCGTTGGGGTCTTGTAACGTCATAATGGATCCCCCAACCGAACCGCTGTAAACGTCTTGTGTGCAGGTGCCAGTACTCCCACTACCTACCAAAATAGATCCGTTTTGGAAGAAGCAGGAGTTTAACGTCAAAGTAGCGCTTGTATAACCCACGATACCTGCCATATACCCAGTTGCACCACCCGAGATATTGCCACTACTGTAGCAGGTGTTGATGGCGAGTGCCGCATTGCTAGAACCCACGATACCGCCAATCTTGCCAGCGTCTCCACTACCAAATACACTACCGTTGTTATAGCAGTTTACGATGGTGGTATTCGCAGCATTGTTATAACCCACTATACCACCTGCATAGAGGGTATTAGTACCTGAGCCTGAGCCTGAGCCTGAGACAGGAGCGCCATTTGATGAGTTGATTATGGTGCAAGTGTAATTAGAAGTAGAACCTACTAATCCTCCGACAGAGGCGGTATCAGCAGTTGCTGATACACCACCCCCTACAACATGGCAGTTAGAGATGGTAGAACCTTCAATCTGCCCGACTAATCCACCGACATAATTGTAACCTGCAACATTGACATTCTCAAGCGTAATGTTTTGGAGTGTTGCGCTAGTTGTGCAGCCAAAGAGACCTTGGTAGTAACCTGAACTATCATCAGTATTGTTAATATAGAGACCCGAGATAGTGTAGCCATCGCCATCGAATGTGCCTGAGAATGGTTTGTCGATATTTTCTTCTTTTCTTCCGATCGGAGACCAATACACATTGTTGCCCAATACGCCAAGGTTAATATCCGCCATCAACTTACCCTCAATACCGGTGTTCGTACCACTCGAGAAGTTAAAAGCTGACGAGTCGCCCCACGTAGTTGCGCCACTCGTGTCACTCGTATAACTAACCAAACAAGAGAAGGCAAGCAGTCCCTTAGCCGTGTTGATCTCGTAGAGTCCACCTGCATAGGCGATATCGATATCGTCCGAAAGGGTCGGGGTGACATCGGGGTCTAGGTCGGGAGTGCCACTTTCGACAGCCACCCATCCATACGCCAGAACTCCACCATCCGCAACCCCTTGGTTGTATGTGTATGCCCCGTTGTTTAGGGTTGCTGCGAATGTTTCGTCCTTCATATCGTTTAACGACTCATGGCTGCAGTTGTTGGATGTGATATAACCACTAATACTACCACCACCTACATAGCTGTAATCAACGCTACAGTAACAGTAGTTTAATGTTGCATATGGTGTTGTATCAGAAAAGAAATGATAACCCAAGATGCCACCCCTATTTTGACCATACGAAAGAGTACCACTACTGTAGCAGTTGGTGATGGCGATGTTGCAGTTAAGGTTATAACCCACGATACCGCCAATATAGCCATTAGTACTAGAACCTGATATATTACCGCTATTATAGCAGTTTGTGATGGTGGTATTATCAGCATTGTTGCAACCCAATATACCACCTGCATAGGGGGTACCAGTAGTATCTGAAATTGAGACAGTAGCGCTATTTGATGAGTTGACTATGGTGCAAGCGTTAGTTTCAGCACAACCAGCTACTCCTCCGACATAGCCCTTATTTGCTGATACACTACCACCTACAACATGGCAGTTGGAGATAGTCGAACCAACAATGTACCCAACTAGTCCACCGACTATATTATAAGCTGACACAGACACACTAACATCCTTAAGCGTAATGTTTTGGAGTGTTGCGCCACTTGTGCTGCCGAATAGACCTTGGCATTCAGCAGCATCATTATTAATATAGAGACCCTCGATAGTGTTGCCACCACCATCGAATGTGCCTGCGTAGTTTTTTGATGACGTTCCGATCGGTGACCAATTCACATTGTTGCCCAATACGCCAAGGTCAATATCCGCCATCAACACCGCGTTAGCATTTACGTTATTTGTTGAGCTAAAGTCATAGTTCGACGATTCGCCCCACATAGTTGCGCCACTATCGGTAGTTGTGTTACTAACCAAATAAGAGAAGGCAAGCAGTCCCTTAGCCGAGTAGATGTAGTATGTGTCGTTATCATATGCGATATCCGGCTGTGAGGTCGCAACGCCACTAGGTGTAGAGGTCTCCCATTTGAGCTCGTTAGCCTCACCAAACCACACTTCGTAGTCCACGCCGATCTTTGCATCGTAGGTGTATTTGTAACCGCTCTGGTACGTCTTGCCAAGCTCCAATTGGTAGAGGTATGATACGCCCTTAGGGTCGTCAAACGAGAAGTAGATCTTCGTTGCGGTGTAGTCGCTAGGGAGCAATATCGCCTGTGCTAAGTAGCTGCCATCTTCATTTGCTGATAGGTTGAAAGTTACTTCGTTCTTTGTCTCACCCAATGTTAAGTTCTCCGACACAGCCACAAGGTCATAGCTCGCATCTGTAACAATCTCCTCCGTGTAGAGTTTAAGTGTCTCCATATCAATATCAACCGTATCACTCTCGCGTACCGTGATCTCAACAGCGCTCAATGCGTGTGTAAAGGTGAATTCCACCCCGTCAGCTGCGCCCTGAGTACCGCTAGCCTGATCCGACACCAATAGGTCGATACTCTTTTTCTGGTCGCTTACATCGATTGATACCTTGTTATCAACGGTCGTTGAGTCGTATGGGTAGTAGGCGTAGAAGGTCATCGATGACCCCTGCGATGGGTAGTAGATTGTCGTCGTACCTGCTGGTGACAACGCCCCATCTGTTCCTACTGAGTACTCCACGTTCGAATATTCGTCATCCGTAGAGGAGATACCAACTAGATCCGTACCATCCTCCGACCATTCAGACTTGATCACCGAACGAGTGTCGACAATATCCCCGATCGAGAATGAGACAGCGTTGTCGTAGCTGCCGTTCAGTCCATCCAAATCCTTGGTGCAACCCACCATCGCTGCGACGGCTAGGGCTGCTATAATTAATCTTTTCATCTTCTTATTCTGTTACTCAATCGTTAAGCCGTCATACGAGTATGAGGTGTTTGCTGCCCATGAGGTGATACCGCTAGCTATAGAGAGGTCTACTATATTATATATAGGTGTACCGTCCGATTTCGCAACTATGTGTAGCTCCATTTTGGTCATTGCCGAATATGCTGTAGCATCGAGTGGCGCAACGAATACCCCTGCTGTTGCTGTATTGTCGTCAATTTCAACATCTAGCTCTTCACTCTCTTCGCCAAGATAGAGTGTAGCCACTAGAGAGTCGAACCCGGCATCTAAGGTTGTTGTGAACCCAAAGCTTAGGTAGGATTGCGAATGTGTGAAAGCAAGATCAGCACTCGCTACGAATTTACCTCCCCCGCTCCAGATGATATCTTTATCGCTGAAGTTCTTGGTGGTTTCTGCCATGTACTCATCGTAGCTCTGACCAGCTACGTAGGGGTAAAATCCCACATACTTGTTTGTTGAGACCGCATAGAACTGATCGTCAGTATCGGATGGCTCCAACTTACGATCCGTGAGATCTGCCACATAGTAGCACTTAGGGGTCTCTAGGTCTGAGCTCTCGAAGATCGCAATCTGATCATTCAAAGCCCAACTCTCTTTTTGAACCCCTGCTCGAGTGAGTTCCGCAACTGTGAAGCTCTCGGGGATGGCCGCAGAGTCCAGCTCCGCATCCTTGGTGCAGCCGACTATCGCAACTGCAGCAAAAAGTATAAATAGCAACTTTTTCATATGTTATTTTTTTTATCTGTTTTACTTAGTGGTTGCTGTCAAATCCTCCGTATCCCAATCTGTAAGCGTTCCGGTTGATGATGCTGGGTCGTCTACCTCCTCCTCGTAGTCATCGTCTGGATCTGGGGTTGGGGTTGGGTCAGGTGTTGGGTCTGGCTCTGATTC
>JBCQTX010000071.1:0-7612 GCA_047174605.1 Rikenellaceae bacterium | reverse complement strand
CTGCTGTCTCAGCCTCTTTGCCCCATAATTATATCGTATGCCACTCGGTGTGCCTTCTTATCCCACCTGTTTTCTGCAGTCTAATTTTTTCGATTGTAATCATGCGAATACGCACAAATTTCCCACCCTCAGTTGCCCGAATAAATGGTTCATCCGCCACGTATCCACGCAATATAACCCTATTTAACATATTTGTTATAGCGTCTCGATTAGTTTTGCAAATAGGGTAGACATACGCCCTGATGCCTTAGCGCCTTGTAGTTGTACATCTTCGTGATCTCCCTTTTCATCACTTAGGCCACAGTTTGTAATTACAGAGACTCCAAAAGTTTTGATCGAGCTATGACGCGCTACTATAACCTCTGGAGTTGTTGACATTCCGCACGCATCGCCTCCGATAACCTTGAAGTAACGATACTCTGCCTGTGTCTCAAATGTTGGGCCAGTTCCACCTACATATACGCCATATTGCAGCTTGATTCCCTCAGCATTAGCGATTGTTGTAGCCTTGTTTATTAGTGCCGGATCAAAACAATCGTGCATATCTGGGAATCGAGGGCCGAACTCCTCAAGGTTTTTTCCGATAAGTGGATTTGGAAGCAAATTTATTTGATCCGTAATTACCATTAGATCTCCAACTTGGAACGATGTATTGATACCACCCGCCGCATTTGAAACCAACAATGTATTGATTCCTAGCAACTTCATAACTCTCACCGGAAGTGTAACTTCATCCATTGAGTACCCTTCATAAAAATGGAATCGACCCTGCATAGCAATAACTTTACGATCTGCAATGTAACCAACAACAAATTTACCAGAGTGCCCCGGAACTGTAGACACCGGGAAGTTTGGAATATCATTGTAGTTGATAGTATATCGAACATTTATAACATCAGCAAAGTTACCTAGTCCAGACCCTAATATCACACCTACCTCAGGTTTGAAATCCTCTATTTTTGCGTTAATATGTGCAGTAGCCTCTTTAATTCTGTTTAATATCATAATCTATATTTTTTAGTAAATCCTCTTTTGAATCAACTATAAACTCTACTTTTATTGGTGAGTAATATAGTTTTTCGCGAACTTCATCTGGTATATTGTTATCTGACAAGAACTTAATAGCATCTTTCTCGGTTGTGACTATAACTGCATTAGGGTACTCGCTCAGAATCTTTGACATTCTCTGGAAATCCCACTTCTTATAACTATGATGATCCTTAAATGTTAGCTGATCGACCAACTTATACATTTTTCTCATTCTGCGTATAAAGGGACGAGGATTGCCAATTCCCGACATTACAATCACCTCCATATCATCACTAAATGGCTTGGCTATATCAGGATACGCAGCTGTAGGTTCGAGATTTTTGATTTGTGTAAAATAGATCCTCTGGTATGGCATAGTGACAAGATCTCTACGAATTACACTACGGTCAAAGGGTGTCATCTTATCTGGGCATTTGGTTACAATAAAGTAATGAGCTCGATACAACATCTCCTTCGAATCGCGTAAAGTACCATATGGGAGTGGAGAGTCTTCGCTTATAGGGCGAGTCGCATCCACCATTATCAGATTGAGTTTCGGTTCAACATATCTATGCTGAAAGCCATCATCCATAACTATAGCCTTTACCTCTGGATGCTCTTTGATTATTCGCTTTATTGCTACTGATCGCTTTTCGCATACTACAACTAATGCAGATGGGAATTTAGATTTTAGCTGTAGTGGCTCGTCTCCAACTTTAAGGTAATTATCATCACTCTGTACTTCGATGTATCCTCTGGATTTTCTGCCATATCCCCTAGAGAGCAGAGCGACACGGCCGCTTTTGCTTAGGTGTTCAATAAGCATTTCGCACATTGGTGTTTTGCCTGTTCCTCCGACTGTAATATTGCCGACGCATATAATAGGAATGTCAAACTCTTCACTTTTGAGTACTCCCAAATCAAATAACATATGGCGCATATTAACACACCACATATAAAACCAAGAGAGTACGACAAATAGTAGCTTTTTGAACATTTTTTAATATTATATAACGATTTTGACCAAAGGTACAAAAAAAATATAATAAATAACAAATACAGCGCATTAGTTGCTAAAATTTAATAAATATTGAGCTCTTTGCAAAGTTTTTTCATACCTTTGTAGGGTAGTATATAGTTATGAAAATAAATATTATGAATAAAGTTACAAGATGGGCTCTCATCATTACTTCACTGACAGTGATTGGATGCAATGGAGGTTGGTCAAAAGATATCGATACAACAGCAGAGGTTGAAGATATTATAGCAGAGGTCGAGAGTAGATATGGAGTGCCAATTGAGGGGTATGTACTAGAATCGAATAAAGTTCGATCGGGGCAGACGATGGGAAATATTTTGAGTTCATATGGCCGCTCAGCAATGGATATTGATCGTCTAGATAAGGCTTCGGACTCGATATTCTCTCTTCGAAAGATACGAGCAGGTTATAATTACACTGCATTTTTATCGACCGATTCTCTATCAGCTGGCCACCTTGATTATATCGCCTATGAGCGCAATGATGTTGATTATGTGCTTTTTACGATGGTTGGTGACTCTATTAGCGTTGCTACGGGTGAAAAACCCACTACAACTATTCGCAATAGACGGACTGCGGTTATAAACTCCTCGTTATGGGGCGCTATAATGCGAGAGAATTTACCATATGCACTTGCTGCTGAGATGGAGAATATCTACCAATGGAGTGTAGATTTTTTCGGGATTCAGAATGGGGATAGCTTTACGGTTATCTATGATGAAAAATTCGTCCAAGATACAATATCAGTGGGTATCGGTCAAATTTGGGGCGCGAAATTTTCTCATGGATCCAAAGATTACTATGCTATACCGTTTAATCAGAATGGAAAGATTGAGTATTGGGATGAAGTTGGAGCTAGTCTTAAAAAGCAGATGTTGAAAGCTCCGCTAAAATATTCGAGAATTAGCTCAACTTTCTCTAATGCAAGATTGCACCCTATATATAAAGTGTATCGGCCTCATCATGGTGTAGATTATGCAGCACCCTCTGGCACTCCGGTTCATTCGGTTGCTGATGGAGTTGTAATCTTCAAAGGCTGGGGTGGAGGAGGAGGTAACACGTTGAAAATTCAACACCCTAATAATATTATGACGGGTTATTTACATCTAAGTCGTTTCGCGAGTGGTATAAACCAAGGAACACACGTTTCACAAGGTGATTTAATTGGCTATGTGGGCTCAACTGGCGCCTCAACTGGGCCACATCTTGACTATCGAGTTTGGAAGGGCGGCACGCCGATAAATCCATTAACGATACCCCAAGAACCGACCGAGCCAATTACGGATGAGAATCAACCATCATTCAATGTAATTAAAGGTGCAATTATAGCGGAGCTGAATGGTGAAATTGAAGTGTATAAAATAATAAATGACACGCTACTATTACGCCCAGTAGTAGATACAATCGCAGTAAACAATGGAGAGTAAAATTGTGAAATTTATTGGTCGACATCATGTTATGACCCTCGCTACGGTCGACAGTAATGGTACTCCATATTGCTCAAACGCCTTTTATAGCTATGATAATGAGCTAGAGGTCCTGATTTTTACATCAAATATCGACACTCTTCACGGGGAGCATATGAGTCAAAATTCGGCAGTTGCTGCGTCTATTGTATTAGAGACTAAGGTTGTGGGTAAATTGCAAGGTTTGCAAATCACAGGGCACGTATATGCTGGAGATGAGAGAGATAAAAAATGTTATATCACAACATACCCCTTTGCAGCAGCAGCGCCATTGACCATATGGAGACTAGAGCCCCATTTTATTAAACTAACCGACAATACGTTGGGTTTTGGAAAGAAATTGATATGGAACAGAGGATAGAGCCGAAAATAGGTATTGTAATT
The DNA here is from genome assembly GCA_047174605.1 of Rikenellaceae bacterium. Lineage (GTDB taxonomy): Bacteria > Bacteroidota > Bacteroidia > Bacteroidales > Rikenellaceae > Alistipes. The sequence goes on along the minus strand of JBCQTX010000071.1, from coordinate 3,694 downwards.
GTAGCGGGTGGAAGTGGTACACGAATTGGTGGAACGAAACCTAAGCAGTTTCAGATCATTGGACAACGGCCTATACTCGCATATACAATAGATCTATTTTCCCGAGCGCTTCCTACGGCTGAGATTGTTGTTGTATTAGCGAAAGATATGATCGAGTATTGGCAAAATTTGGCGGCCAGATTTGATGTTGCAAAGCACAAAACAGTGATAGGAGGAGCGGAGCGATTTGACTCCGTTAAATGTGGCGTTATAGCTCTTTCAGATGATGTTGAGATTATTGGAGTACATGATGGAGCACGTCCGTTTTGCTCTGTGGAACTTGTCAAAAGATGCCTACATTGTGCACTCTCGTCAGGCTCGGCAATACCGGTTGTAAATGTAAGCGACTCTCTTCGTGAAGTGTGCTCCGATGGAGGGTCTAAAGCCATTGATAGATCATCTATACGAGCTGTACAAACACCGCAAATGTTTGATGCCATTACTCTACGTAGAGCTTATAACCAACCATATAAAAGTACATTTACAGATGATGCTTCACTTGTGGAGGGTATTGGCGAAAAAGTGTGGTTGTGTGATGGTGAAAGCCAAAATATCAAAATTACGACACGTGAAGATCTAATATTGGCACAAAGAATTTTGGAGGATATAGATAATGAGTAGATACAATTTCAACTTTGGACGACATATTTATTACTGGACAATACTATATATAGTAGTTGTCACTTTGCTTGGAGCAGCTCTATACAAACTATATGATGGGGGATTTCTCTCTGCTTGGTTTGCTTCGTTTGTAATGGCTCTATTGCTATTGATGGCCCTCTCGATACCACGTAAGATTATAATAGATGATAGACGCTTTGCAATTCACTCTCTACTTGACCTAACGGTTATAGATATAGATCAAATATCATCAATCAGTAAAATATCACCTCGACAACTTAGGTGGACAATCCCTATCTTTGGAAGCTACGGATTTTTCGGTTATTTTGGCCATTACTTCGATCTTCGCAATTTCCGCAGGGTAAAGATCTACGCATCAGAGTGGAGGTATTTAGTTGAGATAATAGATGCCTATGACGATTACTATTATGTATCGTGTCGCAAGCGTGATAAACTTATTGCAGAATTGCGCGAGAAAGGCGTGGTAAATAGAACAAATATAGATTAAGCAACTTGATTCTTTAAAAAAAATTTTCTATTTTTGTGAGATAATTAATTGAGAATAATAGTATGCATTCATGGATAATATGGGCTATCATTACGTTGCTAGCCCTCTTGGTAGAGGTACTCACTTTAGGGTTTGCGGTTATTTGTTTTGCTGCAGGTGCGCTAATTGCTTGTTTGGTGGCATTTGTTGGTGGAGGCGTTGTTTTTCAGTTGGCAACCTTTTCGATAATAACGATCGTAACCCTTGTTGCGGTGCGCCCATTTATTATTAAATACTTATCAAAATCAAAACAACAAGTTGAGACAAATACAAATGCTCTTGTGGGAAGACGTGCTGTGGTAACACAGCAGATTATAGATGGAGGTGGACGAGTAAGCATTGATGGCGATGATTGGAAAGCAGAGTGTGATGACGAAACTGCAGTGATCAACGTGGGAGATAGAGTAGAGGTAGTGAGAGTTGAGAGTGTAATATTAATTGTAAAAAAGAGATAAGATGGAGCATAACATGATTTTATTGGCCTTTTTGGCGTTTGTTGTTGTAGTTATAACGCTACAAAGCATAAAGATAATTCCACAATCGGAGACAAAAATTGTCGAGCGATTAGGTCGCTATGATAGAACTCTACCATCGGGCATAAACATAATCTGGCCAATAGTAGATCAAGCTCGAACATTTATAGTTAGACACTCTACACGCGATAGTATGGGTAATACATACTCCGCCTTTGTAAAAACGACGACAATTGATCTTCGTGAGCAGGTGTATGATTTCGCGAAGCAGAATGTTATCACACGTGATAATGTAACAACAGAGATCAATGCTCTGCTATATTTCCAGATTGTTGACCCAGTGAAAGCTGTCTATGAGATTGACAACCTCCCAAATGCAATCGAAAAATTGACTCAAACAACGCTTCGTAATGTGATTGGAGAGATGGAGTTGGATGAGACTTTGACCTCTCGTGATACTATCAATTCGAAGCTGCGTGCAGTATTGGATGATGCAACAAATAAATGGGGTGTTAAGGTGAATCGCGTTGAATTACAAGATATTACCCCTCCGACCAACATTATTAAGGCGATGGAGCAGCAGATGCAGGCGGAGCGTAATCGTCGAGCGGAGATATTGCGTGCAGAGGGAGAAAAGACATCTGCAATTTTGAAATCCGAGGGAGCGAAACAGGCGCAGATAAACAACGCTGCAGCTGAGAAAGAGACTGCAATACTAAAGGCTCAAGGTCTAGCTGAGGCACAGATACTTCAGGCTAAGGCTGAGGCTGAAGCTATTTCAAAGATTAGTGAGGCTATTGCAGCTACATCCACAAATCCTGCTACATATATTTTGGCTACAAAGTATATAGAATCTCTAAAAGAGATGGTTAGTGGCAAAGAGAATAAAACTATTTATATGCCCTATGAAGCTAGTGGTGTGATTAGTTCATTAGGCAGTTTGAAGGATATGTTTAATTCGACAAAATAGCAATCATACAAACCTAAAATAAAAATGAATACCAAATTAAGATTACCGTTAGCTTTAGCTATCTCTATTATGACAGCATCATGTGCCGAAGAGTCTACTACAGCCCGTGAAGTGGAGGCAAAGAGCTATAAAACTATTACTATTTCATTAAGTGATACAGATGTAAGTAAGGAGTACACGGCGTCCATTCAAGGAGAGCAATATGTCGATATTCGACCTCAGATATCGGGAGTAATAACATCTATCTTAATAAATGAAGGAGCTGATATAAAACGAGGTCAGACATTGTTCATTATAGACCAAGCTCCATATAAGGCGGCGTTAGATGTCGCTATTGCAAATGTCAAGAGTGCGGAGGTGTCAGTTGCAACTGCTGCAATCAACGCTGATAGTAGTAAAGAGTTATTGGCTGAGGATGTTATATCAAAGACAGAGTATGCAATAGCACAAAATACGTTGGCCACAGCTGAGGCGAATTTAGCTTTGGCAATAGCCCAAGAACAAAATGCTCGTAACGACCTATCGTACACTGTGATCAAGAGTCCTGTGGATGGTGTAGCGAGTATGATTCCATATCGCGTAGGTGCATTGGTTAGCTCTACAATCACTGATCCTTTAGTTAGCGTATCAAACAACGATTCCATGCATGCATATTTCTCAATGTCAGAATCACAAATTTTGACGCTAACACGTGAGAGTGGATCAACACAACAGCTTATGGAGGAGTTACATGACCTTACACTCATTTTGACAGATGGTAAAAGCTACGACCATAAAGGCATGGTGGACGCCATTAGCGGAACAGTTGACAAATCTACGGGATCAGTCTCAATGCGCGCGGTGTTTGACAATCCTGACCAAATGCTACGCAATGGGGGTAATGGCCGCGTATCTATCACTACAAAGCACAAGGATGTCATCGTGATACCAAAGGTCGCAACTTATGAGATTCAAAATAAGACCTTTGTATTTAAGGTTGTCGATGGTAAGACGGTAGCTGCAGAGATAAGTTTCTTGCCAACAGATAATGGAAGTGAGTATATA
>JBCQTX010000070.1:0-7855 GCA_047174605.1 Rikenellaceae bacterium | reverse complement strand
AATCCTCCGTATCCCAATCTGTAAGCGTTCCGGTTGATGATGCTGGGTCGTCTACCTCCTCCTCGTAGTCATCGTCTGGATCTGGGGTTGGGGTTGGGTCAGGTGTTGGGTCTGGCTCTGGTTCTGGGTCAGGTGTTGGGTCTGGGTCTGGATCTGGTTCTGGATCTGTACCTGTTGTCGGCTCGGTTGTTATGGTGCCGCTCTCCAGATCAACAGTTGACTTGACATACTTCGTAGTAGTGGTTGTAGAAGAGTCATCAAAGAGCTCCTCGAATATCTCCGCAAGATCGTCAGTGATGGTGAAGCTCTCGTTGTCGGTCGTCACACCCTCGATAACTACCGACTTCGCACTCTTTGGGTTGATGCCAAGGATCAAAACAGAGCCTTTGTACTTAGCTTGAGAACGGGTCAGCGAGACAACACTCGACTCCACCATATCGATCAGAATAGAGCCCTCGCCATCGCAATAGGTGGTATCGTTGATACAGTCCCACTGCTGAGTCAAACCATCGATGGTCGCACTCAATGAGCTGACAGCCGTGTCGCCAAGGTCAATCTCATAGTTGAGGTTGTAGAGCAACGGGCTGAGAGTCAAGGTATGCGCTGCATCTACACCCTCCTCATAGGTGAATGTCAACGACCCAAAGAGTAGATTCTCGTCTGGTGATGCGAGATACTCGCCATCGCTCACAACCGTAGCGATGATATCTCCGCCATCCGCGCTGGTGGTGTTCTCGATCTCGATCGTCTCGGGAGTGTTGTAGACGTAGAGTGTGTAGCTCGCTGCCGCCATATCTGCTGGGAGTGTGATTGTAAGGCCATCAACCTCCATCTCCTCGCCATTGATTGTTGCGGTGTAGTCATACGAAGTTGTGGTGGCATCCTCCAACGTCGGTTCAACAATTGTGATCGTTACGCTGCTTTCGCTATCTGGTGTATCTGTCCCCGAAGTATCAGTCTCCGATTTGTGACACCCTGCAAATGCTACTGCTGCCATTAGGCTTAGTGAAATTAGGATTTTTTTCATCTTATTTATTATTATTTAATTTGCTCTTTCATAGAGAGATATATACGAGACAAATGTACGAAAAATATCGCGAATTTGTCAAATTAATGTGTGATATTAATCAATGGAGCAATGATATCGTGTTCAATATTTAGCAAAAGCAATATGGATTGCTGTATAATGTACTTTTATCCATCCACTTACATCGCTGCTGAATCTCTATGAAAGAGAAAATGGGTGATCATCAGCCTACACACTGACAATCACCCATTTTATGTGGAGATGACGAGGAAATTAATATCCCGAATTCTGAGTAATATTACTATTGATGGTTACCTCCGTAGATGGAATAGGCCATAGATATTGACGATCCGGGAATGAACGAGTTGCGAACTTCTGAATCAATCCGGCACTCTCCATTGCAGAGTAGTCTGGAGTACCATTCTCATCGATATCAGGTGTGCCCGGGAAGAACCACAATCCTGCATCAACAACCTTCGTCTTTAGCGTCTCTGAATCCAACATTCCGTAGTTAGGTCGGTTCAATACATCAGTCGCTATGCGCCATCTAATGATATCCATATAACGCAACTCCTCAAATGCAAACTCCATGCGGCGCTCTACGCGAAGGATCGATCTCAACTCTGATTGGCTTGTGGTAGTGATCGCTGGGTACGAAGATGTATCACTAGAGTCTACACCATAAGCGCGGGCTCTAACTTGGTTCATCGCATCTAACACCGAAGAGTCAATGCTATTCTGCTCGATCTTAGCCTCGGCATAGATCAACATAACATCTGCAAGACGGATATAGATCATATCCTGCTCTGTCTGGTACGAATTATCAAACCATGTGTCATCAATACCTTTGCGCCACAACAAGCCGTTGTATGAGGCGTAGGTCGCTACTGAACGTGTGTCATTATTTGCCACCTCGGCACCTGTGTTGTAGTTCGTAATTGTTGTTGAATATGGGTTAGGATCATACTCATAGCCATGATAAGCTACTGTATAATCTTTGGCCACCTCAGTACAAGTTACTGCCATACGTGGATCGCGGTTCACAAATGGATTACATGGATCATAGAGTGGTGACTCATCGATCGGTAGACCATCCGTACAAAGGTATGACGCCACTAGATCCCATGATGGAGAGTGTGTAGCCCAACCTCCCGGACAACGAGGCAAGAAGTATTGTGACTTGATAGGATAGACCTCACTATAAGTTACTGAGCGAGGGAATACAAAGATAGACTCGCTTGAGTTTTTTGTTGACTGCAAGAAGAGATTCTCATAGTCAGAGTGTAGCGAGTGTTGACCTAGATCCATACACGCCTTTGCTGCTGTAGCTGCCGTAGCATAATCATCATTATAGAGCGCATAACGTGCCTTAAGTGCATAAGCAGCAGATTTTGTTGCACGTTGAGTCTCAGATGACGAGTAGCTAGTTGGAAGGTTCTCGATAGCGTAGTCGAAATCCTCGTAGATATACTCCATAACCTCCTCTTTGCTGGTACGTCCCATCTCGAACGCCTCGTCGATAGTCATTGTAGAGTCGCAATAGACAACATCACCATACAAGAATGTTAAGAATCCGTATTGTGCCGCACGGACAAAACGAGCCTCTGCCATGTAGGCTGCATATACATCTGGTTCTAGTAGGTCTATTACACTCTGTTGCTCAAACGCCTCGAGAATCGCATTTGCTTGAGTGATAACTTGATAGGCTCTTGTCCAATATGCATTTGTCTCCCAATAATCACTCGTTACAGTTCCTCCGGTAACAACTGTTACGGCATCTCGATTAAACCAATCATCGGTGAAATCATCGGGAACCATAGTCCAATATCCTATCTTATAAAGGCTACTGATAGACATCAAAACCTCAGTCTCATCAGCATACCATAGATCGGCTGATCCCTCCGATAGAGGGAATAGATCTGTCTCATTATTACATGACGACGCCATAATAGCAAAGAGCGCCATGCATACTATATATAATCTTTTCATATAGCTAATTTTTATCAATTAATTCTTAGAAAGCTAGTGATATACCTGTTATAATACTTGATGTTACCGGGTAACCTGTAATAATAGTCTCATCGTATTGCTCTGTAGCCATCAACTCCGGATCATATCCATCTGGGTATTGGTCGAAACATAGTAGGTTATTGCCGCTCACATATACGCGTAGACTCTTAATAGAGAGCTTGTCTGTGATCTTAGATGGCAATGTGTAACCCACTGTTATATTCTTAACACGTAGATAACCACCATTGAACAACCAGAATGAGCTCATCTCGTAGTTTGAAGATTTGTTAGTCTCTGTTAGACGTGGATACTTCGCAGTTGCATTCTCCTCAGCTGTGTTGTAGTTGCTCCAATAACTTGTCATGATCTCTGTTGGGAACTGTCCCCAGTTAGCCATATTAGGCTGCAACTGTGTAATGAGGTTGGTGTTTTGCTTACCAACACCCTGTAATGCTACCCCTAAATCAAAATTCTTATATGCAAATTGCATATTCAAACCATACATAAATTGTGGTTGTGAGCTTCCAAGCAATACGCGGTCATACTCCGATGAGATAACACCATCTGGCACTCCGTCGGGACCCGAAATATCCTTATACTTGATATCTCCCGGAGCTGTGCTACTTGTCAATACTGCTGAGTTGTCAACCTCCTCTTGTGTTTGGAAGATACCATCTGCAACATATCCGTACCACTCGTAATAACCACTTCCCTCAACAATAATCTTATTGCTGCTGATCACCTGTGTATCATCCAAATTACCCATAACTGAGTTATATTGTGATAGGTTTGCAGTGATAGAGTAGCTAAAGTCACCAACCATATCGCGCCATGATAGATCAATATCATAACCCTTTGTCGACATATCTCCACTATTCTGCTCTGGGTTACCATAACCCATATATGTAGGGATCTCAACAGATAGCAACATATCGGTAGTCTTCTTGAAGTAGTACTCTCCAGTTACACCCAAACGATTATCTAGGAAGTTAACATCCAAACCGATATTGAACGAACTTGTTGTCTCCCATGTAATATCCTCGATTGCGTATGATGATTGCGCCGCTGTCTGAGCTGATGTTACTGTTGTACCGCTATATAGAAGCGCTGAATCATAAGACATTGTAGCTTGATATGGGTAGTTTCCGATACGCTCATTACCCAACGTACCATAAGAGAGACGAAGTTTCATGAATGATGCGACATCCTGATTCTGCATGAAGTTCTCCTCCGAGATTGTCCAACCTGCAGATACCGATGGGAATAGTGCCCAACGATAATCTTTGTGGAAGCGAGATGATCCATCATAACGGAGATTTCCTTGGATCATATATCTGTTGTCGTAGCTATATACCGCACGGGCAAATACCGAACGATATGCTGTCTCATAAGCCGAACCCGAGTTATCGCGATATGTCTCAGGACCTAGATCAAGGTATGGGTAGTTCTGAAGTACATATTGATCACGAGAGGCCATCAACGACTCATTATTGTAGTAATAGTTCTCGTATCCAGCCATAGCACTCAAGTTTGAATTGTTCTTGAATGATTTGTTGTAGTTAGCCAAGAACTGTGTCGTGATGCTATAATCCTCCTCGCGGTTCTCCTCCAAATATGTCGATGTGTTGCCCTGTACTGTTGTGACAAATAGAGTTGGGTCATATGCATCGTAGATCGAGATCTCTTTTATAAACTGCTTGCTCTTGTCAAAGTTAAATGATGGAGAGAGGATAGCCGAAAGTTTTAGCCCCTCTAATGGTGTGATATCTAACGATGCCTTACCACTGACGTTATTATCTTTGTATGTTGATGTTCCACCAGCTACCATCTGTGCATATGGATTCGTTCCCGATTTACCCTCGCCCAATCTACCATCTGACCATACCGCAGCGTAAACTGCTGGAGCATAGTTCCAACCCGGTATTGGGTTACTTGCTGGGGTGATGGTATTTGTACGAACAAGGCTCATATCCAATGAGGCACTAAAGACCTTATTAATGGTAAAATCATTATTTGTACGCGCTGTGATACGCTCATATGTGTAGTTATCCAACAGACCCTCAGCGTCATCATAACGAAGAGATATGTTAGAGCGAACGTGCTCCGAACCTGCCGAGATACTCACGTTATGAGTCTGACGTATAGCGTGATCCTTAAATATCATAGAGGTCCAATCTGTATCTGGATAGGCATCTGGATCCTCAGCGTGTAGCTGTGCGTAGTTCTCGATAAGCTCTTGTGAATATTGCGAATATTGATTGTTATCTCCATTACCTAAGTCATTCCATTTGAGCTCATTGAATGCCTGCATATACTCGACAGCACTTTGACGCTCTGCTTGTTTAACTGCTTGGTCAACACTTATTTCATACGAATAGTTAACATTTACTGATCCTGCCTTAGCACGTTTTGTAGTGATCAAGATAACTCCTGATGCAGCACGTGAACCATAGATAGAGGCTGAAGCGGCATCCTTAAGGACTGTCAAGGTCTCGATATCGCTTGGAGATACTTGGTTGATATCAGCAACAGAGACTCCATCGACGATGATAAGAGGTGAGCTATCACTAATTGTGGTAACTCCACGAATTAGGATATCACTTGAGCCACCTAGCGTTGTGCTTGAGTTTGTGACGGTAACACCCGACATTGCACCCTGCAAAGAGGATGCAACCTGCAAATTCTTACGGCTCTCGATCGCCTCACCAGTAACTGAACGAATAGATCCGGTAAGGTCTGCCTTTCGCATTGTTCCATATCCAACAACCACGACCTCGTCGATTTGCTGAACATCTGAGCTAAGGGCTATATTGTAAATTTGACCATCTGCAATGGCTAGAGATTGGGGTTCACAACCTAGATAGCTAAAGGTTACGATTCCTGAGTTGGGAGCATTCTGGATGGTAAATTTTCCATCTAGATCAGTCGCTGTTCCAATTGTTGTTCCATCTATAGTTACAGTCGCTCCGATGATTGGATTGTCATCTTGTGATGAGACAACAGTTCCTGATATTGTAGCCGCTTGAGCTGCAACAAAGGTGCACATAGAGAGTAATAGGGTCAATACTATCCTCTCCACCATGTTAGTTTTAAGATATTTCATGTCTTGAAGTTTGGTTAGGTTTATAAATTCATTGATTAGCGTTAGGTTGACGCCATCAATCATCATATAAAAATTATCGCTTAGATAATTACAAGGTGGTTGAATTACTCTACGTCATAGGCATTATTATTTTATAATATGGTTAACAATAAATTTGGCGGTAATATCTGCTATTCCATCAAGATCCGGGTTAATATCCTCCCCTGCCCAGCTGTGTCCTGCATTCTCAACAAAGATCAACTCATTTGGGACTTCGCTATTATTCAGATGCTTCTGCAAGAGACGTGATGACTCAATTGGGACTAAATTGTCTTGTGCACCAACCATGTGAAGAACTGGGGGATCTTGTGCGTCAATATAATTTAAAGACATTATAGCGTCTGACTCCTCTTTCAGGGTTGCGATCTCCTCCGATAGGGATAATCTCTTATTATCAAACATATTATCATATACTTGCGAGAATCCAACTCCATACCACGCAACTGTCGCTCTAGGTTTAACTCTAAACTCACTAAGCACCTCATCACCCGGCAAATCTTCCGGATCGGACAACCCCAGCAGTAGAGCTATGTGAGCACCTGCAGATTGCCCCCAGACGAACATATTTTCGCTATCAAACCCATATTTATCAGCATTCATATTCAGATACGCAAATGCATCTTTACCATCACTCAAGCAATCCTTTATGAAAACTGATTTACGATCTAAAAGACGATAGTTTATAGAGACCACCGCGATACCCAGCTCTAGCAGGCGTTTGGCTGTGGGAGGGTTAATATCGTTGCGAATAATATATTTATGCCCTATCCAAAACCCGCCTCCATGAACGAACATAACCACTGGTATCCCCCCCTTAGAGCGATTCTTAGGCATATATATATCCAACATGAGCTGTTTCTCTCCAACCGTTTTGTAGAGAACATTCGCAATAAGATCTCCGCCAATGTTATTTGGTGGGGTTTGATATATCTCTAAAAAGTTATCTCTATCTATATCCCCTCCGAATTTAGCAATTGCGCGCTCTGCATCTGCTTTATATTGTGTGCTTGTTACATTCTCCAAATCATCAGCTGTTATAACACCATCATTATTGCGATCACACGTGTCGAATACGCACTTCGCCATATATATACGATCATACTCGTTAGCTACATCATTGGAGTCAGTCTCTTGGATACAACTACTACAAATCAATGATGCAAATAAAATCGATATAACAATGTTAGATTTCATAAAATGGGATATTAAACGGTTTGCCTTCTACACAAATATAGTATACATCAAGCTAATAAGTAGTGTAAAACAATTATTGCCATATTTTTAACAGCACTCTCGGAGCGATATTTTTTACTATTAAATCTCAGTATAGAATAACTATATTTTCGATTCAATTGCAAAAAATCTCATCTCCAATAGCACTCTTAAAAACACACCAATAATTATTTTACCCTACTTACTCATTATACAATGCTTTATTTAGGCCATTTTTTCTATAAAAAAAGGCGGAAACGTTTCCGAAATCTAATTTAAAATATTAAATATAGCTATCTGAATATCTAGATAAAAATAGTGTATTGCGTTCTAGCACTCTATATATTTTTATTTATCGCCCTTATTGCTGGTGCGTTAACTTTTTCCGTCATCCTGAACTTGATTCAGGATCCCGCGAAGAGTCTGAAACATTGATAGTTAGGGATCCTGAATCAAGTTCAGGA
>JBCQTX010000069.1:0-8272 GCA_047174605.1 Rikenellaceae bacterium | reverse complement strand
ACTCAGTCATGTAACCTCCGTCAAGAACCTCCTCACGAGTCATACAACGAGTGATGTAGTGAGTGTTCATCTCATAAGAAGCAACAGTTGAATCAGTTGAACCATCAGGGAATGTACGGATAATGTCTAGGTGATCCCATGAAACGTTACCATCCTCGTCATACTGAGGCTCAAGAGTTCCATCCATATATACCCAATAGTGCACCATATAGTCGCTACCATCATCATTTGTACCTGTAATCATATCAAACTCGAAATCGAAGATCCGATATGCAACACCCTGACCATCATTGTAAAGACCATCATCACCATAAAGTACATCTGAAGTACGATCCACAAAGTTTGCAGTCTTGTAAATTGTACAAGATGAAGTATTTACTGAGTTATACAACGAAACCTTAGGGATATCTGTATAGACAAACATCTCATAAAACTCATTTGAGAATAGAGTCTGAGCAGAGTTTCCTGTCACATTGTATGTCTCGAATGGTATAAGGTCTGTAACAGGCTGATAGCTAGTCTTCTCACAACTTGAGAGCATCACAGCCAACGCCAACGTAATTAAACTTAATATTCTTTTCATTTTCATTTTCGTATTAAATTGTTAATAATCAGAATCACTACTCAACGTTGAATATGATTGGAATAGGATTGATCATAGTAGTCGTTGGATAGTTAGGTGAATCACAAGTCTCTGGCTGGTAATATGCCTGCCATACAACCATACGGAATGCACCCGCTTGGTCAAATGTAACACCTGTTGATAGAGACTCAACGTCAGAGATAACAGGAAGTGAAGTTGGAGATGCACTGTTACCACCATAAGAGTAGTACTCAGCAACCCACTTGTTGTAGTCGATCTTGTCATAAAGTGTCACTCCAGAGTAAGCATCGAAGTACAAAGTCTGGCCAACCTTAACATCGTAAACTGCATAATCCTCTTCCTCTCTAAAGTCCCACTCTAGATCGATTGGAGAGTTCATTGCAGCATCTGTATAGACACTAACGTTACCCTCTAGCTTCATGTGAGCACAAATATCATAATCATGCTGTGCCTGGAATACGCCATCAGATATCTCAGGAGTAGTAAACCACACCTGGATACCAACAATAACTCCATCCACATATTCTGCACTCCTCCATGGGTATGATATTGACTTAGGGAATAAATTAGTGATACGGAATACATAACGACCCGGAACATCGAAATATCCAAATACATATGATAGGTCATTACATGGATCCACCGCTGGGTTGTAAGTGTACAACTCAGGGTCGATATCATCAATTTGAGTACTAGGGATACCAGAGTTTTGTCTAATCATCTGGAAATCATAGTCATCGATATACTCCAACTCATAATTAGCGATATCACGATAAGTGATATACTCCATGTTGTCATCAACAACTTGGAACAACTCCCACTTGTGTGATGTATATCCCAAAGAGACATCCTGCAAGGCAAAGAAATCACGAGTATCAAGGAATGAAGGATTGAGATTAGCAGATCCACCAACATCCTCGATACCATCAGTTATACCAAAAAACATCGTCTGAATAGAGCTATCTGGCTCATTGTAGCCACCAGAACAACCAACTACAGCAGCAGCTGAAAGCACCATAGCAGCGTTACTTATTGCTTTATTTATTCTTTTCATAATTATAATATCTTTTAAATTACTACTCCTCTGCATCACGATCTACGATCTGAGTAACATATGGATTAGTTGTAACCTCATCATTAGGAATTGGATAGTAAGCCTTAGAATCTGTGTAGTTGGCAGCTGGCTGAGTAAACTCATAGTAAGCACCAGTATGAGACAACGTACCATTCTTCAACCAGAAGTACTTGTTGAAGTCATCATCAAATGGAAGATACTTGAATCTCCACTTCCAGTTCTTACAATTTGTTGCAAGGTCAATTTTAAGATTCTTGTCATCATAGATCTCTGCACTATTGAAGAAGTGACAACCAGTAGTAGAGAATGCCCAGTTTGTAGCAAGATCCTGGAAACGAGCCTTAGTGATTCCCCAACGACGTAAGTCATTAGTACGGATAGCGTGACCGTCAAGATTCAACTCCAAAGGACGCTCGAAATACATAAGGTGATCCATCAACTCAGCAGCTGTATCGATAATATCAGCAGATGTTGTTGGTGATCCAACTGTATTAGCAGCTGCGATATTGTTAGTATCATATAGGTCATAGTAGTCACCCTTGAATACGTTGTACTCTGGATAGTGTGAATCCTGATATGTAGCAGAACCTACATACTCACCATACTTCTCCTCACCTACAAGTACTGTACCTGCACGCTTACGAACCTTATTTACATACTTCAAAGCATCACCCAAACGGCTATCGTCTGTACCACCCTTGATCAAACACTCAGCATACATCAAGTAAACATCCGAAAGACGGATAACACGCATATTGATAGCAGAGTCAGAGTTTACAGCGTTAGTCTCAAGTAGACGAGTCATCCAGTTAGTATACTTTCTGAACATACCGTAGTTGTTACTCTTACAGTGGTCAGCAGGGAAAGGATATGTGTAATCTCCCTTATCCATGTCGAAGTATGTACTTACACTATAGTATGAACGGTTAGAACGTTGCTTGTAACGATATGGCTCAGCATCTGCGCTAGCTCTCTGGTACTCAAACAACTGATCATCTCTACTTGTAGAGGCAGCAGATGTCTTAGTTGCATCATAAACCTTGACAGCACCCTTAGAACGGTCACCAGCGAATGGACGTGTTGGGATCATATCCTGATTACCTCCCAAAAGCTCATAACCCTCATTAACGTCTGTCTGGAACTCGTCACGACTCTGTGCAATAACAGCTCCATTAGAATCTACGCGTACCTTCTTAAGGAATACATACAAACTATCTGGCCATGCCTGTGTTGAACATCCTGTAACTTCAGAAGGAACAGTATTATAAGTATAAGTAGTGTTATCCAACCAGCAGATCTCATCCTCCTCATATGTACCATTCATGTAACCCTTAACATCGTTAAGTGTTGCGATAACTGGGTAGATCTTGTGGCTAACTCCTCCCAACTGTACAGTTGGCTGGTAGATAGATGGATCATGAGCGTAGTAAACATCACCGTGCTCATCCTTCTCCATATCGATACGGTTATCTGGATTAAGGTGATCAACAGGCTCGTGAGTCATTGCGTGCATCAACCAATATGAAGTGTAGACTGTTGTCCATCCACCAACATTCGAAAGGCTCATATTCAACTGTGTAGTCAATGCCTCATCGTTACCATATGTGTACTCAGTCTTGTACTCATAAGTGTAGATGATCTCCAACAAAGTCTCAGTATCCAACTCTTGTGTCTCAGATGCATTGTCGTTAGACTCTGACAACTGATAAGTACTGTTGTTGATGATCTTCTTAAAATAGGCCTCAGCAGTTGTGTAGTCTGCCTCATAAAGATAACTTGTACCCAAAGTTGCAGATGCTGTCTCAGAGTTTGGACGACCCAAGTCACCACTACCCCAATCTGAGCTAGATCCCTTAACAGGAAGATTCTCCTCAGCATACTCAAGATCTGCACGATAGAAATCGATTACGTTCTGAGCTGTGTTACATGGAAGATAGAACTCACTAGTAGTAGTTGGCACGAAGTCGAAGATCGGCACTGCACCCTCATTGTATGATGTACTCAAATAGAAGTAGAACAAACCACGGAAGAAGTGAGCCTGCGCCTTGATTGATGTCCACTCATCAACATCCAACTTGCTACCCTCCAAATCAGCTACTTGGTCAAGACCCTCGATAACCTGATTTGCGCGGAAGATTCCCTTGTAAAGAGCTGACCACTTATTCGCAATTGAACTATCAGTACTATTAAATGTCTGAAGATAGAATGCATCTGTTGCAGTAGGGAAAGTTGCTGTTCCTACCCAACATAGGTCAGATCTTTTAGTCTCGATAAGCGTTCCCATAAGATTCTGACTCTTAAACGCATTGTAAACTGCAGTAAGACCTGATTGACAATCATCAAGATCCTGCCAGAATACACCCGTATTCAACTCATTCGGGTTGGTCTGAGTCAAATAATCATCAGCAAAATCATCACACGAAGTGAAGCTTGCCGCCGCTGCGATGGCTCCTATAGTTAGGAGCGTTATATTTTTTAGTTTCATTGTTTATCTCAATTTTTAGGTCCTTAAAAACTAACTTGTACACCACCACGTACCTGTGCAGAGATTGGGTATGTACCCTTATCAACTCCTCTTGTGCTCAAACCGTCATTACCGACTCCTGGGTTGTATCCATCATACTGAGTGATTGTCCAGATGTTGTCAGCTGCCAAGTAAACACGTAGCTTGTTGATACCAATCTTGTTCACGATTGAATTAGGAATAGTATATCCAAGAACAACGTTGTTCAAACGAGCATATGTACCATCCTCTAACCAATAATCTGTGTAAGACGCATTGTTATCATGGCCAGATGCTGAGATACGTGGGATAGATGAGTAGATATTTGTCTCAGTCCATGAGTACATCTGATCCATGTGACGACGAGCCTGATAAGCCTCACACTTAGAACCATTGATTACCTCATTACCAAGTGAGATATACCACTGCATAGAGAAGTCAAAGCCCTTCCAATCGAAACCTGCGTTCAAACCAAGCTCAACCTCTGGTGCACCACTACCATAGTAGATACGATCCTCGTCTCCGATTGATCCGCTACCGTCAGTATCAACATACATCAAATCTCCCATTGTTGCTCCCGGGATCATCTTTGCATACTCTGTCAACTTCTCCTCTGTATTGATGATACCATCTGTTGGGTAGAGCATGAAACATCCTGCCTCCTCACCCTCTACAAGGTATGTTACGTACTCTCCATCAAGATATCCGATACCAGTCATCTTGTTAGTGTCTGACATTCTTGTTACTGTATTAACATTGCGAGATGCTGTGAAGTTAACATTGTAACCAAGTGAACCTACGCGGTCTCTCCAACCCAATGCCAACTCAACTCCCTTATTCTCCATATCTCCTACGTTAAGTACTACACTATCAGTTGTTCCTGATGATGGTGGTACTGTAAGTGACATCAACATATCACGCTTGTTAGTCAAATATGCATCAGCTGTGATCGAAAGTCGAGAGTTAAGAACTGTCATATCGATACCGATATTAGACTGCTGTGTTGTCTCCCACTTAACATCTGCATTTGCATATGCCTCCTGGATAGTACCATAGCTGATAGATGTAGAACCATCTGTGTTACCATAAGCGTAGTCCATAGATGTGCTCAAAGAAGATGCGTATGCATAGTCGCTAAAGCTCTGGTTACCAGTTGTACCGTAGCTACCACGAATCTTCAAAGTATTGATAGAAGATGTCAAAGGCTCGAAGAAATCCTCCTCAGAGATGTTCCAACCAGCAGATACTGATGGGAATGTTCCCCAACGATTCTTGAATGCAAAACGAGATGATGCATCACGACGTGCACTAACACTTACCATGAAACGGTCGTCATAGTTATACTGAACACGACCCAACATACCGATCAAAGTAGTTGTCTCCTTCCATGAGTCGATTACTGACTCACCAGTTGTTGCACTCAATACATATAGGTCATTAGAGATCAAATCATACTTCTCAATCTCAAACTCATCATATGCATACTTCTCCATACTGAACACTGCAGTAGCCTTAAGGTTATGCTTACCAAAATCCTTCTCGTAGTTCAACATATTCTCCCATGTGCTCTTTGTAGTCACCTTTGATCTCTCATAGATACCAGAACGAGTATTAGAGTTCTCGATCAAATCACCATCCTCATCATAGATATTGATGATTGGGTTGATGATCTCCTGCTGAAGGCTAGTGTAACCAATACCATAAGTACTTGTGAAAGTGAACTTCTCCATGATGTCATAACCGATCGCGAAGTTTCCGTTGAAAGACTTAGAGTCTGTGAAGTTAGTCTCCTTGAACTTAGAAAGGATAGTTCCCAAAGATGTCAAGTCACTCTCATATGATCCCGGAACTGTACCCTCTGTAAAGTCCAAATCGAATGAACGTGCAGATGGGCTATATGAATATACCTGATTGTAAAGACCTGACAATGGCTGCTCCTTTGTATTGATGTTAGAGCTCAAGCTAGCTGTTACATTCCACTTATTACGCTTCAAAGCTGTATTTGCGCGGACGTTGAAACGCTCGTAACCAGAGTTAACAACAACTCCCTCTTGGTTGAAGTAGTTACCTACGATACCATAAGTGAAGCCATTAGAACCTCCTGACAATGTGATGTTTGCGTTCATTACTGGCTGTAGATCCTGCTCGATCATAGCTGCGATATCTGTCTCATTTGCAGCCTTTGAGTAGTCACTCTGCATTGCATTCCAGATGTTGTTAACCTGAATATTACCATCAAGGTAAGTGTTAAGAGTTGCAACACCATTATACTGCTGTGCATTTGTCATATAAAGACGAGAAGTGATCATCTGAACACCATAGTTAACATCAACGTCAACCTTCATTGTACCCTCAGAACCCTTCT
Source organism: Rikenellaceae bacterium (assembly GCA_047174605.1). Classification (GTDB taxonomy): domain Bacteria; phylum Bacteroidota; class Bacteroidia; order Bacteroidales; family Rikenellaceae; genus Alistipes. Next base: position 1,725 of record JBCQTX010000069.1, on the reverse strand, counting down.
TTGTTGTGATCAAGATAACTCCTCCAGATCCACGAGTTCCGTAGATAGCAGCTGACGCCGCATCCTTCAAGATATCCAATGACTCGATCTCATTAGGGCTCAACCCCGGATCGCCATCATAAGGGATTCCATCGACAACGTAAAGTGGCTGGTTAGAACCTGTGATAGAGCTAATACCACGAATCTGGATATTAGCAACATCTCCTGGCTGTCCAGTACTCATCTGTACTGTTACTCCGGCTACCTGACCCTGAAGCGCTGCTCCAACGTCGGCTGTATTCATCTTAGAGATATTCTCTGCATCTACACGAGCAACAGATCCTGTTACCTCGAGCTTACGCATACTACCATATCCTACAACGACTACCTCGTCGATTGCTTGCACGTCTGACTCGAGTGCAACGTTATAAGTTTTGTTTGCCACAACTGGGTGAGTCTGCACTGTGCATCCCAAGTAGCTAAACATAAGAACGCCATCATCTGGGGCGTTACTGATTGTAAATTTACCATCCAAGTCTGTAGCTGTACCAATTGTAGTACCCTCTACAGTTACTGCAGCTCCAATGATAGGCTGATTATCTGATGCCGAGACAACTGTACCTGATACAGTAGCAGCTTGAACTACAGCAAGATTGCAAATTAAAAGGAAACAGAGCATAGCTATCCTTTGAAGCATTCTATTCTTAATGTATTCCATTTTTGATTGTTTTAGGTTAGTTAGATTAAAAATCTATTTTCGTGTACTTTTCCTATACGCACACATCGCTTTTTTGTTGTTTGAGTTTTTAAGTTGTCATCTCATCATAGGCAAGAACAGTAGGTTTTTTAAGGTTTATAATTAATATCAAATTTGTGTATTTATATCGGTTTCCACAAAAGAAAAACAGTTGCAACCACTACATATTGTCATCCAATAATCGTAATTCAACTCCAAATCCAATAACAAATGTAAACAAAAATTGCGTAAAATCAAATATTTCTAGAAAAAACCACGCTAAAAAACGCATTTTCACCACTTGCCACATCCATTATGTCTTTATTCACTATAAAATAACACACATTAATAGATGATTAATACATAATTGAGTTCAAATACTCATAGTATATAAATTACGGTATAACTCTTGCAAACACCACCGATATATTACGATTAAAGCTACAGACAAAATAATATATTGCAAATCATAAATAATAGTTAAAAAAAGTATATCTTTGAAGCGCAATTATTACAGAAAGTTTTAGAATTATTATTTATCAGCATATGGAGTGGTTAGTAGAGTGGGGGTATTTGGGTCTATTTATTAGTGCCGTAATTGGCGCTACCGTATTTCCGCTTAGCTCCGAAGTGGTGCTTCTAGCACTGCTCACACAGCCAACGACCAACCCCTACATAGCTATCTCATGTGCTACGGTCGGAAATTGGGTAGGGGGAATGAGTTCATATTACTTGGGATACCTCGGTCGATGGGATTGGATAGAGAGATATCTCGGGGTGAAACGCGAGAAGTTAGAGGCACAAAGTGAACGAATAAAGAGATGGGGAGCACTACTAGCGCTCATGTCGTGGGCCCCTGTGATTGGCGATATCCTCGCCGTAGGGTTGGGGTTCTATCGTGTGGATTTCAAAAAGAGCTCCATATATATGTTCATAGGGAAGGGGGCGCGATTTATCATCTGGGCGCTACTCTACTATTGGTCAAAACCTCTGCTCCGAAGTCGGAGCTT
>JBCQTX010000068.1:0-8298 GCA_047174605.1 Rikenellaceae bacterium | reverse complement strand
GGCACACTCGTATCAAAAAACAATTAGAATTTAAAAATAAAAAATTAATACAATTACAACAATGGCAGATGTAAAGAAGTTGGCTGAAGAGTTGGTAAACTTGACAGTTAAAGATGTAAACGAGTTGGCAGCAATCCTTAAGGAGGAGTATGGTATCGAGCCAGCAGCAGCAGCAGTAGCAGTAGCAGCACCAGCTGCAGGCGGCGAGGCAGCAGCAGCAGAGCAGACAGCATTCGACGTTATTTTGAAGTCAGCTGGTCAGGCTAAGCTTCAGGTAATCAAGGCAGTTAAGGATGTAGCTGGTCTTTCATTGGGTGACGCTAAGGCGTTGGTTGATGGAGCTCCAAAGGCAGTTAAAGAGGGTGTCTCTAAAGAGGAGGCTGAGCAGCTTAAGGCACAGCTTGAGGAGGCAGGAGCAGAGGTTGAGCTTAAGTAATTAAGTGTCGCCAGACTCAAACTCAGGTATAGAGCTAAGTAATTAGCTCTATACCTTTTCTCGTCTAAAGATTAGCGGGGGCTATATATGCCTCTGCTAAACTTTGGCATATAAGTTGGACCCTCAGTATGTTAATTAAAAAAACTGAGGCAATTAGTACGAAGTGGCTAGCTAAGTATGGTACTATCACAAGGGGAGAGGTACACGAAAATGGGCTCTAGACCACATCAATCAACTAAAATTGGAATTTGCTGATGTCCGCAACAAAACAACAACAGAGAGTTAGCTTCTCGACAATCAAGAATCCGGTTCCATATCCTGATTTGCTCGAGGTACAGCTCAAATCATTCCGTGATTTTTTCCAGATGGATACAACGGCCGACGATCGCAAGAGCGAGGGGCTTTATCGTGTGTTCCAGGAGAATTTCCCAATTACAGATACTCGCAACAACTTCGTGTTGGAGTTCATCGATTACTACATTGACCCACCGCGCTACTCGATAGATGAGTGTGTGGAGCGAGGTCTAAGCTACAGCGTGCCGTTGAAGGCGAAGTTGAAGTTGTATTGTACCGATGACGACCACGAAGATTTTGGCGTTGTAGTACAGGATGTGTACTTTGGTACAATCCCGTATATGACCGAGCGAGGTACATTTGTTATCAATGGTGCTGAGCGCGTAATCGTATCGCAGCTGCACCGTTCGCCGGGTGTATTCTTTGGTCAGAGTATGCACACAAACGGTACGAAGTTATATTCGGCACGTATTATCCCATTTAAGGGATCGTGGATTGAGTTTGCGACGGACATCAACAACGTGATGTACGCCTACATCGATCGTAAGAAGAAGTTGCCAGTGACAACATTGTTGCGCGCAATTGGCTTCGAGACGGATCAACAGATCTTGGAGATCTTTGATTTGGCCGACGAGGTGAAGGTGAATAAGGCAAACCTCAAGAAGTCTGTAGGTCGCAAATTGGCGGCGAGAGTATTGCAGACGTGGATTGAGGATTTCGTAGATGAGGATACTGGAGAGGTAGTCTCAATCGAGAGAAATAACGTGATCGTAGATCGCGAGACAGTGCTCGAGAAGGAGCATATTGATGACATTATCGAGAGTGGCACAAAGACAATTTTGCTCCATAAGGAGTCGTTGTCGGGTGTTGACTTCTCTATTATATATAATACTCTCCAGAAGGATACGTGTAATTCGGAGAAGGAGGCGGTTGTCTATATCTATAGGCAGTTGCGCGCGTCGGAGCCACCAGATGAGGCTACTGCACGTGACGTGATCGACAAGCTATTCTTCTCAGATAAGCGTTATGATTTGGGAGAGGTGGGTCGTTATCGTATCAACAAGAAGTTGGAGTTGGATACGGACCCAATGACACGTACATTGACTCGCGAGGATATTATCGCGATCATTAAATATTTGATTCAGCTTATCAACTCCAAGGCGGAGGTGGATGATATCGACCACTTGTCGAATCGTCGCGTTCGTACTGTTGGTGAGCAGCTGTCGAACCAATTCTCAGTAGGATTTGTGAGAATGGCACGTACTATCCGTGAGAGGATGAATGTGCGTGATAATGAGATCTTTACGCCGGTTGATTTGATCAATGCAAAGACATTGTCGAGCGTTATCAACTCATTCTTCGGAACATCTCAGCTATCGCAGTTCATGGATCAGATCAACCCGCTTGCGGAGATCACACATAAGCGTCGTCTTTCGGCTCTAGGACCGGGAGGACTTTCGCGTGATCGTGCAGGATTTGAGGTTCGTGACGTTCACTATACTCACTATGGTCGTTTGTGTCCTATTGAGTCTCCTGAGGGTCCGAATATCGGATTGATTTCATCGTTGTGTGTATTTGCGAAGATCTCGCCAATGGGATTCATCGAGACTCCGTATCGTGCGGTGGAGGATGGTCAGGTAGATATAGATAATTCACATATTAAATACTACTCTGCAGAAGAGGAGGAGGGTAAGGTTGTGGCACAGGCATTTATGCCAGTGGATGATGAAGGAAACTTCTTGCAGCCAGATCGTATCAAGGCACGTGGTGGTGCGGATGTTCCGGTTGTGAACTCTAAGGAGCTTCACTTGATGGATGTTGCGCCAAACCAGATCGCTTCGATCGCCGCTTCGCTCATCCCATTCTTGGAGCATGATGATGCGAACCGTGCGTTGATGGGATCTAACATGATGCGTCAGGCGGTACCACTCATCACAACTGAGGCGCCGATCGTAGGAACTGGAATCGAGAAGGATTTGGTTCGCGATAGCCGTATTCAGGTAGTAGCAGAGAAGGATGGAGAGGTTATCTTCTCAGATGCGACACGTATCGAGATTAAGTATAACCGCACACCGGAGGAGGTTCTAAGTTCGTTTGATCCAGAGATCACGACATATACTTTGCCACGTTACCGCCGTACTAACCAAAATACATCAGTGACGTTGAAGCCAACGGTTTTGACGGGTGATATGGTTACTAAGGGGCAGATCTTGACAGAGGGTTACTCGACACAGGGTGGCGAGTTGGCGTTGGGACGTAACTTGAAGGTTGCATATATGCCTTGGAAGGGTTATAACTTCGAGGATGCGATCGTTATTTCGGAGCGTATTCAGCGTGATGATATCTTCACATCGATCCATGTTGATGAGTATATCATGGAGGTTCGTGATACGAAGCGTGGAGTGGAGGAGTTGACCTCAGATATTCCGAATGTTTCGGAGGAGGCGACTCGCGATTTGGATGCGAATGGTATTGTTCGTATCGGAGCGAATATCCACCCGGGAGATATCTTGATCGGAAAGATCACACCAAAGGGCGAGAGCGATCCATCTCCAGAGGAGAAGTTGTTGCGCGCGATCTTCGGTGATAAGGCAGGTGATGTTAAGGATGCATCGTTGAAGGCGCAGCCATCATTGCATGGAGTTGTTATCGACACACGTCTTTATGCTCGCGCATCGAAGGATATCAAGCGCACGAAGTCGGTTGAGAAGGCGATGTTGGAGAAGATGGATGAGAAGTTTGCAGGTGAGGTTGCAGAGCTTACGAAGCGACTTATTGAGAAGTTGTGTACGCTATTGTCGGGTATGACTTCACAGAGCGTAACGGACTACTTCGGAGTTGAGCTCTACCCGGTGGGTACTAAGTTCACATCAAGTATGTTTGATGCTATCTCTAAGTCGGTTAGCGATGATAAGACAAATGTTGAGATGGGCTTCTTGAATTTGGGAAGTTGCCACTGGACAGGCGATGCAGCGATCGATGCACAGATTGAGAAGACGGTAAATAACTATACGTTGGAGTGGAAGAGAGCTGATGCAGCGATCAAACGCGAGAAGTATAATATGCTCAATGGAGATGAGTTGCCACAGAATGGAGTTATCCAGTTGGCGAAGGTCTACATTGCGAAGAAGCGTAAGTTGAAGGTTGGAGATAAGATGGCCGGTCGTCACGGAAATAAGGGTATCGTAGCGAAGATCGTTCGTGATGAGGATATGCCTTTCTTGGAGGATGGATCGATTGTCGATATCTGTTTGAATCCACTTGGTGTACCTTCGCGTATGAACTTGGGTCAGATCTTCGAGTCTGTACTTGGATGGGCAGGACGCGAGTTGGGCTGTAAGTTCGCAACACCGATCTTTGATGGTGCGTCGTTGGACGATGTTAATGAGGTTGGAGCGAAGGCAGGTATCCCACATAGTGGACGTACATTCCTATATGATGGAGGAACGGGCGAGATGTTCGACCAGCCAGCGACAGTGGGAGTAACATATATGCTTAAGCTCGGTCACATGATCGACGATAAGATGCATGCTCGTTCTATCGGACCTTACTCACTCATCACGCAGCAGCCTCTTGGAGGTAAGGCACAGTTCGGAGGACAGCGTTTTGGAGAGATGGAGGTTTGGGCATTGGAGGGCTTCGGTGCTGCCAATATTCTACAGGAGATCTTGACTATCAAGTCGGATGATGTTATGGGACGTGCTAAGGCATATGAGGCTATTGTTAAGGGTGATACCCTACCAAAGCCGGGCATCCCAGAGGCGATGAATGTCTTGCTTCACGAGCTTCGTGGATTGGCGTTGTCGGTTAAGTTGGAGTAGTATCAATTAGAGAATAAGGAGAATACTATATGGCATTCAATAATAGAGATAATAAACAGACAGGTGGCTACAAGCAGATCTCGATCGGCTTGGCATCTCCAGAGGAGATTTTGTCACAGTCGAGCGGTGAGGTCTTGAAGCCAGAGACTATCAATTACCGTACATATAAGCCAGAGCGCGATGGATTGTTCTGTGAGCGTATCTTTGGACCGGTGAAGGACTACGAGTGTCACTGCGGTAAGTATAAGCGTATCCGTTATAAGGGTATTGTTTGTGACCGTTGTGGAGTCGAGGTTACGGAGAAGAAGGTGCGTCGCGAGAGAATGGGACACATCTCGTTGGTTGTGCCGGTGGTTCACATCTGGTACTTCCGTTCGTTGCCATCGAAGATCGGATATTTGTTGGGAATCCCGACAAAGAAGTTGGAGTCTATCATCTACTACGAGCGCTACGTTATTATCAATGTAGGTGCAGCGGCAGAGTTGGGACAAGAGAACCTTGGAACATTGTCGGAGAAGGAGTATTTGGATTTGGTTGCACAGCTTCCAGCTGGAAATCAACAACTTCCGGATGATGATCCGAACAAGTTTGTGGCGATGATGGGTGCTGAGGCGGTAGATTTGCTATTGAAGCGAGTTGACCTAGACTCAGTATCATATACACTTCGTGATCGTGCTATGAGGGAGACTTCACAGCAGAGAAAGAGCGAGGCGTTGAAGAGATTGAACGTAATTGAGTCGTTCCGTACATCGCGCGAGAAGAATAAGCCAGAGTGGATGGTGTTGAACGTTGTTCCGGTGATTCCACCAGAGTTGCGCCCACTTGTACCACTCGATGGAGGACGTTTCGCGACGTCGGATCTTAATGATCTTTATCGTCGTGTTATCATCCGTAATAACCGTTTGAAGCGACTCATCGAGATCAAGGCGCCAGAGGTGATCTTGCGTAATGAGAAACGTATGTTGCAGGAGGCGGTTGATTCGTTGTTCGATAACTCGAGAAAGAGCAATGCAGTTAAGAATGAGTCAAATAGGCCATTGAAATCTTTGTCGGACTCGTTGAAGGGTAAGCAGGGACGTTTCCGTCAGAACTTGCTCGGAAAGCGTGTTGATTACTCGGCTCGTTCGGTGATTGTCGTTGGTCCGGAGTTGAAGATGCATGAGATGGGAATTCCGAAGGATATGGCGGCTGAGCTTTATAAGCCATTCGTAATTCGTAAGCTTATCGAGCGCGGAATTGTAAAGACGGTAAAGTCAGCAAAGAAGATTATAGATAGAAAGGATCCAGTGATCTGGGGAATTTTGGAGAACGTGATTAAGGGACACCCAGTGTTGATGAACCGTGCCCCAACTCTTCACCGATTGGGAATTCAGGCGTTCCAGCCTAAGTTGATCGAGGGTAAGGCTATGCAGTTGCACCCATTGGCGTGTACGGCGTTTAATGCCGACTTCGATGGTGACCAGATGGCGGTCCACTTGCCACTAGGCAATGCGGCTATTTTGGAGGCGCAGGTCTTGATGTTGGGTTCACACAATATCTTAAATCCGGCGAATGGTGCTCCGATCACAGTCCCTTCACAGGATATGGTCTTGGGTCTCTACTATGTAACGAAGCCTCGTAAGGGTGCTAAGGGAGAGGGACTCGTATTCTATGGTGCTGAGGAGGCGATCATCGCTTACAACGAGAAACGTGCAGCGCTTCACGCTACAGTAAAATGTATGGTGGAGGATCTTAACGATGCAGGTGAGTTGGAGATGATGCTTAAGGAGACTACCATCGGACGTATCTTGGTTAACCAGATCGTGCCACGTGAGGTGGGTTATGTCAACGAGGTATTGACAAAGCGATCGTTGCGTGATATCATCACTGTTGTGATGAAGCGTGCAGGAGCAGCTAAGACAGCGGCATTCTTGGATGATATCAAGGCTATGGGATATCGCATGGCATTTGAGGGAGGACTATCGTTTAACCTTGATGCGGTGATCATTCCGGAAGAGAAGGAGACTTTGGTAAATGAGGGATATGATCGTGCGGACGCTATTATGGATGACTACAACATGGGTCTTATCACCAATAATGAGCGTTACAACCAGATCATCGATGTTTGGACAAATATCAACTCGAAACTTACAAAGACGGTAATCGACACGTTGATCGCCGATCAGGATGGTTTCAACCCAGTATATATGATGCTTGACTCGGGAGCCCGTGGTTCGAAGGAGCAGATTCGTCAGCTCTCTGGAATGCGTGGATTGATGGCGAAGCCTCAGAAGTCTGGAGTCGAGGGAGGACAGCAGGTTATTGAGAACCCTATCCTTTCGAACTTTAAGGAGGGACTTTCGGTATTGGAGTACTTTATCTCTACGCACGGTGCGCGTAAGGGACTTGCCGATACAGCCTTGAAGACTGCGGATGCGGGATATTTGACACGTCGTTTGGTCGATGTTGCTCAGGATGTAATTATCAATGAGACAGATTGTGGAACATTGCGTGGTTTGACAGCAAAGGCTATCAAGCGCAACGATGATGTTGTACAGACACTATATGACAGAATCTTGGGACGTGCATCACTCGTGGATATCATCCACCCACTTACGGGCGAGGTGTTGTGCGGAGCTGGTGAGGAGATCACAGAGGAGATCGCACAGGCAATCGAGGATTCACCACTAGAGTCAGTAGAGATCCGCTCTGTATTGACGTGTGAGTCACGCAATGGAGTTTGTGCGAAGTGTTATGGCCGTAACTTGGCTACAGCGCGCATGGTTCAACGAGGTGAGGTTGTGGGAGTTATCGCTGCACAATCAATCGGTGAGCCGGGAACACAGCTTACTCTTCGTACGTTCCACGTCGGAGGAGTTGCGGGAGGATCTTCGGTCGAGACAAATGTTATCTCGAAGTATGAGGGTACGTTGGAGATTGATGAGTTGCGTACAATTGCAACGAAGAATCTACAGGGAGATGCGATCAACTTGGTTGTGTCACGTCAATCGGAGTTCCGTATTGTAGATCCAAAGACAGAGATCGTTCTTTATACTCACCCATTGCCATATGGTTCGACTATTTATATGGCTGATGGTGCGACTGTTAAGAGTGGCGATTTGATCTGTGAGTGGGATCCATATAACGCAGTTATCATCTCGGAGCACGATGGAGTTATCGCTTATGATAGCGTAATCGAGGGTATCACATACCGCGAGGAGCGTGATGAGCAGACAGGACTTTCGGAGCGAGTGATTATCGAGAGCAAGGATAAGACGAAGACCCCAATTATTAAGGTACAAGATAAGGAGGGATTGGAGATTAAATCACACAACTTGCCGGTAAATGCACACGTTGTAGTTAAGGATAAGCAGAAGGTCAAAGCGGGAGATATCATCATCAAGATCCCACGTGCCGTAGGTAAGTCGGGAGGTGATATCACTGGAGGACTTCCACGTGTTACGGAGCTCTTTGAGGCTCGTAACCCATCGAACCCAGCAATTGTGTCGGAGATCGATGGAGAGGTATCATTCGGTAAGATCAAGAGAGGTAATCGCGAGATCGTGATCACAAGTAAGGATGGCGATCAGAAGAGATATTTGGTACCACTTTCACGTCAGATCATCGTTCAGGAGAATGACTATGTTAAGGCGGGTAACCCACTCTCGGATGGAGCAATCACTCCGGCAGATATCTTGCGTATCTTGGGACCAACGCTTGTTCAGGAGCATATCGTGAATGAGGTTCAGGAGGTATATCGTATGCAGG
>JBCQTX010000067.1:0-8355 GCA_047174605.1 Rikenellaceae bacterium | reverse complement strand
TCATCAACGCTAAGACGGCTGAGATGATTGAGGCACGTAAGGTTGCTAACGCGCTTGAGACAGAGCGCGAGAAGGCAGTTGCATACCACGATACAGTAATTCCATTGATGGATGCTATTCGTTATCACATCGACAAATTGGAGTTGATCGTAGATGACCGTATGTGGACACTTCCTAAGTATCGCGAGTTGCTATTTATCAGATAATGAGATAGTTACAAAGATATGATATTTGGAGTTGCTGAGAGATAGGGTCTTAAAACCCTGCTCTCAGCAATACCTACTTAAAAAGGTTTATAACCCGAAACAAGATTTAAGCAGATAAATAATGAAACAACATACTCTAACAATGAGTGCAAAGCAGGGATTGTATGATCCAGCTTATGAGCGTGATGCGTGTGGCGTTGGATTGCTACTAAACATCAACGGACGTAAATCACACAAGGTGATTGATGATGGACTACAAGTCCTAGAGAATATGATCCATCGTGGAGCAGAGGGTGCAGACCCAGCGACAGGAGATGGAGCGGGAATTATGATCCAAGTTCCACATGAGTTTATCCTATTGCAGGGCTTCGCAGTACCTGAGAAGGGACACTATGGAACGGGATTGGTATTTATCCCAAAAGATGAGAAGAGAGTCGAGGAGGTTATGGAGTCGTTCCGCCAAGCAGCTGAGGCTGAGGGGTTGGAGGTTACGGCGTTCCGTGATGTTCCGGTAGACAACTCAATGTTGGGTGAGGGAGCTTTGGCAGCAGAGCCTATCACCAAGCAGGTTATTGTGGTGGAGAAGGAGTTGTCGGATATCGCACTAGATGTTCGATTGTACCGTATGCGCCGCATGGTGGAGAAGGCTAACCATGATACATATGTCGTGTCGTTGTCGTCGAAGAGCATGGTCTACAAGGGAATGTTGTCGTCGGATCAGCTTCGCCACTACTTCCTAGATTTGAGCAATCCGGCGTTGACAAGTGCTATTTCGTTGGTACACTCGCGCTTTAGTACAAATACATTCCCATCATGGGCATTGGCACAGCCATTCCGTATGTTGGGACACAATGGTGAGATCAACACAATTAGAGGAAATAGATTGTGGAGCCGCGCACGTCAGAGCGTCCTTACTAAGGAGGAGACTTTGGGAGATGTTAAGGCGATCAATCCAGTAATCGTTCCAGCGATGAGTGATAGTGCATCGTTGGATAATGTTTTGGAGTTCTTCGTGATGAGTGGAATGTCAATTCCTCACGCGCTAGCAATGCTAGTTCCAGAGAGTTTCAACGATAAGAACCCAATCTCACCTGAGTTGAAGGCGTTCTTCGAGTATCACAGTATCTTGATGGAGCCTTGGGATGGTCCAGCAGCGTTGTTGTTCTCGGATGGTCGTTTTGCAGGAGGTATGTTGGATCGTAATGGATTGCGTCCAACGCGTTACACACTCACTAAGGATGGCATGATGGTTATGGCATCTGAGGTTGGAGTTGTTGAGATCGATCCTGAGAATGTATTGGAGAAGGGACGTTTGGAGCCGGGTAAGATCATCGTTGTCGATACCGAGACAGGACGCATCTATAAGAATGATGAGATTAAGAGCGATCTAGCGGCTAAGTTCCCATATGGAGAGTGGTTGCGCAAGAATCGTATCCACTTGGAGGAGATCACATCGGGACGTAAGGTTGCAACAACAGTTAGTGATCTAGCGACGTTGAAGAGCGCCTTCGGATATTATGATGAGGAGATTGAGAAGGCAGTTGTACCGATGGTTAATGGAGCTTATGAGGCTACGGCATCGATGGGTAACGATGCGCCACTTCCGGTATTCTCGGACAAACCACAGTTGTTGTTTAACTACTTCCGTCAGCAGTTCGCACAGGTTACTAACCCACCGATCGACCCAATCCGCGAGGAGTTGGTTATGTCGTTGGAGGGATATATCGGAGCGATAGATAAGTCACTTTTGCAGCCATCGGAGGAGTTGTGTAAGATGGTACACATCAAGCAGCCGATCTTGACAAATCGCGATATCGACATCTTGCGTCACATCGACTACAAGGGCTTTAGAACAAAGACTTTGGATATGACCTTCGATATCTCGGAGGGAGCTGAGGGAGTTGCTAAGGCTGTTGAGAGATTGCGTGCAGAGGCTGTTGAGGCAGTTGATGCTAAGTTTAACTATATTATCTTGTCGGATCGCGGAGTTAGCGCAACACGTGCAGCAGTGCCATCGGTAATGGCAATTTCAGCTGTTCACCACCACTTGATTCGTGAGCGCAAGCGTGTTCAGACGGCTCTTATCGTTGAGACGGGAGAGGCTCGCGAGGTTATGCACTATGCGTTGTTGTTGGGTTATGGAGCGAGTGCAATCAACCCATATATGGCATATGCGGTGATCGACAACTTGATCAAAGAGGGTGCTGTGAAGTTGGATTATGCAACGGCAGAGAAGAACTATATCAAGGCTATTGGTAAGGGATTGTTGAAGGTTATCTCGAAGATGGGAATCTCGACAATCGGATCATATCGTGGAGCACAGCTATTTGAGTCGGTAGGTATCTCACAGAGCGTTATTGATAACTACTTCGTGGGTACAACATCTGCAATTGGAGGTGCTGATTTGGAGGATATCACAAACGATGTTTTGCGTTTCCATGCAGCTGCCTATGAGGGTGTTGAGCTAGGAGATTTGGGACAGTATGCTTACCGCAAGAGTGGAGAGAAGCACGCGTGGAACCCAGAGACTTTGGCAACACTTCAGATCGCAACACGTTTGGGAAGCTACAAGAAGTTCAAGGAGTACACATCATATGTAAATGATAAGCAGCGTCCAATCTTCTTGCGCGACCGTTTGGACTACAAGAAGGGGACTGCAATCGATATCTCGAAGGTAGAGAGTAAGGAGTCGATCATGCGTCGTTTCGTAACGGGAGCGATGTCGTTCGGATCTATTAGTAAGGAGGCTCACGAGGCGATGGCAATCGCGATGAACCGTATTGGCGGAAAGTCAAATACTGGTGAGGGAGGTGAGGATCCAGCACGTTTTGTTCCACGCGAGGATGGATCGTCGGCACGTTCGGCTATCAAGCAGATCGCATCGGGACGTTTTGGTGTTACGGCTAACTACCTTGTAAATGCGGATGAGATCCAGATCAAGATCGCTCAGGGAGCAAAACCGGGTGAGGGAGGTCAGCTTCCGGGCTTTAAGGTCGATGAGGTGATCGCAAAGACACGTCACTCGATCCCGGGAATCTCGTTGATCTCGCCACCACCACACCACGATATCTACTCTATCGAGGATCTAGCGCAGCTGATCTACGATATGAAGAATGTCAACCCAAGCGCTAAGGTTAGTGTGAAGTTGGTAGCAGAGAGTGGAGTAGGAACAATTGCAGCGGGAGTTGCTAAGGCAAAGGCAGATACAATCATCATCGCAGGTTGCGAGGGAGGTACAGGAGCGAGCCCAATGAGCTCAATCCGCCACACGGGAGTCTCTTCTGAGATTGGACTTTCTGAGGTTCAGCAGACGTTGGTACTCAATAAATTGCGTTCTCGCGTCGTTCTACAGGTCGATGGACAGCTTAAGACGGGTCACGATATCGTTGTAGAGGCGTTGTTGGGAGCTGAGGAGTTCGGATTTGCAACGAGTGCGTTGATCGTTCTTGGTTGTGTTATGATGCGTAAGTGTCACTTGAATACTTGTCCGGTTGGAGTTGCAACACAGGATGCTGAGCTTCGTAAGAGATTTACGGGAAGTGCAGATTACCTTGTAAACTTCTTCAACTTTATGGCTGAGGAGGTTCGCGAGATCTTGGCTGAGATGGGATTCACGTCGTTCGACGAGATCGTTGGACGTACAGACCTTTTGGTAGAGAAGGCAGCGACGGGTGATAGCAAGATCGATAAGACAGACTTCTCGAAGTTGCTTCATGGAGCTAACTTCGTTGAGGGTAGCGAGATCCGCAACCTTATCCCACAGGAGCCACTTCCGGTTAGCGACCTTAAGAAGTCGATCTTGAAGGATGCTGATAAGACTGTTAGTTGGGGCGAGAAGGGCTCAGGAGAGTATAAGATCACCAATATTGACCGTTCGATCGGAGCTACGTTGGGAGGCCGCATGGCTAAGAAGTATGGCGAGGATGGAGTAACGGAGGATACCTTCACTGCGACATTCTCGGGATCTGCAGGACAGAGCTTCGGCGCGTTCCTAACAAAGGGATTGAAGTTTGTCTTGAAGGGAGAGGCTAATGACTACCTTGGTAAGGGTCTTTCGGGAGGAAAGATCGTTGTTAAGCCAGCTGATGGATCAGAGTTCAAGCCAGAGGAGAGTGTTATCGTAGGTAACACACTTATGTATGGAGCAACTTCGGGAGAGGTATATATCAATGGACGTGCAGGAGAGCGTTTCTGTGTTCGTAACAGTGGTGCAGTAGCTGTTGTTGAGGGAGCTGGAGAGCACGCTTGTGAGTATATGACTGGTGGACGTGTAGTGGTTCTTGGAGCTACAGGACGTAACTTCGGAGCTGGAATGAGTGGTGGAGTAGCCTATGTATGGGACAAGGATGGTCGTTTCGATAGCCGTTGTAACATGGAGATGGTTGAGCTCACTCTTATTGATAGCCAATATGAGAAGGATGAGTTGATGAAGTATATTCAGAATCACTATGAGTTGACTGGTAGTGGTGTAGCGAAGGAGATTATCGACAACCCAGCTCTATTGAGAGAGTTTATTAAGGTTACTCCAATCGAGTACAAGAAGGTACTTCATGAGGAGCAGATGCGCGCTATGCAGGAGCGTATTTCAAAAGTAGAACGTGATTATTAGGAAGTAGTAAGACAATGGGAAATCCAAAAGCATTTTTATCAATAAATAGAAAAGAGGCGGGCTATCGTCCCGTTCATGAGCGCATCGCTGATTTTGGTGAGGTGGAGCAGACTCTTAATGAGGATGACAGAAAGTTGCAGGCATCACGTTGTATGGATTGTGGTGTGCCATTTTGTCACTGGAGCTGCCCACTAGGCAACCGCCAACCAGAGTGGCAGGATGCAATTTATAAGGGTAACTGGCGCAAGGCATATGAGAATTTGCAGCAGACCGATGACTTCCCAGAGTTTACAGGACGCGTATGTCCTGCACTCTGCGAGAAGGGATGTGTGCTAAATCAGGTTCATGAGCCGATCACTATCCGCGAGAATGAGGTCTCGATCATCGAGAAGGCATTTGAGATGGGTTATGTTAAGCCAGTTATCGCCGAGGTGAAGAGTGGTAAGAGGGTGGCTGTTGTAGGGTCGGGCCCTGCAGGATTGGCTGCTGCAAATCAACTTAGCCAGATGGGCCACAGCGTGACGGTATTCGAGCGCGATGAGGCTCCGGGAGGATTGCTACGTTATGGTATTCCAGACTTTAAATTGAATAAGTCGGTTATTGATCGTCGTATGGATATCATGGCACAGCAGGGTGTAGAGTTCAAGTGTAACTCAAATGTTGCAGAGAATATCACCCAGATCGCAAAGGAGTATGACGCTGTATGTTTGGCAATTGGAGCAGGTGTTCCACGTAACTTGCCAGCAGAGGGTCGTGATTTGAAGGGTGTATATTACGCATTGGAGTTCTTGAAGAACCAGAACCGCGCTACAGCAGCACACTCACATGTTCCAGATGACTCAGAGTTCTCGGCTAATGGAAAGCATGTATTGGTGATCGGTGGTGGAGATACAGGTTCTGACTGTGTGGGAACATCTATCCGTCATGGTGCGGCATCTGTTACACAGATCGAGATCATGCCTAAGCCTCCAGTGGGTGAGAACCCAGAGACTCCTTGGCCATATTACCCAATGATCCTTAAGACATCTAGCTCTCATAAGGAGGGTTGTGAGCGTCGTTGGAGCTTGGGAACTAATAAGTTCATCGGTGAGAATGGTCAGGTTGTAGCTGTTGAGGTTAAGTCAATGGATACAGAGGCAGTTGAGGTGATCAAGGCTGATTTGGTGTTGTTGGCAATGGGATTTGTACACCCTGAGCAGACTATCGCTGAGGCTATGAAGCTAACTGTTGATGGACGTAAGAACATCGCTTCGGATGAGAATATGAAGAGCTCGGCAGATAATATCTTCGTTGCAGGAGATGCTACAACAGGTGCAAGTTTGGTTGTACGTGCTATCGCATCGGGACGTGCTGCTGCTAATGCTATTGATGCTTACTTGATGTAGAAGTAGGTATAATATACAAAAGAGGGGCTGTCCATTGCGGATAGCCCCTCTTTGTATTTCCGTATTGTTAGAGATTGCAGATCTCTACTCCATCTTGATACTGCGAATCTGCATTCCTGTAGCGCGCTTCGATGTGGTGACACCTATATTACCATCGCTATCGAAGTAGAGTGCATCTGACTCTGCTTCATTTGCATCACAGCTCCAATAATATCCTGCCCAACGAGCATAGCTGCCATCCGCCTTATAGTTTTGGATTGTGTAGTCAAGATATGTGCGCACGCCATACGCCATGAATAGCTCGCCATCTAGAGTGCGGCCATAGCTCTCAAGGGTTAGCTCCTCCTCCTCATTGAGCGTAAGCTGGGCATACTCAGCCGAGGTTGGCACTCGATACCCCTTTGGAGATGGATCATAGATCGATTTCTCGCCATTTGTCCCCCATAAGTAGTCGTTTTTATCGCTACCATAGAGCCAATCCCCATCAAGCTCCGGATCTCCAGTGACGAAGGTCGCTGGACTGAGACGTGAGAATATCCATTGACCATAAACAGCGTTTGACTCCTGCTGTGACATTGTGAAGTAATATCCATCATCATCGTAGAGATAGGCATCTGTACTTCCCGAAGCGTTGTAGGTGTTAGCGTAGATAAATGGGTCTTTACGTCCCCATTGGTAATAGAGGCCGTATGAATCTAGGATATTATCATCATCCGAATTATCATTCATGAATGCTCCCAAGTTACGATCAAGGAACGTCATACCTGCCACCTCGACATCCTCCACAGGAGTCTCCGTAACCCATATGTGCCAGCTCCAAAGAACCTCCTCGGAGTCACTCAAAGCGGCAATTACGACATTACCCTCTGTAAGCTCCATCACATCGTCATCCCAACTTGGTTTGGTGTAGAAGGTAATATCACCATCGTCAGTCATCTCGACGAAAGAGATAGGGGAGCCAGAGGTTCGCCATACAACCTCACAATCAACAGCCTTTTCACTCACCTCCGTTGTGCTCTCGCCTCGTCGATTAGGGTTGAATGTGTATACTGTATTTGGTTGCGTGACGATCATACAGTTAGCCTGCTGATCATTGCTCGGATCATCAAGAGCAATTTTATCTGCGATACCTACCGAGAAATATACATATACGCTATCATCATCGGGGGTGTATCCATATATATAAACAGTTCCAGCTACCTCGATCTCCTCATCATCCTCATTTGGGGCAGTCACAGTAATTGTTTTGTCGCTTGCCGATACGACTACCTCCCAGCCATCGGGAGCCGAAGAGACCTCATATTCCGATAGATCTTGGCTTGTAAAGGTGATCTGTCCACTCTCGCCATAATCGCGAACGAATAACTTATCCTCATCAAGCTCGAATTCACCATCGTAATCCTTGGAACATCCGACGATTGTCAAGCAGAATAGCAGGAGTATGTATAGTATGTTTTTCATAGGTATATATAAATGTCGTTTTAATATGAATATACCTGCAAAGGTATCAATTTTCACATAAATATCACCTCTCAATCCAATTTTTTTTGAGCGAGGGTATAATTCTTGCCTTTACTAACGCTAAAAAAGTCTAATATAATATGTGGAAAGCATGACAAAGTTAACTATTGGCAAAACAAAGATCGATCCAGCCGAGGATCTGCACATTGTAGTGGCGAGCGAAGGGCCATATCTATTGTATGGTGTCGCACCCTTTACGCAGCAATTTATCATGATGGATGAGATGAACGAGAGTTGGTACTACAAATGTGGCGAGAGATATGAACTATCCGAGAATAGCGAAGTGCCAACCGCTCTATGTCGGTGTGGAGCGAGTAAAACAAAACCCTTTTGTGATGGATCGCACCAGATTGTTGAGTGGGATAGTCGGCTCACCTCTCCGATCGATAAGTTGCTCGATGAGGCTCGATATTTCGAGGGTGATGAGTTGTTGATGAGCGACAATGAACGATACTGCTGCTACGCCAGATTCTGCCATCCGGGAGGTGGTGCGTGGCGCTTGACTCGCAATTCGGGCGACCCAGAATCTAGGGATTTGGCCATTCGCGAGGCTACGATGTGTCCTTCGGCTCGAATTATGGCGTGGGGTAGAGGCAAGGATGGTCCCTATGAGTTTGATTTTGAGCCAAGCATT